>PMSW01000027.1 GCA_003168215.1 Actinomycetota bacterium
GACCCGCGCGACAGCGCGCAGAAAAAAGAGTTGCCCCGGCCCGTCGCGGCTACGTAGGCTGCATCCATGTCCACGGGCCCATTGACGATGTCCGGAAGGGGGTGCTCGTGATGGTGAACTCGATCTCCGACGCTACGGCTGCCGCCGGTGCGCGCGCGGTTAAGTGCTGGCCGGCTACGGGCGCCTTCATGGCCGGCTCTGTCGATGCGGCTCACCAGTGCCCCAGTGGTGCCGTGACCTTCGTGCGTCCGCGGGCCATTCAGGGTGCAGGGGTCTCGGGATATGGCCTCGCGAAGGCCGTTTCCGGGCTCCCGCAGGGGCAGCCGTCCGTCCGCAAGCAGTACCCGAACCAGGCCCGCAGTGCCGCCGCAAGTGGCGGTGCGTTGGGTCCGCTTCCGCCGAGGGATCCGGTCTAGAACGACCGGCCTGATCCCCTCAAGGCCGCGGACCCGACAAGGGTTCGCGGCCTTTGTCATGCGAGCCCACCGTTTTGTCAGACGTGTGAGAGACGCTGCGACGAGCAGATGAGAGGGGTTGGCTCCGATGCATTCGCCCGGCACCACCGCCGTCTTGGAGGGACCGGCGGGGTTCGAGGCACAGGTCGCGCGAGCGGCCGTCATCACCAGAACGGGCACGGTCGCCCGGCAGGCCGGGGCTCCGCCACTGCCGGTAACAGCTGTCCGGCCGGCCGACTCCGAGCAGGTCTTCCGGCCAGCCGGGGTAGGTCCGTCGGCCGGGGTAGGTCGGTCGGCCGAGATAGCTCCGTCGGCCGAGATAGCTCCGTCGGCAGTTGCGGCCACGGTAGCCACGTCTGGACTGCCGGGCGGTCAGTACCTGCCGTGCACGGACGACCCGGAGCTGTTCTTCGCCGAGTCGCCGGAGGACGTGGAGTGCGCCAAGGCGCTGTGCCGGGGCTGCCCGGCCCGGATCGCCTGCTTGTCCGGTGCGGTCGAGCGGAGCGAGCCCTGGGGCGTCTGGGGCGGAGAGCTGTTCTTGCGCGGCGAGATCGTGCCGCGCAAGAGACCGCGCGGACGCCCGCGGAAGGCCGAGGTAGCTGCCTGACCGGATTGCCCGGGTCTGGGCAGTTCCCGTCGCCGACGGGAGCTGCCCGGGCCATGGGCCTGTCGCGGACGAGGGCGGCCGGCGCCGTGCGCCGGCCGCAGACGAGAGGTGCCCAGCCCCGGCTGGGCAAGGACCAGGACGGTGGTGCAGGATGTATCTCGATCATGAAGTCGCCATGCAGCGACAGCGCCGCATGCAGGAGGCGGCCCAGGAGCAGAATCAGGCCCGGCGGCTGCGTGCACTCAACAGGGCGTCGCGCCGGGCCGAGCGGGCCGAGCGGAATCTGGTTCGTGCGCATTGCGATGCCATGCGGCTGCGCGCGGAGCTGGCCTTGCGCCTGAACCCCTGACCGCTGGGTTCATCGTCCGGCTGGGTTCATCGTCCGGCTGGTTTCACGTTNNGGCTGGTTTCACGTTTGGCTGGTTTCACGTTTGGCTGGGCTCATTGTTTGGCTGGGCTCATTGTTCGGCTGGTTCATCGTTCGGCCCCGGGGCGCAGGTCCCGGACCCCGGCTCATCCGGGGTCCGGGATCCTTTTGTGCCTGGCTCAGCCTGCTCCGTGTAGCCGGGCATCCACCGGAGCACCTCAGCCCGGAACGGTCCTTCGCACTCGAGCTGGCAGAGCACCCCCACCCCGGCCGTCGATACGCGGTGGATGAGCACGTAGGAGGGCGGGAGGTTGAGCCGCCGTGCGACGCTTGATGAACGCAGGTCAGTGAACCGCGTCGCTTCGCCGCGCAGCCACTCGCGGCTGAACTTGAAGGATTCCACCTTGGATGGCTCGGCGAGCGGTGCCAGGAAAGCACGCAGGGCCGCCAGATCGACGCTGACGCCTTCCCTGAGGAATCCGTGTGCCCGGAGCTCGTGCTCCACGTCCTCGAGGTTCCCGTCTTCGTGCATGAGCCGCAGCAGCTTGCCGAAGAACGGCGGGAAGCCGTCCGGCAGCCTGTCCACCGCACCGAAGTCGAGTACGCCGAGCCGGCCATCGGCGAGCAGGCGGAAATTACCCGGATGCGGGTCCGCATGCAGGAGGCCGGCCCTGGCGGGACCCGAGAAGAGGAAGCGGACGATCAGGATCCCGGCCCGGTCCCGCTCTTCCTTTGTGCCGTCGGCGATGATCCGCGATAGCGGGGTGCCGTCCATCCATTCGCTGATGAGCACGTGGTCTGTCGCCGCGATCACATTCGGGACAGAGACGTCCGGGTCGTCAGCATAGACATCGGCGAAGGTTTGCTGGGAGGTAGCCTCCAGCCGGTAGTCGAGTTCCTCGGCCACCCTGTTACGCAGTTCGGTGAGCAGCGGCCTGACGTCGAGCCCGGGCATGAGCGCACTGAAAAGCCGGCCAACGCGGCTCAGCTGGTTGAAGTCGCTGATCAGCGCCTTGCCCGCCCCGGGATACTGGATCTTGACAGCGACCTGCCGCCCGTCCTGCCAGACGGCACGGTGCACCTGCCCGATGGAGGCGGCGGCTGCCGGATTGTCATCGAACTCGGCGAAGCTGGCCCGCCAGTCCTCGCCCATATCGCTGGCGAGGACCTTGTGGACGGCCCGGGCTGGCAATGGCGGCGCGGATTCCTGCAGCCTGGCCAGGGTAGCCCGGTAGGGTCCGGCGATCTCCGGTGGCAGGGCGGCTTCGAAGATCGATAGCGCCTGGCCAAGCTTCATGGCGCCGCCCTTGAGCTCGCCAAGGACCCTGAAGATCTGCTCGGCCGTGCGCTGCTGGATCTCCTGGGCCACCAGCTCAGCCGGCCGGCCACCGAGGCGCTTGCCGAGTCCTAGCGCGGTACGGCCTGCTAGCCCGACCGGCAGCGTGGCCAGCTTCGCTGTGCGCGTGACGGCGCGGCGGGGCAGATCGCTCATGATCTCTATTCTCCGCTATGCCGGGGCGCGCCTGCCACTGCGCAGTCCGGGTTAGGCCGGGTCGCTATGCCGGGTCGTTATGCCGGGGCGCGCCTGCCNNGCGCCTGCCGCATGCGCAGTCCCGGTGGGGCGGCCAGGTTCTGCGGCGCCATTGCCATCCGGGGAGCACGAGTTCCAGTGTTCCGTTGGTCACCGGGCCGGCCTGAGCTGGCCGGTCAATGAACGCAAGCGCCTGGGCGGTGACCTGAGCGGCCACCGCCGCAGCGAGAGCGGCGTCGCAGGCGGCGGGATCGGGCTGGCGGCCTGCCAGCTGCGCCAGGATCAGCGGCCAGGCCGGGTCGCGATCGGTCCTGGCCAGGTCCAGGCAGCGCAAGCATGCCGACTTGCCAGGAATCACCAGCGGGCCGACCACGCCGATCGCCTCGCTCGCCGAGGCAGCCAGGTGCGGTGTCCGCTCGCGCATCAGCCTGGCGGCTAGTTCCGGGTCCGGGGTTCCGATAAGCACGGCCAAGTCCGGCAGGGCAGCACGCGCCCGTGCCCGCGCCGCATACACCCGCGCCGAATGCACCCGCGCCGAATGCACCCGCNNGCACCCGCGCCGCGGGCACCTGCGCCGCGGGCACTTGCGACTGCGCCATGCCGGATGGAGTGCCCGCCGATCCCCGCGCCCGGCTGGGCTGAGCGGCCGCCGATCCCGGCGGCTGAGCATCCTCGCTGTCCACCCGGCCTATCCCTGACGTGGCCAGGATGCCCGCTATGCTTGGCTCCAGCCGGCCTCCCCCCAGGATGCGGACGTGCGCCGCGCGCCGCCGCGCAAGCGTCCGCGCACCGCCGTCGCCGTAGCCATGCGCCAGGGACGCGGCGGCTAACTCGGGGGCCAGCCGCGTGCGCAGCTGCCTGGGCAGCACCCGGTAGGTGCTAGCGGGGAAGTCCTCCAGCGCGCCGCCCGCGGCCAGCAGGGTGAGCACCCGGTCGGCCAGCTGCGCCGGCATTCCGCGATCAGCGGCTGCCGCTATTACCTGCGCGCGGTCGCGGCTTCCGTCGAGCAAGCTGATCACCCAGGCCACACCGGCCATTCCGGTGAGCGCCACGGCGCGGCGCGGATCGATGCCGATCTGCAGGGTGTCGCGATCCCGCCAGACGGGAAGCAGACCTGGTTTAAGCGCTGGCCTCACGGGGCTCAGAGTGACAGGCAGGGCCGACAGTTCCGCTGCTCGCATCACCCGATGGCGCGGCACCCAGCCGCGGTACGCAGCCGGGGCACCCAGCCGCGCCCGCCGACCGGATCCTCAGGCTATCGACTGCAGTGGCCTGCGATTGGCGGGGATTTCAAAGATGAGTTCGAGGCCGTCTTCGTCGTCCCACTGCTCCCCGACCTCAGCGAAGCCGAATCCGGAAATTGTGGCCAGGGACGCGGCGTTGCCGGGACTGATCGTCGCCCGCACGGTCCTGACCGTGGGCTCGGCAGCGGCCCGGCGCAGCAGCTCGGCCAGCATGGCCCGTGCGTACCCCTGGCGGCGGAATTCAGGAGATACCGAGTAGCCGATCTCGACTATGCCCGCCTCATCGGGCGGTCCGTGAAACCCGGCATGCCCGACGACGGCACCTCCCGGCTCGGCTACCGCTGCCCGTACGATCCACCGAGCGCTAGCGGGGTCCGCCGCCAGCTGGCCGAGCCGCAGCCGCCAGAGCCGCCGCGCTCTGCCGGTCACGAAGTACTCGGTGAGCTCGACCCCTGCCTCGGCGCTGGCCCGCGTCAGGTCCCCGTCCAGCAATGCGGTCATCGCCGCGCTGGGCAACTCTACGAACCGCACGTGTTTCGAACTGGCGGGCGACGATGTCTGCCCATCACTCTCATCCGTCACGGTGCTGATCGTTGCGGCGCGCTCGAACGGTGTCCAGCGGTTTCCGCGCTTGCTCATTGCGCTGGCCCGCTACTCCGCGGGTGCCGATCCCGCCGGCCGGCACGTGCCGATGAAGATCAGCAAGATTGTCGCCTTACTCGAGCGGGACGGCTGGAGGCTGAGGCGCGTGTCCGGTTCGTGCCGGCATTTCACCCATCCTTCGAAACCTGGGCTGGTTACCGTCATCGGCAGGCCGAGCGCTACTTGAAGCCGAAGACTGAGTCGAGCATCCTGAAGCAAGCGGGCTGCGAAAGGAGCGGTCATGAAGGGCTACGTGGTGGTCTTCGAGGGCGACGACGAGTCCGGCTACTCGGCGTACTCTCCTGACCTGCCCGGGGTCGTTGCCGCCGGGACCGGGCCGTAACTGATCCAGCGCCCGCGCTGGCCCGTCGTCTCCATGCCTCAGTGTGCAACGCCACGGCGCGCCGCAGCGTCACATGCGAAGAGCTTCCAGTCCGCGGCCGCCCGTCCGCTGCTTCGCCGTCCGATAGCGGCCGGCCACTCCTCGGTTAGCTCCCCGCTGGCGGCTGGCCTTCCGGTGGCGGCTGGCCTTCGGCGGGGGGGTCCTGCCCGGCCGGCGGCCCGGCCGGGCCGCCGGCAGTGCCATCGGAGGTGCCGTGCTTGTCGGGATCGAGATCCGAGATATCCAGTTCGGGCCTGCCGCGCACGAATCCGTCCGGGTCGTCGAAGTCGTCCGCGGTCGGCAGCAGATCCGGATGCGCCCAGACGGCGTCCCTGCTGCTGACACCGCGCGCATCGGTGAGACCGCGCCAGATGGCTGCGGCCTCCCTGAGCCTGCGCGGCCTGAGCTCGAGCCCGACCAGAGTGGCGAAGGTACGTTCCGCCGGACCGCCGGTGGCCCGCCGCCGCCTGATTGCCTCGGCGAGGGAACTGGCCTGGGGCAGCCGGTCGGCGGCCACGGAGTCGACCACCGTCGCGACCCATCCCTCGACGAGGGCGAGCACCGTTTCCAGCCTGGCCAGCGCGGCTTTCTGCTGCTCGGTATCCTCCGGCTGGAAGAGGGCAGCCCCGGCCAGGGCCTCGTTCAGCGCTTCGGGGTTTGCCGGATCGATCGCGGGCATTGCGTCGCGCAGTGCAGAGGTGTCAACGGTGATTCCCCTGGCATAGTCCTCGACGGCGCCGAGCAGCCGGGCGCGCAGCCAGGGAACATGCGCGAACAGCCGGTGGTGTGCCGCCTCTCGCATGGCCAGGAACAGCCGGACCTCGTCCGCGTTGACCGATAGCCCCTCGCCGAATGCGGTGACGCCCGCAGGCAGCAGTGCCGCGACGCCTTCCGGGCCGAGCGGCAGGCCGACGTCGGTTGAGCTGACGACCTCGCGGGCGAGCGCGCCGATGGCAGCGCCGGTCTGGCCGCCGACCATCATCCCGCCGATTCTGCGCATCATCTGGCCGAGCCCGCCCAGGGCGCCGAGCCCGCCCATGCCGCCGGTCATCGCCGTCATCGCCGAGCGCAGCTCGGGCGGTAGCTCGCCGCCGAGCTCGTCCGGGTCCTCGGCGAGCAATCCGCCCATCGCATCGACTGCCCGGGCCGCGATCGGATCGCAGAGCTTGGACCAGACCG
>PMSW01000117.1 GCA_003168215.1 Actinomycetota bacterium
GGACGAGGGTCAGTGCGCCGGGGTGAACTGCTCGCTCTCGGTCGAGCCGTGCAGTGCCCCGGTCGAGGCATCGGGCGTGATGGCCGAGGTGACCAGGTCGAAGTAGCCGGTGCCGACCTCGCGCTGGTGCCTGGTGGCCGTGTAGCCGTCGGCCTCGGCGGCAAACTCGGCGTCCTGCAGCCTGACGTAGGCCGGCATGCCCTCGGCGGCGTACCCGCGGGCCAGTTCGAACATCGCCTGGTTCAGCGAGTGGAAGCCGGCCAGCGTGATGAACTGGAACTTGTAGCCCATCTCCCCGAGCTCGCGCTGGAACTTCCCGATCGTGCCCTCGTCCAGGTGCGCCCGCCAGTTGAACGACGGCGAGCAGTTGTAGGCGAGCAGCTGGTCCGGGTAGACGGCCTTGATCGCCTCGGCGAACTCGCGCGCCACCGCCAGGTCGGGCGTGCCCGTCTCCATCCAGAGCAGGTCAGCATGCGGAGCGTAGGCCAGGCCGCGGGCGATGCAGGACTCGATGCCGCCGCGGACCCGGAAGAACCCCTCGGCGGTCCGCTCGCCGGTCACGAACCGCTGGTCCCGCTCGTCCACGTCACTGGTGATCAGGCTCGCCGACTGAGCGTCGGTGCGGGCGACGATAAGACTGCGGACGCCGCAGATGTCGGCGGCGAGGCGGGCCGCGTTGAGGGTCCTGACATGCTGGCCGGTCGGGATCAGCACCTTCCCGCCGAGATGGCCGCACTTCTTCTCGGATGCGAGCTGGTCCTCCCAGTGCACGCCCGAGGCGCCAGCCGCGATCATGGACTTCATCAGCTCGAAGGCGTTCAGCACGCCGCCGAAGCCGGCCTCCGCGTCAGCCACGATCGGCGCTAGCCAGTACGGCTGCTCGCCGTCGTTGCCGCCGTCGGTCTCCGCCCAGGTGATCTGGTCCGCGCGCAGCAGCGCGTTGTTGATCCGCCGGACGACCTGCGGCACCGAGTTGACCGGATACAGGCTCTGGTCCGGGTACGTCTGGCCGGCCAGGTTGGCGTCCGCCGCGACCTGCCAGCCGGACAGGTAGATGGCCTTCAGTCCGGCCCGCACCTGCTGCACCGCCTGGTTACCGGTCAGCGCGCCGAGCGTGTTGATGTACGGCTCCTGCTGCAGCAGTGACCACAGTCGCTCTGCCCCGATCCTGGCCAGCGTGTGCTCCTCCTGCACCGAGCCGCGCAGCTTGATCACGTCCGCCGCCGAGTAGGTCCGCTCGATACCGGCCCAGCGCGGATCCGCCGCCCACTCCTGGCGCAACGCGGCCGCCTGCTGGTCGATCTGCCGGGCAGCCTGCTGCCCGTTGGTGCTGGCCTGCCCGTTGGTGCTGGCCTTGCCGTTGCCGTTCTTCATGCCCTCGAGGCGATGATTGGTCATGGGGGCCTCCTGCCATCCTGTGTCCCCGGTTAGCCACAGCCTGCGTGCCCAGCCGGTGAATCACCAGGATTAGAGGCGTGAATATCCGCCGATTTTCGTCTAAGGTTAACATATGCAAGATTTGATCCGAGAAGAATCGCCGCCCTTGACCTCAGATGGCCTGGACCTCGCGATGTTCGGGCAACGGCTCCGGCACGCACGCCGCGCCCGCGGGCTGACCCTGGCCGAGCTCGGTGCCCGGGTGGGACGCGCCGCGTCCGTGCTGTCGCTGCTGGAGAACGGCCGCCGCGAGCCGAAGCTGTCTCTGGTCGAGGCGCTCGCCGCGGCGCTGTCCGTGCCACCAGGGGAGTTGCTGCGCAAGCAGCCGCCGAGCCGCCGCGCGCAGCTCGAGATTGCCCTCGCCGATGCGCAGCGCGACCCGGCCTATGCCGATCTCGGCCTGCCTTACCTGCGGGCTGGCGCGCGCGTGCCGAACGACGTGCTCGAGCACGTCGTCGCGCTGCAGGCCGAGCTGCGCAGGCAGCGGGTCAAGCCGACTGCGACACCGGAGGAGGCGCGGGAGGCCAACGTGGACCTGCGCGCGATGATGCGGGAGCGGGGCAACTACTTCGCGCCGATCGAGCAGGCCGCCGCCGAGGCGCTGGCCGCGGCCGGATACGCCGGGGGAGCCCTGTCCCAGGGACTGCTGCTGTCGGTGGTGAGGCACCACGGATTCTCCGTTAAATATGTGCATGATTTGCCTCGGTCAGTGCGTTCGGTGACGGACTTGCGGAACCGGCGCATCTATCTCAAGCAGGAGTCCCTGGGCATGCACACGCCGCGGACGGTCCTGCTGCAGACACTCGGCCACTTCGTGCTCGGTCACTCCGCGCCGCTGGACTTCGCCGATTTCCTCCGGCAGCGGGTGGAGGCGAACTACTTCGCGGCCGCGGTGCTCGTACCCGAGGAGCCGGCCGCGCGGTTCCTGCGGGAGGCCAGGGACGCGCGGAGCCTGTCCGTCGAGGACCTGCGGGACGTGTTCGCGGTGTCCTACGAGATGGCCGCGCACCGCTTCACCAACCTGGCGACGCACCACCTGGGCCTGCCGTGCCATTTCGTCAAGAACGACGCCGGCGGGATCATCTATAAGGCCTACGAGAACGACGGCGTGGTGTTCCCCGCCGACGAGGCCGGGGCGATCGAGGGGCAGCGGATGTGCCGGGAGTGGTCAGGGCGCCAGGTGTTCGCCGCGGCGGACCGGTTCAGCCCGCTCTACCAGTACTCCGACACGCCGTCGGGCACGTACTGGTGCGTCGCCTTCGTAGACCCCGGGCCTGAGCGCGATTTCGCGATCACGCTGGGCGTGCCGTTCGAGCACTCGCGGTGGTTCCGGGGCAGGGAGACCGTCAAGCGGGTCACCTCGGCGTGCCCGGACGGCGAGTGCTGCCAGCGGCCGCCGGCCCGGCTGGCAGCGCGCTGGGAAGGCCTTGCCTGGCCGTCCGCGCGCGCCCACTCGCACATCCTGTCCGCGCTGCCCCGGGGCAGCTTCCCGGGCGTGGACGAGGCCGACGTGTACTCGTTCCTGGAAAAGCACGAGCAGGACTGAGCAGCGCCCGGCCGGCCGGGCGGACCGGTGACCGGCGTCAGGCCGGGGGAGCCTGCGCGGAGGGGAACCGGGGGCGCGCTTCTCCCGCAGCGCCGCGGTGCCCTCGATGACGTCGTCGCCCATGAAGGTGAGCATCTCGTAGGCGGCCGACCGATCGAAGATCGGCCCCGCCATCCTGAGCCAGCCGTTCAGCGCCCGCTTGGTCAGCCGGATGGCGGGCTGGCTGCCGGCCCGAGGCCGTCCGCGACGCGCAGCGCATCGGCAAGCACCTTCCCCGGCCGGCAGTGCCTTACTGACCAGCCCGATCCGCTCGGCCTCGGCGCCGGTCACCATCTCGCCGGTGAGCAGGTAGTAGCGGGCCTTGGCCATGCCGCAGAGCAGCGGCCAGGAGTTACATGAGCGGCGATTCGCCGGCCTCGTTCTCGCTGGAGCTCAGCCCGGATCTGCGCGAAATGCGCGACTGGGTTCATGATTTTGCCGTGCGCGTCATCAGGCCCGCCGCACCGGAGTGGGACGAGCGCGAGGAGACGCCCTGGCCTGTCCTGGAGGAAGCCGCCAAGATCGGCCTCTACTCGCTGGACTTCTTCGGCCGGCAATGGCTTGAGCCGAGCGGCCTTGGCACCGCGGTGGCCTTCGAGTAGCTGTTCTGGGGTGATGCCGGGATCGGGCTCTCGCTGGCAGGCAGCTGCCTGGCCGCAGTCGCGGTCTCCGGCAATGGCACCCCAGAGCAGGCCGCCGAATGGCTGCCGCAGATGTTCGGCGCGCCGNNCGCGCCGTCTACGACCAGGCCGCCGGCGAGTGGGTGCTGAACGGCGCGAAGACCTGGGTCACCAACGGCGGCATCGCCGACGTGCATGTGGTGGTGGCGTCGGTCGAGCCCGCGCTCGGCAGCCGCGGGCAGGCCACTTTCATCGTGCCGTCAGGCACCCGCGGCCTGGCCCAGGGACAGAAGTTCCGCAAGCACGGGATCAGGGCATCGCACACGGCCGAGGTAGTCCTGGACGACGTGCGCGTCCCCGGCCGCTGCCTGGTCGGCGGCAAGGAAAGGCTGAACGCGCGGCTGGCCAGGCTCGCGGCGGGCGGCAGTGGCGGCGAGCAGGCCGCCATGAAGACCTTCGAGGCGACCCGCCCCAGCGTCGCAGCGATGGCGGTCGGGATCGCCCGGGCGGCGCTGGAGTACGCGCGTGACTATGCCAGGGACCGGGTCCAGTTCGGGCGGCCGATCGGCCAGAACCAGGGGATCGCGTTCATGCTGGCCGACATGGCCGCGGCCGTCGACGCGGCCACGCTGCTGACCTGGCGCGCGGCCTCGATGGCGCGCAACGGGCAGCAGTTCACCCGCGCCGAGGGCTCGATGCCCAAGCTGGTGGCCGGGGAGACGGCGGTGCGGGTGACCGAGCAGGCGATCCAGATACTCGGCGGCAACGGGTACACCCGCGACTACCCGGTGGAGCGCTGGCACCGGGACGCCAAGATCTTCACCATCTTCGAGGGCACGTCGGAAATACAGCGCATGATCATCGGGAGGGCAGTCACCGGGCTTGACGTGCGGTAATACCCGCACTCAGTCCGTTCCTGCCGCTCATGCGTCGCGTAGCCGCAGGAGCAGTCCGCCGGCGAGAAGCGCGGCGGCGGCCCAGGCGGCAAGCACGCCGAGGCCCGTCCAGGGGCTGAGTGGCAGGCTGCGCAGGCCGGTGGTGGCCTGGATGGCGAGCCCGGCCGTCATGGGCGCGATCTGCCCGAGGTGCCGATGCCATCCTGGCGCGCCGACCACTGTGGCGATGATCGGGATGAGGTACAGCAGGCCGAGGATGATCCCGATGGCCACCGCTGAGTCCCGCACGGCGGCCGCGACGCCGAGGCTGAGCAGCGCGATCAGGGCCAGGTAGAGGACCGATCCGGCGGCGGCGCGCAGCACCGGCCCGTCGCCCAGTGACAGCGGCGGGTAGCCGTGCGCGGCAGTGAACCCGTGCCCGGGCAGGATCAGCCGTCCGGCCAGCACGGAGCCGAGAACCGCGACGGTGCCCGCCGCCAGCGCCAGGCCGGTGACGGTGACGGCATTGGCGGCCAGGACGGTGGTCCGGCGCGGCATCGCGGTGAAGGTGACCCGGATCATCCCGCTGCCGTATTCGCTGCTGATTGCCAGCACAGCGAGGATGGCGACGACCGCCTGGCTGAGGTAGATCCCGGTGAGGCAGGTCCTGGCGGGATCGAGCTGGCAGCCGCCGGACGGGCACTTCGTCGCGGCATCCGCCACGGCTCCCAGCGCCGCGGTCGCGGCCACGACGGCGAGCAGCAGCCAGATCGCCGGGCACGGTGCGCAGCTTGGTCCACTCCGCGTGCAGTGCCTCCCGCAGGGTCGTCCAGCCGGCGGGCTGCGAATGATTCATAGGTGCCCGTCCGGCGGGAAAGACGTGGCTCACGCGTCTCTCCTCCGGATCGCGATGACGGCCAGGCCCAGGGCAACCACGGCGTAGCCGCACAGGACGGCGAAGCCGGCCCACGGGGCGAGCGGGTAGTAGCCATTTCCCGGCGTGTAGCTGGCAAGCACCTGGGGGTACCGCGGCAGGCTCTGCTGGATCGAGAAGCCGACCGCCGGCGTGAGCCGCAGCAGCCAGTCGGAGGCGCCAGCCGGCAGCGCGGGCAGCGCGTTCACCATCAGGTAGGGCAGGACGATCGCCACGATCGCCACGGTGACGGCCGCGGCACTGCTGCGCAGCAGCGCGCCGAGGGCCAGGGCCAGGACGGCGGCGACGGCGAGCACCGCCGCCGTCCCGGCCACCACCCGGACCTCGGTGAGCGTGCTGACCGGCAGGATGTAGTTGCCGTTCGAGCGCAGCAGCCGCTCGCCGATCGCGAGCGCGGCAGCGGAGCCGATGAGCCCGGCGATGAAGGTGACCGCGCCGATCACGACGGCCTTCGCGGCCAGCACCCGGCCCCGCCGGGGGCTCGCGGCGAGGGTAACGCGGATCAGGCCGCGGCGGTACTCGGCCGTCATGAACATCGCCGCCACGACGATCACCGCGATCAGCCCGCCGAACGCGCCCAGCAGGGTCTGCCCGATGTCGGTTCCGCCGCCCCCGTCGGGTGCCCCGGGTACGTCCGGCGCGATGTCGCCGGTTCCGGTGACCGTGAACGTGGGACCGGCCTGACGGAACCCGACGCCGGGCGGCGCGCCCCCGGCGCTGCCGCCTACGTTGTCACCAGTCCACGCTCCGCCGGGCCGCTGGGACCTGAGGCCCACGTGGTCGAAGGCTGCGGTGGCCACGACGATGCCGCCGGCCGAGCTCGATCCGCTGACCGACTGTGACGTCGAGTGCGAGGAGCTGGGCGACGCCGCGAACAGCCCGGCCTGGACCGTCGCCGGCAGCCCGGCCAGGCGCACGGCGCCGACCGTGGTCCAGTGAGTGCCGTCGGCGGACTGGTAGCCGGTGAGCGTGTCACCGGAGCGGGTCAGCCGCAGCCAGCGCGGGGAGGCCGCGGAGACGGCGCCGGTCGGGCCGGCGATATCGCCGGTGTAGTCATACTGCATCCGCACCCCGTGACCGCCGGTGATCATCATCGCCGCGTACGCTGACCCGGGCCGGGTGCTCGCCTTGATGATGATCCCGGCCTTGGCCCAGAGCTGCAGGTGGTCATCGTGCCGCCTCCTGACCCGATGCGGCGCGTTCTGCTGGCCCGGGCAGTCCGCCGCTGCCCCCCGCCCGGAATTCGACCACGTCACGGGTGAGTTCCAGGTAGACCTCTTCGAGGCTTGCCCGGTGCGCGGATACCTCGGAGAACGGCACCGCGGCGTCGTTCAGGACGGCGACAACCTTCTCGGCGGCCAGGCCGGAAACGTCGAGGGTGCCCGGGGCCGTGGCCGCGACGGCGGCACCCGCCCGGGCCAGCACCGCGATGGCCGACGGCCCGGCGGTGGTGCGCAGCGTGACCCGGTCACCAGAGGCGGCCGCGATCAGGTCAGCGACGCTGGTGTCGGCGATGACCTTGCCCTGCGACAACCACCAGGTGATCGGCGGTGTCCTGCAGCTCGCTCATGAGATGACTGGACACCAGCAGGGCGCGGCCCTGGGCGGCCAGCGATCGCAGGAAACCGCGCATCCACACGATGCCCTCGGGATCCATGCCGTTGACGGGCTCGTCCAGCATCAGCACCGGCGGGTCGCCCAGCATGGCCGCGGCGATGCCGAGCCGCTGCCGCATGCCGAGGGAGTACCCGCCGGCCTTCCGCCGGGCCGCCGATTCGAGACCGACCTGCCCGATCACCTCGTCCACCCGCCTGGCGGTCAGGCCCTGGGAATGGGCCAGCCACAGCAGGTGGTTGCGGGCGGTTCCGCTGGGCTGCAGCGCGGCGGCGTCCAGCAGCGCCCCCACGTGGCTGAGCGGGTGCCGCAGGCTCCGGTAAGGCTGCCCGCCGATCAGCGCGGCGCCGGCGTCGGCCGCGTCCAGGCCGAGGATCACGCGCATCGTGGTGGACTTGCCCGCCCCGTTCGGGCCGACGAAACCGGTGATCTGCCCCGGCCGGACGGTGAACGACATCTCATCCAGCGCCAGCGTTGCCCCGAACCGCTTGCGCAGCCCGCTTACCTCGATCGTTGCCTCGCTCATCTGGCCGCCTTCTCGCCCGGTGGATTTTTCGCTTCGAAAGCGGTTGTACGCCAGCGCGGGTATCAGCCGGGTATCAGCGGCTGAAACCTGGCTGATACCCGCGACCTGGCATTGTCGGGTCCGGGTCACCCGGCCTCGGCCTGAGCCGGCGGAGCGCACGCAGGAGAAAAGGACACGGGCAGAGCAATGAGAGTGCTGGTCGCTGAAGATGTCGAGGACCTGGCCACGGCTATCGCGGCCGGGCTGCGCCGCGAGGGCATGGCGGTCGACGTTGTCCTGGACGGGACGGCGGCGCTCGATCACCTTGCCCTCACCCCCTATGACGTCGTGGTGCTGGACCGGGACCTGCCAGGAACCCACGGCGACGAGGTCTGCCGGCGGCTGACGGCCGGGCGGTCCGGCAGCCGGGTACTGATGCTCACAGCGGCCAGCACCGTCCGGGACCGGGTGGACGGGCTCGGGCTCGGCGCCGACGACTACCTNNGACTACCTGCCCAAGCCCTTCGACTTCGCCGAGCTCGTCGCGCGCGTCCGTGCCCTCGGCCGCCGCCCCGCGACATTGCTGCCCCCGGTCCTCGAGCACGGTGACGTGACCCTCGACCCCAGCCAGCGCGTCGCGTTCCGCGCCGGACGGCGCCTGGAGCTCAGCCCGAAGGAATTCGCGCTGCTGGAGTGCCTGCTCGCCGCGGCCAGCCGGGTGGTCTCCGCCGAGGAACTACTGGAGCGAGTCTGGGACGAGGCAGCCGACCCCTTCACCACCGCGGTCAAGCAGACCATGCGCCGGCTCCGGGCCAAGCTCGGCGAGCCGCCCGTCATCAGCACCGTCCGCGAGGGCGGCTACCAGATCGGAGGGCTGTGATGCGCCTTCCCAACCCCGCGGCCGCAGCGCTTCGCCTGCCCCGGCGCACCCTGCGAGCGCAGCTCGCCCTGCTCTATACCGCCGTGTTCTGCACCTCAGCAGCCGCCCTGGCCGCGGTGGCGGTGATATTCAAGCCGAACTTCCTGGTAGAAAGCAGCTGCCAGGCTGCCCCGCATACGCCAAGCCACCTGGAGCCCTGCAGCCGGTACGCCACCCACCTGTCCTTCGCGGGCACCATCAGCCATGATGCGAAACAGAATCTCGCCGGCATGGCCATGGTCGCGGTGCTGGCCGTCGTTGCCCTCGGGATCGGCTGGCTGATCGCCGGCCGGGTCCTGCGGCCCCTGCGCACCATCACGGCAACCGCCCGTGATATCTCCGCCAGGAACCTGCACCAGCGCCTTGCCGTTGACGGCCCCGACGATGAGTTCAGGCAGCTCGGGGAAACGCTTGACAGCCTGTTCGGGCGGCTGGAGGCATCGTTCCAGGCGCAGCGGCATTTCGTGGCCAACGCCTCCCACGAGCTGCGCACCCCGCTCACCGCGGAGAAGACCCTGCTCCAGGTCGCGCTCGCCGATCCGGACGCCACCACGGCCACGCTGCGATCCGCCTGCGAGAAGGCGCTGCAGTGGAACGACCAGCAGGAACGCCTCATCGACGCGCTGCTCACCCTCGCCAGCAGCGAGCGCGGAATCGAGCGCTGGGAACCCTTCGACCTCGCCGGCATCGCCGGGAAGGCAATCCTGGACCGGCACCAGGACGCCGAGCACCGGGGCATCCGCATCGACGCAGCCCTCACCTCGGCTCCGGCCACCGGCGACCCGGCCCTGGCCGAAAGCCTCCTGGCCAACCTGGTCGGCAACGCCATCCGGCATAACCTGGAACAAGGCCGCGTCGAGATCTCCACCGGCATCGCCGACGGGCTGGCGGTCGTAACTATCAGCAACACCGGACCGCTGGTCCCGCCCGATGAGGTGGACCGCCTCTTCCAGCCGTTCCAGCGGCTCGGCACCCAGCGGCTCCGTCAGGCTAGCGGGCACGGACTCGGCCTGGCCATCGTCAGCGCTATCGTCAGCGTTCACGGCGCTGCACTCACAGCGAAACCCCGGCCCGAGGGCGGCCTTGACATCACGGTGAGCTTTCCCTGACATCCGCGGCGGATGCGGCAGCAAAGTCGTCACGCCGCACGTCCCGCTGAACCTGTTCGACGACATCCGGCCAGGGCCGGCGCGTCCACCACCCAATGTGCCCAACCCGCGCACAGGGATCCCAATCCCGGCGCTATATGCGCATGCTAATGTATGTGCATGTTGACGCGCCGGCTGCAGATTCTCATCGACGATGAGCGTTACGAGCGGGTTCGCGCACTCGCGCAGCAGCGCGGTACATCTGTCGCCTCCGTGATCCGGGAGGCGCTCGACCGTGGCCTGCCCGCGACGCAACGGAGGCGAGCCGCCGCTGCCCAGCGCATCCTCGATGCGGCACCGATGGAGGTTGGCGATCTGCTCGCCGAACTGGATGAACTCCGCGGACGTCACGGGTGATCATCCTTGACACGACGGTTCTGGTTTATGCGGTCGGCACCGATCACCCGTTTCGCGAGCCATGCCAGCAGTTGATACGCGCAATAGCAGGCGGAACGATCCTGGCGACCACCACTATCGAAGTCACCCAGGAGTTCACTCACGTCCGCGCTCGCCGTCGCGATCGTAAGGACGCTGCGGACCTTGCCCGTGACTACATCGAGCTGCTGTCGCCGCTTCTTATCGTCGAGGAGACTGACCTGCGCGAAGGGCTACGCCTGTTCGAGGAAGGAACGGGCTTCGGCTCGTTCGCCGCGGTCCTGGCCGCAGCGGCCCACGCCGCAGGAGCTGAGGCGCTCGTGTCGGCAGACACCGGGTTCTCCGGCATCGCGGCCATCCATCATGTCGTCCCTGACGCCGATGGCGTCCGCGGGCTGCTGGCCGCTCCGGAAGAATAGCCCGTGGGTGGCTCGCGGCGGCCCGTCTGCCACCCGGTCTCGTCTGCTCTGTGGCCGCGGGGCAGTTGTCACGCCAAAAGCGCGCAGATACGGGCTGCTGACCTGGCGAGCGGCCTGGGTCGCGCGCAGCGGCCGGCAGTTCACCCGCGCCGAGGGGTGGATGCGTTTAGTGCAGCGCGCAGCTCGGGGAGGCTCCTGGTCACCAGCGTGTGCGGGTGAACGCCAAGGTCCAGGCTCTGAGCGATGTAGCGGATACCGTCGCATGTCGTCTCGCGCCAGACGCGGTGGCAGGGATTTTCGGCCGCGATCTCGGCTAGCTCATCCGGCGCGGCGGCTGGTGGCGAAGGGGTGCGGGCGGGCATCGGGAGAATCCAATCTGGTCGGGCTAGGCATGCGTGGCTGTCATGGAGCGGCAGTGACGGGCGCAATGGCGCGGATAATGACGGCCGCCACGTCGGCTGGTGTAGCTCCGGGAGCGACCCACCAGCGCAGCTCGGCGTAGCCGTCCTCATCCACGACCACTTCGATATCCCGGCGTTCGGGTTTATGCGACGTCGCAGTCAGGTCCAGGCCCGCGCTTGTCTGGCGCACGACGCTGGCTAATCCTGCGGCCGAGAGCTGAGCAGCGACCGCCTGGATGCCCACTGAGTCGAGCGGCAAGTTCTGTCTTGCGGCATTCAGGTTGCCCATGGCTGGGATGTTAGGAGCACCGCTGGCGGGCAGTCCACGACGTTGCGAGTTGTTGCGCCAAATAATGCACCTGCTGTGCTTGACGTGCCCGGGTATACGGGCGAGGCTCGCAGTGCGCAATATTCCGCAATCGGCAGTACGAGGTGACAGTTATGCGTTTAGCGTTCGTCGGCAAGGACCCGGATTCCAACCCGACTGGCTCGCCCACGGTGTACCGGACCGACCGGGAGTCCTGGGTTGTGCAGGGCTGGCGGGTCACCGACCCGGAAGCGCTCGCTCAGATGGATATTCCGGGCGGGGAGACCGCCGTCGAGATCCCGGACAGGATGATTCAGTTCTTCAGGCAGGAGGGCCGTGACGCTGGTAACGGATGACGATTTCGGTGGGCTACTGACCAGCTTCGACCGGGAAGCTCTCCACCTGGAGACGCGCGATGCCTACGGGACAGCAGTCGAGCTGCCGCACATGGCCCGGTGGGAGGCCGACGAGCCGGATGACCTGGAGTGGCTCCAGGGCTGGTGCGCCACCCTGCGCAAGCACATGAGGGCTGGGAAGTCCGTCCGGCGAGCGCGGATCGTATCGGAGCCGCTGAGCGACTACCACCGCTGGTCCTACAGCATCGCCCACCCGATGGTGGAGGCCGGCGAGGATATCCGGTGGGTGCCTCGCAGGCTGGTGTCGTCGGTCGCGCTGCCCGGCAACGACTTCTACCTGTTCGATGACCGACTAGCCGTATTCCTCCTGTACGCGGGGAATGGCCTGGCCACAGGCATGCTCAGCTCGGCTGACCCGGCTGATCTCCGGCTGTGCCGGTCAGCCTTCGAGGCCGCGTGGAAGCTGTCGATCCCGCACGTTGAGTACCAGCCTGTCTAGCTCGGCCAGGCAGGCCCGGGAGGCACTGGGCGCCCGCCTCCGGGAAGTCCGCCAGGACGCGGGTCTCTCGGGACGGGCACTAGCGGCAGCGACCGGCCAGCATTTCACCAGGGTGAGCAAGATCGAGAACGGCGTGCAGTCTCCGTCTGATCAGGACATCCGCGACTGGTGCCGTGCCTGCACGGCTGAGCAGCATATTCCTGACCTGATCGCCACCACCCGCGCCGTCGAGTCCGCTTACCTTGAGTTCCGGCGGCAGGCTCGTGCCGGGATGAAACGAGTGCTCGGCGCTCACACACTCCAGCGCTACGAGCGGACCGGCCTGTTCCGGATCTACGAGCACAACGTGATACCGGGCCTGTTCCAGACCGCCGCCTACTCAGCCGCCATGCTGTCATTCTGGATACGGTTCCTTGAGGTGGCCAACGACACCGACGCCGCTGTCACAGCACGCATGGATCGGCAGCGCGTCCTCTATCAGCGCGGAAAACGGTTCGAGGTGGTGCTGGAAGAACAGGCGCTCCGGACCTGGTTCGGTACCGCTGAAGTGCAGGCCGGGCAGCTGGGCCGTCTGCTGGAGGCGATGTCGATGCCGACAGTCTCGCTCGGGGTCATTCCGATGATGACCGAGAGAACGGCAGTCGCATCAGCAGGATTCTGGATCTTCGATAGCTCCCTGGTGGCCCTGGAGACACCTACCGCCAGCGTCGAAGTCACCCGGCCGCAGGAGATCGAGCTGTATGCCAGGATGTTCGAGCATCTCCAAGCCCCCGCGCTCTACGGGTCCGCGGCCCGGGCACTGATCATCAAGGCCCTGGGGGAGCTGAGTTGAGCATGGTCCGGATGCGGCCCTTCACGGTATCGCCGTATGGCTGGGGTGGGCGGCCTGAGCAGCCAGGGCGCTCCGGTGGACTCGTGCGCCGGCCTGATTTATGCCTGCTGGTGCTGGCCGGCGCCAGCACACCGCCCTAACCGGGCCGCCTGACCTCGAATCGTCTCCAGGGATGGATCAAGGCAGGCGCGCAGGTGTCGCAGTCCTCCGTTCCCGCTCATCGCCGTTCCCTCACTTTGGGTGCCAGGAGCTTCGCGCCCGCGCAGGATCAGCAGCGCGTCCACCACTCCCGCTACCAGGACCCCGGCATCCTCGCCTCATGATCAAACGCCGTTCCGAAACCAGATCAGATACCTCGGCAAGAGCCGCACCCTTCGTCTTTGCCGCGGCTTCACCTCGGTCGTAGCTCTTTCAAGTTATGCAGCCGGTTCACTGGCATCCACGGTCGGATACACCCCCGCCGACAGCTCGGCGGGGCTGACCGTGCTGGTGAGGAGTTCGGCGGGCAGCTGATCGACCGCCAGCCGTTCCAGCTAGATCAGGATGTTCGTGTCGCCGAGCCCGCGCAGGTAGCGGGCGGTCACTCGGCGTCCTCAGGCTCGTGGATGCGCTCGTAGACGTCGAAGTCCGCGAGGCACTCCAGATCCGCTTGGTCCCTGTCCCGCGTCTCTTGCTCGCGGGCGAAGAGCGCGTCGGTCTTCTTCAGGACGAGCGTGTAGGGGCGGCCTTGCCGCCTGGTCACGTGGCTGACGGGCAGTTCGGCGGTGTCCATCCGGGAGTGGACGTGCTGCCTGCCCTGCTTGGCGAGCGGCCACTCGAATGCGCGCTGGTCCGGGTCTTCCAGGAACCCGCGGAGGGTGTCGCACAGCTCGCACGTGCGATCGCCTGCGGGCAGTTCGATCGACCAGTCGCCGGACGCGCGCTGCGGGCGGGCGAGCCGGGCGCGGAGCCGTGCCGCGCAGTCGGCAGCCAGGTCGCCGAAGCCATCATCGCCGCGTGTGCCGTCCCGGGGCAGCTTCGCGGCGGCGCGCAGCGCGGACATCTCCAGCGCGGTCACCGCGTCCCCTTGCTGCCGGATATACCCGGATACTGCGTCGCGTGTGCCAGCTGCCCCGATCGCGGCGGCGCCCGTCAGCACCGAGGCGAGCGGTTTACCCAGGTCGCTGAGTTTCTTGTCACGGTAGCTGGGCGACGGCGACTCGAGTCCCGTGCCGATGTCTTTGCCGAGCCACTCCCACGCCAGGTCAAGGAGCTGCTGCGCGGCCACCGCGCCGGCGCCGTGCGCAGCGTGCAGCCCCGCGCACAGGCCGGGAAGCCAGTCCGCCACCCACTGCGGCCGTTCCTGTCCGCCGCCGAATGCCCAGGCCGGCTGATCTCCGCCGAACCAAGTCCGCAGCAGTTCCGCCGTCCACTGCTGGCCGTAACTGCTGACGATCTTTCCGAGCGAGTCGACGCAGGCACCGGACAGGTCCTCAACGCGGAACGGGCGCAGCAGCATCGCCGCGGTCGCCGCGTCCGCCACGGCGTCCGCCGCCCGCAGCGCCTTGCCCAGCAGCCCGGAGATCCTGCCCGGTTCCTCGGGCGTCCGAGCGCGCACAGCGCTGTCCCAGAACGGCGCGAGCGTCACTGCGGCGGCCCGGGCGCCCGATACGTCGCCTGCTGACGCCATCGCGGCGAGCTCATCGAGAGCCCACGCGGGGGATGTTTCTGCGCGGTTCGCGAAGGCCTGCTCGCGGGGCCACGCCATGACCGCTGCCCGGTGGTACCAGCGGTCCAGCGTGTTGCCCCAGTTGCCCATGTAGCCCTCGTACTCCGTGGAATAGGGCTCGATGTCACCTGTCGGGGTGGACGCGCACACCTCATCGCCGTCCACGCGCAGCGAGATCTCCTCCAGCCGGGTACCGGCTGGCCCGGTCCAGTGCGTGAGCGTGATGTCGGAGTCGACCAGCTCCTGAATCTCGTACTCGCGTTCGCCGTCGCTCACGTCGCTGGAGTACTCGTCGTCGTCTTCATGCCAGCTCCCGCGCCGGTATCCGTAGGCTTCATCAGCCGGGAACGCGCCGTGCGTCGTCTTGATGTCGGCGAGCGCGAGGACGGCTTCGCATCCTGTCCGCTCGGCCGCGATCCGCAGCAGGGACACACGGCTGGCGTCGGCGCCCTTCAGCCGGGTCCAGCTCAGCGCCCGCGGGGTGTACTCGTGGTCGAGGAGGTAGACGAGCCTGTTCGGCGGGTCGGTCGCGGGTCCGCCGTAATAGCGGGGCACCGGCGTGCTGAAGTGCTCACTGAGGAGGCCCGCCAGTTCGGTGACAGTTCCCTCATCGCCCTCCGGGCGGCTGGTATCCCCGTGCAGCAGCAGGTTGTAGGTGAGCGTGATCCGGTACCCCGACTTCACCTTGCGAACCTCGTGCCGGCAGTCAGCGTAGAAGGCGACCAGTGACAGCGCTGTCCTCGACCCCCGGTAGACCTTCCGCTCCTCGTTGTGCCCCACCATCAGCTCGCCGCCGGTGTAACTAGACGGCAGCGTCACCACCAGGGTGCCGATCATCGAGTCGTCTTTCTCGGAGTCCTGGTGGGCGAGGAAGAACTGGCTCGGCTCATAGACCAGGAGGGAATGCAGACCCGCAGTCAGTTCGGCAGCGTTCGGTAGTCCTAGCTCTTCTTTTACCGTCGCGAGGATGACCTTCAGCGTGGCGTCGTTCCACTCGGCGCGGACGAGGTGCTTCGGGATCTCCCACGTGTCGCGGACGTCCGGGTCGCTCAGCGTCTCCTCGCCACGGCCGAACCTGGCCGGCTGGCCGAGGCCGAGGAGCTTGCGAGCTTTCGCGGGTGTCACCGGTAATTTGACGGATCCGAAGCCCTCGACCTCCAGGCTCAGGTCGTCCATCTTTGCCGTCAGTTCGACGCTGAACGCGGTCTGCGCGTCGCCGCGCAACGTCCTGGCCAGCCGGTCACGCGCTGCAGTCGCCATGGCCTGTGCCTCCCTGTCCCCGGGAACGCAGTACTTCTCAGCGCGACTTTATAGAGCCGTCGTGAACCACGAGCCATGCTTCGGCAGAACAGCGGATATGGCGTGTCACGGTCCCTGATGCAGTCAAATTCCGCTGTTGCGCAAGCTGTCGGTGCCGATAACCGCAGGAACCGCGCCTTAGCCGGGCTGGGCGTCCGCTAGCGCTGCCGCCGGGTGGAGCCGGCCGCAACCGGCTCCCCGCACGCCTCGCAGGTCACCTCGGCCACCAGCCGGTGACCGCAATGGTGCTCCAGCAGGAGCGGCGGGCCGCCGTCGCCTGCCAGGTGCGTATCGCCCCAGCGCATCAGGGTCAGGATGACCGGGTACAGTTCCCGGCCGGCCTCGGTCAGGTGGTACTCGAAGCGGGCCGGATGCTCGGAGTACTGCCGCCGCTCCAGGATGCCTGCGGCCACCAGGGTGCGGAGGCGGGCGGCAAGCGTGTCGCGCGGCGCGCCGGTGCACCGGGTCATCTCGTCAAACCTGCGGTTGCCGAGGAAGACCTCCCGGATGGCGAGCAGAGCCCATTTCTCGCCGACCAGCTCAAGGGTGCGCGCAACGGAGCACGTCCGCGGCTGCGCTGCTGGGGATGTCACAACCGCCAGTATAAGGGTAAGTCGCAGATCTGGACGTACTGCTATCCCGGCAATTAGACTGCATCCAGAATCCAGACTTACTAGGAGGACCTGCCCCGTGAGCTCTCCCTCTCCGGCCGCCGCCATCCCGCCGGACACTGCCCCGGCAGTCCCGCCGGGTGCCAGCACGGAAGCAGTTCCGGCGTCAGCCGACCCAGCGGGCGTAGCCCCGGCGGGCAACGGCGCGGCGGGCGGCAGCACGGCGGGTCCCAGTGCCCGTCAGGTAACGGCCATCGTGGGCGTGCTGTCCCTGGCGGTCTTCATGTCCAGCCTTGACCTGTTCATCGTCAACCTCGCCTTCCCCTACATCGGGCGGGAGTACCACGGCACCAGCCTGAGCTCGCTGTCGTGGGTGCTGAATGGCTACACGATCGTGTTCGCCGCGGTCCTCGTGCCGGCCGGCCGCTGGGCAGATCGGGTGGGCCGTCGACGGCTGTTCGTCGCGGGCCTGCTGGCATTCTGCGCCGGATCGCTGTGCTGCGGGCTGGCTCCCGGAGTGAGCCTGCTGATCGCGGCCCGGGTAGTGCAAGCCGTCGGCGCCGGCCTGATGGTGCCCGCGTCGCTGTCCTTGCTGCTGGCTTCCGTGCCCCCCGCGGCACGTTCGCAGGCCATCGGCACCTGGTCGGCCCTGGGCGCGCTGGGTGCCGCCCTCGGCCCCGTGATCGGCGGGAGCCTGGTGCAGTTCAGCTGGCGGTGGGTCTTCTGGATCAACCTGCCGGTGGGGCTTGCCGCGGTGCTGATGGCCAGGCGAGTCGTGCCGGAGAGCAAGGACGAGCATGTCCAGGGGAGCCCTGACCTGGTCGGCGCCGCGATGCTGGCGGCATCAGTCGGCCTGGTCGCGCTGGCGCTCGTCAAGGTGCCCGGATGGGGATGGGGCTCCGCCAGCTTCATCGGGCTGCTGGTCGCGGCGGTGGCCTGCGCGGCGGCGGTGGTGGCGCGCTCGCGGCGCCACCACTCGCCGGTCATCGAGCTGAGCCTGCTCCGTTCCCGGACCTTCAGCGGCGCGTTCGCTGCCTCGATCTTCTATTACGCCGCCTTCGGCGCCTTCGTGCTGAACTCCGTGGAGTTCCTCACCGGGGTGTGGCACTACTCCGCCGTGCAGGCCGGCCTTGCTATCGGGCCTGGCCCGCTGATGGTGCTGCCCTTCGCCCGGCTCGTCAGTCCCTGGCTGGCGGCGCGGCTCCGCGGGGCCGGCCGGGTGGCCGTCATCGGCTGCGCAGTCAACGCGGGCGCGCAGCTGCTGTGGTTCACCCAGATCACCGCTCATCCGGCGTACCTGACCCACCTGCTCCCGGCCCAGCTCCTCGGCGGCGCCGGGGTGGGCCTGGCGATCCCCTCCCTGCTCGGCGCCGGCAGCGCGTCGCTCACGCCGTCGAGGTTCGGCACCGGCAGCGGGATCCTGAACATGGCCCGCCAGGTCGGCACGGTGCTCGGGGTGGCCAGCCTGATCGCCATCCTCATCCATGTCGCCCCCGCGGACCCGATCGCCACCTACCGGCACGGGCTGGCCCTGATCATCGCGTTCTTCGCCGCCGCTGGCCTGGTCTCGGCCGTGCTGCTCACCGGCCGGCCGGTACAGGCGCCTGCCGCGGCCGGCGGCCCGCCTCAGGCAGGCCGGCGGCCCGCCCGCGGCACCTGAGGGCGGCGGCCCGCCCGCGCCACCTGAGGCCGGCGGCCGGTCACCTCAGGCCGGGCGCCTGGGCAGCCTGGCTCAGCCGGGCATCGGCACCGGGCGGTAGCCGACGTAGTTCTCCGCGAGCGAGGTGGCCGCCGCCCGCGAGCTGGTGACGTAGCGCAGCTGGGATAGCTGCAGCTGGGCTTCCAGCGAGCCCGCGCCCGGTGTCGAGTGCAGCATCGTCGTCATCCACCAGGAGAAATGCGTGGCACGCCAGACCCGTTCCAGGCACGTGCCGGAGTACGCGTCCGCGAGCTTGGCGCTGCCCTGCCTGAGCAGACTCGTCAGCGCTCCGGCCAGCATCGTCACATCGGCCAGTGCCAGGTTCAGGCCCTTGGCGCCGGTCGGCGGCACGATATGCGCCGCGTCACCGGCCAGGAACAGCCTGCCGTAGCGCATCGGCGAGCTGACGAAGCTGCGCATCGGCGTGATTCCCTTCTCCAGGACCGGCCCTTCCTTCAGCTCCCAGCCTGGCAGCGCGAAGCGCCGCTGCAGCTCCGCCCAGATGCGTTCGTCAGGCCACGCGGCGATCTCCTCGTCCGGCGGCACCTGCAGGTAGAGCCTGCTCAGCTCCGGGCTCCGCAGGCTGTGCAGCGCGAAGCCCGCCTGGTGATGGGCATAGATGAGCTCGTCGGTCGACGGCGGCACGCCGGCCAGGATGCCGAGCCAGGCGTACGGATAGCCGGACTCCCAGACCGTCTGCAGGTCCGCCGGGATGGCCGCACGGCAAATGCCGTGAAACCCGTCGCAACCGGCGATCGCATCGCAGCTCACCTCGCGCCGAACGCCGTCCGCGCCGGTGTAGCGCAGGATGGGCTTGTCCGAGGTGACCGCGTCCACCTCGGTATCGCTGATCCCGAACTCGATCGCGCCCCCGGCCGCCACGCGGGCCGCGATCAGGTCCTTGACCACCTCCGTCTGCGCGTACACCGTCACGGTCCGACCGGTGAGGTCCCGGAAGTCGACGTGCCTGCGCTCCCCGGCGAACTGCAGGTAGATCCCGCCGTGCTCGAGCCCCTCGCGGTCAAGCCGCTCCGCGAGGCCGGCGTCGCGGAGCACCTGCACGCTGCCTGATTCCAGCACGCCGGCCCGCTGCCTGGCCTCGCAGTACTCGCGGCTGCGCGTCTCGACCACGATCGACTCGATGCCGCGCAGTGCCAGCAGGTGCGAGAGCAGCAGGCCGGCCGGGCCGGCGCCGACGATCCCTACCTGGGTACGCACGGCCCGGTCCCGGGCCTAGAACGGATAGGGCGCGATGTCGCCGCGGATGGTGACCCAGCGCGTGTCGGTGAAGGCATCCGCGTTGGCGCCGCCGCCGAAGCGCGCGCCGGTGCCCGATGCGCCGACGCCGCCGAACGGGATATTGGCCTCGTCGTCCACGGTCTGCTCGTTGATGTGCACGATCCCGCTGGGAATGCGGTTGGCCAGGTCCAGGCCGCGCATCACGTCGCGGGTGAGGATGCCGAGAGATAGGCCGTAGTCGGTCTCCGCCGCCAGCTTGGCCGCGTCATCAACGGTCGCGAACCGCACCACCGGGGCCACCGGCCCGAAGACCTCCTGGGCGTAAGCGGGCATCTCCGGGCTCATGTCCGCCAGCACGGTCGGCTTGTAGAAGAGGCCCTCATAGGTCCCCCCGGCAGCAAGCCGGGCCCCGGCGTCGACGCTCGCTGTGACCAGCTCGTGGACCCTGTCCCGCTGCCGCTCGTCGATGATCGGGCCGAGCGCGACCTGCTCCGTTGCCGGGTTGCCAACCGGCAGGTGAACGGCCTTCTCCGCCAGCTTCGCCACGTACTCGTCATAGGCGGCTTCCTGAACCAGGTGCCGCCCGGTAGTCATGCAGATCTGCCCCTGATGCAGGAACGAGCCCCAGGCCCCGGCCGACGCGGCCAGGTCAAGGTCTGCATCGTCCAGGATCACCAGCGCCGAGTTCCCGCCGAGCTCAAGGTGGACGCGCTTGAGGTGCTTGCCGGCCAGCTCGCCGACCTTGCGGCCTGCAGCGGTCGAGCCGGTGAAGGAGATGACCCGCACGAGCGGCTCGGTGACGACAGCCTCGCCGACGTCCACGCCGCCTGGCAGCACGTGCAGCAGGCCCTCGGGCAGCCCCGCCTCCTCGAAGATCCTGGCGATCACGACCCCGCCGCAGATCGAGGTGCGCAGGTCCGGCTTGAGTATCACGGCGTTGCCGAGCGCCAGCGCGGGGGCGACTGACCGGACCGAGAGGATCTGCGGGAAGTTGAAGGGCGCGATGACGCCGACCACGCCAACCGGCCTGCGCTCGGCGTAGCTGAGCCGCGGCTGCTCGCTGGGCAGCAGCTCGCCGTACGGCCGGGACGGCAGCGTGGCCGCCTCGTAGATCTCCCCGGTCGAGTTGTGCGTCTCGAACTGGGCAGCGGGCGGGATCTTGCCGCTCTCCCTGACCACCCAGTTCTCGATCTCGGCGGCATGCTCCAGCCAGAGGTCGGCGGCCTTGCGCAGGATGGCCGACCGCACGGTATGCGGTGTCGCCGCCCAGGCGGGCTGCGCCGCGGCCGCCCTGGCAGCCGAGGCAGCGACGTCGGAGGGACCCGCGCACCCTATCCGGCCGATCTCCTCGCCGGTGGCTGGCTCGATGACGGCCACGTCCCCGCCGGCCCCGCGGGTCCATCCGCCCTGGTATACCTTGCCGCGCCAGGCCGACTCATCCAGAAATGTCACGATTGCTCCTCCATGGCAAGACGAGGCTGACCAGGCCAGCTAGCCACGCTCCGCACGACGAATCTGCACTGCCGGCCGTGCCGCGCACCACCGCCGACGGTTGTGCGTAGTACGAACAGCAGTTCTAGATCCGAACCTAGGGAACAGTATCACCGCTGTCAACGGGTCCGCCGCCGCCGGGACCGGGCGTGCGCCGCTGACAAAACCGGCCGGGCCGCCGGCCGGGCTGATTCCCTGGCGGAACTCCTCGCCGCGGCCCGTTGCGCCTAGACCACCGGCTCGAATACCACTTACGCAGCATTGCCGCGTAAGAATGGTCCATGAGCAAGCAGCCGATGGCCCCGCCTCCCGGTGACAAGCCCGTTCGCACGGCACCGCCACCCCCGCCCGCGTGGCGGCACTGGCTATGGCCGATCGCCCTCATCGCGACGGTACTGCTGTATCTCTTCCTGCCCGCGCTGCACGTCGGCTCGACTTCGCAGCTGAGCTACTCGCAGTTCATCACGCAAGCGGGCAACCACACGATCAAGACGGTGACGTTCGAGAGCGCCTCCAGCGGCTCGAACACCGAGGCATCCGGCGACCTGACGAACGGGAAGGCCTACACGACGGTCATCCCCGGTCCGCCCACGACGGCTCTGAGCCAGCAGCTGACCGCGGACGGCGTGAAGTCGGTGACCGCCAACCCGCCAAGTTCCGCGCTGGGATCCGTCGTGCTGTCCCTGCTGATCTTCCTGCTGCCGACGGCCATCATCTTCTACCTCTTCCGGCGCATGTCGCGCGGCTCGGGCAGCCCGCTGCAGGGAGTCCTCGGCGTCGGCAAGTCCAAGGCGAAGATCTTCGATGCCGAGCGGCCGAAGACCAAGTTCACCGATGTGGCCGGATATGAGGGCGTCAAGGCGGAGATCGGCGAGGTGATCGATTTCCTCCGCAACCCGGAGCGCTACCGGCGGGCCGGCGCGATGGCCCCCCGCGGCGTGCTGATGGTCGGCCCGCCCGGCACCGGAAAGACGCTGCTCGCCAGGGCCGTGGCCGGCGAGGCAGCGGTGCCGTTCTTCTCCGTCACCGGCTCCAGCTTCGTGGAGATGTTCGTCGGCGTGGGCGCCTCCAGGGTGCGTGACCTGTTCGCCGAGGCCCGCAAGCGTGCCCCGGCCATCATCTTCATCGACGAGATCGACGCCATCGGCCAGCGCCGGGCGGGATCGGGCGCGGTCGTCTCCAACGACGAGCGCGAGCAGACCCTCAATCAGCTGCTCTCGGAGATGGACGGGTTCGACATGGCCGAGGGGATCGTGGTGCTGGGGGCCACCAACCGCCCCGAGGTTCTCGACCCCGCGCTGCTGCGGCCCGGCAGGTTCGACCGCCAGATCATCATCCCGCTGCCCACGCTGGACGAGCGTGCGGCCATTCTCGCCGTGCACTGCCGCGGCAAGCGGCTCGGCGACGACGTCGACCTGAACGTGGTGGCCCGCGGTACGCCGGGCTTTTCCGGTGCCGACCTGGCCAACCTGGCCAATGAGGCGGCGATCTTCGCCGTGCGCGAGGGGCGCGAGGTGCTGACGGCGGCCGACTTCGACGGTGCGCGGGACAGGATCCTGCTTGGCCTCCGGCAGGGCTCCAACGTCCTGCTGCCCGAGGAGAAGCATGCAGTCGCCATTCACGAGGCGGGGCACGCCGTGGTGGCCGCTCTCTCCGCGCATGCGGACCCAGTGGCCAAGGTCACCATCCTGCCCTCCGGGCAGGCGCTCGGCGTCACTCAGCAGCTGCCTCTGGTCGAGCGGCATCTCTACGGCGAGGACTACCTCAATGACTCGCTGGCCGTGCGGCTCGGCGGCCGGGCCGCCGAGCTCGTCGAACTCGGGCAGGGCTCGACCGGGGCCGCCAACGATCTCGCCTCGGCCACCGAGCTTGCCACCAGGATGGTCCGGGAGTTCGGCTTGTCGCCGGCCCTCGGCCCGGTCGGCTACCCGGAAGGCGGTTCGGTGTACCTCGGCGGCGGCGGCGGCCAGGGCCTGTCCAGCAGGCCGTTCGCCGAGGCCACCCAGGCCATCATCGACGGCGAGGTTGCCCGGCTGGTCCGCGAGGCCGAGCAGACCGCGGTCGGCCTGATCCGCGCCCACCGGACCGAGCTCGACAGGCTCGTCAGCCTGCTGCTGGAGAAGGAAACCGTGGACGGCGACGAGGTCTACCGCATCGTCGGCAGGGCCATGCCACAGCACCGGTCCGCCGACAAACTGGTGCTCACGCCGCACATGGCCACCGCACCGCAGCCTGCTCCGGCACCGCTCTCAGCTCCCGTGCCGCACCCGGCTGCCGCGCCGCCCCCAGCTTCCGGGTCAGCCGGCCAGGACGTGCCGGGTCCGGGGGGCGAGCGCTAGCGCGCTATGAAGATCCTGGTCGTGTCCGGCTCTGAGGTACGCGATCTGCTTGGCTACGACGAGTGCGCGGACGTATTGCGGGCCGCGCTGGCCGCCCGCGCCCGCGGCGAGGTGCACCAGCCGCCGCGGACCGTGATCCAGCCTGGGCAGCCGGCCGGGCTGATGGCCCTGATGCCGGCCTACTGGCCAGGCACCGACCCCGCTTACGGCCTGAAGGCGATCTGCATCTTTCCCGGCAACCCGGCGATCGGCCTGGACGCGCACCAGGGCGTCGTGGTGCTGTCCAGCACTCGAACCGGTGAGCCGCTCGCGATCCTGAACGCCTCGGCGATCACCGAGATCCGCACGGCCGCCGCGTCAGCCGTCGCGACCGGGCTGCTCGCCCGGCCCGACGCCACGGAGCTGGCCATCATCGGCACCGGCGTCCAGGCCAGGGCGCACCTGCTGGCGATCTCCGGATCCAGGCCGCTGACCGCGATCCGTGTCGCGGGCCGGCATCCGGCCAGGGCAATCGAGTTTGCCAGCCAGCTGCAGCCTCTCGTCCGCACTCCGGTGATCGCCTGCGTATCGGCCCGGGAAGCGGTCGCAGGGGCCGGCATCATCGTCACGGCGACCAGCGCCACCGAGCCGGTGCTGCGACGCGACTGGCTGGCGCCGGGCACTCACGTCAACGCGGTCGGCGCCTGCCTCCCGCATGCCCGCGAGCTCGACACGGCGACCATGGCGGACGCCGTCCTGTTCGCGGACAGCCGCGAGTCGGTCCGCAGCGAGGCCGGCGACTATCTGCTGGCGCTGGCCGATGGCGCAATCGGGCCGGATCACGTCAGGGCCGAGATCGGCGAGCTGCTGACCGGCGAGGCGGCAGGCCGGGTGAACGACCAGGTGATCACCGTGTTCGAATCGCTGGGAATCGCGGTGGAGGACCTGGCCGCCGCCGCGCACATCTACGGCAAGGCGAGCCTGTCCGGCGCGGGCTGCCGGGTCGATTTCTAGGCCATTGCCGCTCCTGCCGGTCCTCCGACTGCGGGCTGACCGGGCGGGCGTGGCCCGCGCGATGGCTGGCGCGAGCGCGGTCCGTCCCGCTAGGCTCACCGCATGCACGTGAACCGCACCGTCGGCTGGTGGCGCCGCCATTAGGCGGTGCCAGGTTTGCGATCTGCAGAATCCTGAAGGCGACCGCCCGGCAGCCCGGCGGTCGCCTTTCTCGTGCCCGCCCTGCGGGCACCGGGCCCGATAACGCGAGGTGCCCCATGCGAAAGGCACAGATGGACCCGACGTACGCCGAGGCGCCGGCAACGGCGACCGCTACTGCTACCCCTACCCCTACCGCCAGGGCGACCGGCTTTGTCACTGCTGCCGGAGTCCGGGTAACGCGAGTTGCGGCCCCGTTCGATCCGGCCTTGCTGGCCGGCATCACCGGGCAGGTCGACGAGCGGCGCGGCGGGGTCCTTAGCTCCGGGATGGAGTACCCAGGGCGCTACAGCCGCTGGCACGTCGCCTACGTGGACCCCTGCGTCGAGGTCGTCGCCCACGGCAGGAGGATCTCGGCCCGGGCGCTGAACGAGCGCGGCAACGTCCTGCTCCCGGTCATCGACGCGGCGATGCGCCGCGCGGGCAGCCCGGCCAGCAGAGACCCGGGCAGCAGAGACCCGGCCGGCCGCAGCGCGGCCAGCGACCTGGACGCTACCGAGGTGATCATCCCCGACACGGGGGAGTCCTTTACCGAGGAGGAGCGCAGCCGCCGGCCCACCGTCTTCTCCGCGATCAGGGAGATCATCGCCGCCTTCGCCGGCCCCGATGAGCATCTCGGGCTGTACGGGGCATTCGGCTACGATCTGGCGTTCCAGTTCGAGCCGGTCAGGCTCAGCCAGGAACGCGGGGACCGGCAGCGCGATCTCGTCCTGCACCTGCCCGACCAGCTGTATGTACTGGACCGCAAGCGGGAGACCGCGCTGTGCTACTCCTACGAATTCGAGGTGGCCGGCGCCTCGACCGAGGGACGGTCCCGCGGCACTGCGGGCACGCCGCAGCCGGGGACCGGCCACGAAGGCCCCGTTCAGGCTCCTGATCTTCCTGCGGACCCGGAGCCTGGTGCCTTTGCGCGGGTCGTCACCCTGGCCAGGCAGCGGTTCGCCCGGGGCGACCTGTTCGAGGTCGTACCGAGCCATATCTTCCACGCCGCCTGCGGCTCGCCCGCCGCGTTCTACGAGCGGCTGCGGCACCGCAACCCCGCGCCGTACGAGTTCTTCCTGAACCTGGGGGAGGGGGAGTA
>PMSW01000046.1 GCA_003168215.1 Actinomycetota bacterium
GCCAAGGACAGCGAGATCGACAAGGTGGTCGGCCTCGAACTTGGCGCGGATGACTACGTGACGAAGCCGTTCTCCTCGCGGGAGCTGGTCGCGCGGATGCGCGCGGTGCTCCGGCGCCGCGGCGAGGCCGACGAGCCGGTCACATCGATCATGGAATCGGGTCCGGTGCGGATGGATGTCGAACGGCACGTCGTGACGGTCCGCGGCGGCCAGGTGCAGCTGCCGCTGAAGGAGTTCGAGCTACTCGAGGTGCTGCTGCGCAACTCCGGGCGGGTGCTGACCCGGATGCAGCTGATCGACCGGGTCTGGGGCGCGGACTACGTCGGGGACACCAAGACGCTTGATGTCCACGTCAAGCGGCTGCGCGCGAAGGTCGAGGTTGATCCGGGCAGCCCAGCGCATATCGTCACCGTCCGCGGACTCGGGTACAAGTTCGAGCCGGCCGCCTGACGAGCGACGCGCGTCAGGATGACGCGGTGGGGCTTGGCGTCGGCGTGGCGGTTGACCCAGTAGTGGCCGTTGCGCTGGGCGTGGGGGCCGCCTTGTCCGCCGGCGTTGGCTTCGGCGTGGGAGAGGGTGCCGGCGAGAACGTCGAGTAGTACTGCGCGCGCGGCAGCACGGGAACGTCCAGCGTGACGCTGCCGGCCTTCTGGAAAGTCAGCACTACGCGGATGAAGCTGCCGCCCTGCAGTGCCCGCATCAGGCCGGTCAGGATGACCTTGGGCTGCGGGCCGGTCAGCAGGACCACCTTCCGCTGCGCCAGGCTGACCGTGCCGCCGGGCAGCCGCACCGATTTCGCCGTGCCGGGAGCCGAGATGCTCAGCAGCCGGTCCGGTGCTGCATTGTTGAACAGGGCGAAGAACAGTCCGGCTGACTGCCCGGCGGCGAGCGATGAGTCCGGCGCCGCGCCGAGCACGAACATGTCCCTGATGTCGATTCCGTGCACCACCCTGCCCGTGCCGTCGGTCGGCGGATGCCATAGCTGCGTGGGCGCGTGAACGCCCGCCTCGCATCCAGCGAGTGCGGGAATCAGCGCGGCGACGGCCGCGATGAGCAGGCGGCGAGGCAGCGTTGCCCGCCGGCCACCAGCTCCGTGGCTGCTCCGGATCACGACATGCTCTCCTCGTCGGCGTGATGTGCGGCACTGCGACGCCGCAAAGCGTAGTCGCCACCCTGATCCGGGCCAGCGCCGGCCCGGTCAGGCCACCCTGACCCGGCCGGCGCTGGTCACGCGCGTGGGCCGCACGGGCCGCGGCGGTCACCCGCCGCGGGCCGCCACCCGGCCGCGGGGGCTATGGGCTGGGCGGGGTAAGTGACGGGAACAGTCCAGCCAGCCGCGATCCCGGTCCCACGTCCCGGGCGGTCAGGTCGCGCATGACCTGGGACAGCGTCACGGAACCGTCGGCGCCCACCAGGATGGCTGTCAGCCCTTGCGCCTGGTACGCCGTGGCGAGCGCGTTGCTCGTGTCGTTGGCGACCCGGCCGCGGGGCTGCCCGGCGCGGGCGGCAAGCTGGCGGACCCGCGGCATGTCTCCGTTGACGCCGACCAGGTACAGGCTGACGCGGGCGGCGGCCGTCTGCTGCCTGAGCTGGCGCAGCGCGGCAGTGCACTGGCAGCCCGCAGGCACCAGGGCGAGCACCGTGGGGCTCAGGGAACTCAGCTCCACGGGCCGGCCGGCAATGATTACCTTCGCGTTGGGCAGCCCTGCTGCCCGGGCCGCCGTCGGCACCGGGCGGATCGAGGCGTGCGTGACCTGCGCCGGCGATCCTGCCGATGGCCGCGGCGCACCGCTCCTGCCAGCGGTGAAGACCGTGAGCAGCACGCCGGAGATCAGGACTATCGCCAGGCAGCCAGCCAGCAATGGCAGCATGAGACCATCGCGGGTCAGCGGCCCGTGCAGCCGCCCGATGCGCATCCGCCGTCGCAATGCCCGCAGCTCGCGACGATATGCCTGCACGTCACGATCGAGTTCCCTGGCATCGTCGGGAATCTCGATATCGACCGGGGGGAGGCCGAAGTCGTCCCGGTCTGGTTCACCGCCAACGTTCACGCGCACCTCTCCGGCATGAGCGGCCACGTCATCTCCAGTATGCGGCCCGCCGGGCCGTCGCGTTACCCCCGCAGCCCGGCCGGACTGCGGCCCGGACGGGCCGCGGACTGCTGAGCCGCCGGGCACGGGGCGACCTGCCGGGGGCTGATGCCGCCGTGCTGCCGCCTCGCCGCATCCGCCGCGGGCGGCCCGCCCTTGGCCGCTCGTCCGGGCGCGTACTCCGGGCATGCTCCGGTCCCCTCCTCCGGGCGTGCTCCGGGCCCCTCGCCGGGCGTGCTCCGGGTGATCACCGGCGCCGGTGCCGAGGGCAGCTGCTCCTGATCAATTTCAGCGCCTTGAATTGCATCACTGACCTGCGAGTTTGCCGCCTGTGCCGGCTAATCGCCTCTGTTCGGCGTGGTAAGCTTGGTTCAGCGGAAGGGGTACTTGCCACATGTCTTTCAAGGTCGGCGACACTGTCGTCTACCCCCATCATGGGGCTGCTCGGATCGAAGAGATCGAGATTCGTTCGATCAAGGGTGAGGAGAGATCTTACCTGGTGCTCAAGGTCGACAAGGGCGACCTGACGGTGCGCGTTCCGGCTGACAATGCCGAGCTTGTGGGCGTCCGGGATGTGGTCGGGCAGGAAGGGCTGGAGAAGGTGTTCGAGGTGCTTCGCGCCCCGTACACGGAGGAACCGACCAACTGGTCCCGGCGTTATAAGGCCAATCTGGAGAAGCTCGCCTCTGGCGACGTCAACAAGGTGGCCGAGGTCGTCCGCGACCTGTGGCGCAGGGACAGGGAGCGCGGGCTTTCAGCTGGGGAGAAGCGCATGCTCGCCAAGGCCAGGCAGATCCTGGTGAGCGAGCTCGCCCTGGCGGAGAAGACTAACGAAGACAAGGCCGAGGCGCTGCTCGACGAGATCCTCGCGTCCTGAGGCCGCTGCCGGGCGCACGCGTCGCGTGCACTATGAGGTGACGTGCCGGTACCGGAGCGAGCGGGGCCTGATGTCGCAGCCGCGCCCGCCTGGACCGTGATGCCGGGCCCGCTGCCGCGGGTAGGCATCGGTGCAGACGTTCACCCGTTCGGTGACGGTATGGGGCTGTACCTGGCTGGCCTGCTCTGGCCGGATGAGCGAGGACTGGCCGGCCACTCCGACGGGGATGTGGCAGCGCACGCTGCGTGCGATGCGCTGCTGTCAGCCGCGGGCCTCGGAGATCTCGGTGCCCAGTTCGGCACGGCACAGCCCCGTTGGAAAGGTGCCCGGGGCACTGCCCTGCTGGCGGAAACGGCGCGGCTGCTGTCAGCCGCTGGCTTCGCGGTCGGCAACGTCGCGATTCAGGTCATCGGGAACCGCCCCAGGATCGCCGCGCGCCGGGACGAGGCGGAGCGGGTTCTGTCCGCCGCGCTCGGCGGCGCGCCGGTCAGCGTGTCCGGGACGACCACGGACGGACTGGGCCTGACTGGTCGCGGTGAGGGCATCGCGGCCATCGCCACCGCGCTCGTGCTGCGCTGACCCGGATGGCCTGCTGCCGCAGCAGCCGCTCACACATCCGGCGGCGTTGGCGAACTCCACATCCGTTCGAACGGGGCAACTGGCGCCATGCCCGGCTCGGGCTCGTCCTCCGCACCGGGCTCGCCTGCCAGCTCAGGCCCGGTCTCCGGGACACGCTCGGCGTTGTCCCCGCGATCCAGCTCAGGTCCAGGGCCGCGGTTCAGCTCTGGCTCGCTGTCCAGCTCCGGCCAGGCAGGCCGGCCAGGGATGACCTCAGCGGTAGGAGCAGGAGACATGATCGGCGCCGGGTTCTCGGCTGCGTTCCGGCTGTCGCCGGCTGGCTGTTCTGCCGCACGGGCGTGCGGCACCCAAAGGTCTTGCGGATGACCGTCGGAGTGAGCCTCGTCGCTGGTGGGATCATCGTGACCGGGCTCGGCGTCCAGCGCGAGTTCCGGTGCGTGACTGTCCGCCTGCCGGCTCGCCAGGTCGTTTTGCCGGCCGTGCCGCGTTGGCCGCTCTGGTGCCTGCACTTCGGTCACGGGCACCTCGGTCACGGGCACGAGGGTCACGCCCGCGACGGCCGGGGCAACAGCGGCCGCGGGCAGCCTGGCCGGCGGTGCCGCGTTGGCGCGTGCCTGGGCGGCCTGCGCGCGGCGCAGCCGGGCGTGCCGCAGCATGGCGAGCAGCAGGCCGAAGCCGAGCAGGACGAGGGCCCAGGGGATAATCGCGACTGTCGCCGCCGCGCTGCGATGCGGAAGCCTGGTGCCAGTGGCGTGCGCCGCGTCAGCGCCGGCCGCGGCGCAGAGCAGCAGGAGCATGGAGAACCATGCGTAGCACCGCGTCACCACGCCAGCGCCGCGCAGGGATAGAATCGCGGCCGAGGCGACGACCAGCATCGCATCGAAGATCAGCGGGTAGAGCCGGGCGAGGGTCGGGGAGACACCCGCCGTCAGCGCGATCGCGTGGATCCCCGGGTACGAGAGCTCGAACGCGGCGGCGGCCAGAGCCAGAACGCCAATGATGACGGCGGTGAGCGCGAGGAACCGCAGGGCGCGCTGACCGCCAGCGAGACGGGATGCGCGCGCAGGGGATTGGTCATTCGTCATGGCGCAGTTCCTTCCTGGCGCGACGTTGTGTCTACTCCGTCACCTTATAGTCGGGAACGGGAGCGACTGCATAATCGGAAACGGGAGCGACTGCTGGGCACCAGGCGGCTGCTGTGCCGTCCGGCGCCCGGGGCCGCCGCGCCGCCGGGCGCCGGCGACCGGGTAATCCGCTGGCGTCCCTCGGGAGGAACGGGAGCGAATGGCAAGCAGCCGGCCGACCGTATTCATCCTCGCGATCTCAGCGTTAAGGGAGACGATATGCCGTATTACCGGGTTACTGGGGAGATTCCCAGAAAGCGCCACGTCCGCTTTCGCCGGCCCGACGGGGGCCTGTATGCCGAGGAGCTGATGGGGGAGGAAGGCTTCACCTCCGATTCATCGCTGCTCTACCACGTCCATCCGCCGACGGCGATCGTGAAGAGCGAGGGCCTCGCGGATGCCGCCGCCGACGCCGGGATCTCCCCTAACCACCCGCTGCTGCCGCGTCATTTCCGCACCGGCGACCTGCCCAGAGGCGGCGATCTCGTGCTCGGCAGGCAACTGCTGATGGCCAACGACGATGTCCGGATATCCTTTGCGGCCGCGGATTCCCCATCGGGCCTTTACCGGAATTCGACCGGAGACGAGGCCATTTACCTGCGCGCGGGATCGGCCCGGTTCGAGTCGGTCTACGGCTCGATCGAGGCCGGCCCGGGCGACTACGTCGTGGTGCCCAGGGGGACCATTCACCGGTGGATTCCGACTGCCGCGGGCAGCGCAGGCGGCAGTGACGACGGCAGCACCGCGGCGTGCGCCGAGGCTCTCGTCATCGAGGCGCGCGGGCACATCCGCCCGCCCCGCCGCTACCTCTCCCAGTATGGCCAGTTCCTTGAGCACGCTCCGTACTCCGAGCGGGACCTGCGCTGCCCGGACGGGCCGCTGATCACCGACGGTGCGGACGTGCCGGTGACCGTGCGCAACCGCGGCGGCCTGACCCGGCTGACCTACTCCTACCACCCGTTCGACGTGGTCGGCTGGGACGGCTGCCTGTACCCGTACGCGTTCAATATCGCCGATTTCGAGCCGATCGTGAAGCGCACCCACGCCCCGCCGCCCGTTCATCAGACATTCGAGGGCCCGAACTTCGTGATCTGCTCGTTCTGCCCGCGTCCGCTGGACTTCGACCCTGAAGCCGTGCCGATCCCCTACAACCATCACAACGTCGACTCGGACGAGATGATGTTCTACGTCGCTGGGGACTACAGCGCGCGCAAGGGCTCGGGGGTCGGCATCGGTTCGATCACCCTGCACCCGTCGGGATTTACCCACGGCCCGCAGCCGGGCGCGGTCGAGGCCGCGATCCGCGGGCTGGAGGAGGGCAGGGCCAGCACCGACGAGACAGCCGTGATGATCGATACGTTCCGGCCGCTGCTACTCGGCCCGGCCAGCCAGCCCGCCGAGGATCCGGAGTACGCCTGGAGCTGGGCCAGGGCCGCCCGCAGCTGACAGCCTGAGCCAGCGGCCCGGCGATACTGGCCGGCTGGCGGCGGCGGCCAGCGGCGGCGGGTCGTCGTGCCGGCGCGGCCGGAGCACGTCGTCAGCTATGACTATGACTAACGGACTGGCGGTTATCCCGTAGCCTGTGCAGCGTGACGCTCCGCATTTACGACACGGCCGCGCGCAGCACACGTGACTTCTCCCCGATCACGCCAGGGAAAGCCGCGCTGTACCTGTGCGGCGCGACTGTCCAGGCACCCCCGCACATCGGCCATATCAGGTCGGGCGTCAACTTCGACATATTCGTCCGCTGGCTGCGTACGAGCGGCTACGAGGTCACGTTCTGCCGGAACGTCACTGACATCGACGACAAGATCCTGCGCGTGGCCGGGCACGAGGGCGTGCCGTGGTGGGCGGTGGCCGAGCGGAACCAGCGGGCATTCACCCGCGCGTACGACGCGCTCGGCTGCCTGCCGCCGGATGTCGAGCCCCGGGCCACCGGGCACGTGCCGGAGATGATCGTCTTGATGCGGCGGCTGATCGAGCGCGGTCACGCCTACGCGTCAGGCGGGGATGTCTACTTCGATGTCCGCTCCGCAGCGGGCTACGGCACCCTTTCCGGGCAGCGGCTCGATCGCATGCGGCCGGCCGGGGACACCGAGGGAGACGGCTCTAAGCGGGATCCGCGGGACTTCGCGCTGTGGAAGGGCGCCAAGCCGGGTGAGCCTGCCTGGGAAACGCCCTGGGGACCGGGCCGCCCGGGCTGGCACCTGGAATGCTCGGCGATGGCGACCAAGTACCTTGGCGCTGACTTCGACATTCATGGCGGCGGCCTGGACCTGCTGTTCCCGCACCACGAGAACGAGCTTGCGCAGTCGCATGCGGCTGGTGACGGTTTCGCCCGCTACTGGATGCACAACGGCCTGGTCGGGGTGGCAGGCGAGAAGATGAGCAAATCGCTCGGGAACTCACTGCTCGTGGACGCGATGATCACCCAGGTCCGGCCGGCCGAGCTGCGTTACTACCTTGGCCAGGCGCATTACCGCTCGGGGATCGAGTACTCCGCGGAGGCGCTGGCGGAGGCGGTGGCCGCGTACCGGCGGATCGAGGGCTTCGTGATCCGCGCGGCTGAGACCACCACCGCGCTGGAGACTGGGGCGCTTCCCGCGCCTTTCACTGCCGCGCTCGACGACGACCTCGGAGTTCCGCAGGCACTCGCCGCCGTGCATGAGGCTGTCACGGACGGCAACAGCGCGCTGGCGGCCGGCGACGCGGCCGGAGCCGCCAAGCACCTCGCGGAGGTCAGGGCAATGCTCGCCGTGCTCGGGCTTGACCCGCTGGCGGCCCCATGGTCAGCGGGCGGCCGCGACGACGGACTGCGGGCCGTGGTCGATGCGCTGGCCGGGGTGGCGCTTGAGCAGCGGCAGGCCGCGCGGGAGCGCAAGGACTACGCAGCTGCCGATGCGATCAGGGACCGGCTGCTGGCAGCCGGAATTGGTGTCGAGGACACCCCCCGCGGACCGCGATGGGAGCTCGGCCGGTGACCGGGCGCGGCGGCGGCCAGTCCCGGCCGGGCCCGGGCGGCCGGGCGAAGTCGGGCAAGCCCCGGCCGGGCACTGGCGGCTACGGCAAGCACCGGCTGGAAGGCAAGGGGCCGACTCCGCCCGCGCATCTGCGGCCCGGTCACCCCGCCCAGCGGCGCGCGTCCGCGGCCGGGGGTCCCGCGGCGGGCAGGAACGAAGGCCGCGGCGATCTGGCGGCACCGCGGCCAGCAAGCCGGCCGGCCGGCAAGCTGCGCGGCGCGGGGAGCGCGGTGGAGGTGGTCGCCGGGCGGAACGCGGTGCTCGAATCGCTGCGCGCGACGGTGCCGGTGATCGCGTTGCATGTCGGCCCCCGGCTGGACGCCGACCAGCGGATCAGCGATGCTATCTCGCTGGCCGCGGGCAAGGGAATCCCGGTGGTCGAGGCCGGCCGGGCGGAGCTGGACAGGCTCACCGGCGGCGCTATCCACCAGGGCCTGGTGCTCCGGGTCCGGCCTTACTCCTACGCGCACCCCGATGACCTGATCACCCGTGCTCATGACGCTGCGCAGCAGCCGCTCATCATCGCGCTGGACAGCGTCACGGATCCGAGGAACCTGGGCGCAATTGTCCGCTCGGCGGCCGCGTTCGGCGCGCACGGGGTGCTCGTTCCCGTCCGCCGGTCAGCCGGGGTGACGGCCGGAGCATGGAAGGCATCGGCGGGCACACTGGCCAGGCTGCCGGTCGCCCAGGCGCCGAACCTGGTCAGGACGCTGGCCTCCTACCAGGAGGCCGGGCTGTTCGTGGTCGGGCTCGACGCCGCCGCGGAGACGGCGATCGACCAGCTCGATCTCGCCGGCGGGCCGCTGGTGCTCGTGGTCGGCTCGGAGGGCAAGGGCCTGTCCAGGCTGGTCGCGGAGCGCTGCGATGTGGTGGCCCGTATCCCGATCCGCGGGCCGGCCGAGTCGCTGAACGCGGGCGTCGCCGCCGGCATCGCGCTGTACGAGGTCGCCCGGCTGCGGGCCGGCGCCGTTTCCTGACGCCGCTACCGGGTTCGGCAAGTGCGCACAATCTGCAATGACTCGATTACACTGTGCTGAAGTAGTCGCTGTTGAGACGACCACCCTGCGGCCCTGTCGGGCGGGCGACCCTGCTCGACCTCCCGGCAGGGCCGCGACTAGGGGACTAGGGGACTGAGCGGCGGCGGATACCGACCATGGCCAGGGCCAGTCCCGCTAGCACGATGACGGGACCGGCCACGGCCCAGAAGGTGTCGCCGGACATAGCGCTTCCGCCGATGGCGCCGACGCCCTGCAGCGTGAAGATGACTCCCGCGAGCGCGATCAGCGCGCCGGCGCCGACGAGCAGGCCCCTCTTCATCGTCACTGCCTCTTCTCTCCGGCGCAGGGCCGTGGCGCCGCACGGGCCGCCGCGCCACCGGACCCGGGTGGGCCGCAGCATCGCGGCCCACCCTCATGCCGTCATTGTCGAATGCCGTCATTGTCGACACGGCCCGGCAGCCGGAAAGGTTCAGGCCTCGGGCGGCTTTGCGTAGGTGCGGATGTAACTGTCGTAGGCGGCACCGCTGCGCTCGGCCGGCAGCGCGTCGGCGGCGGCGTGCTGGCCCGCCGGATACTGCCGGGAGATCAGGTCAGCCTGAACCTCCTGCAGGTGCGAGGGAAGCCCGGCCGCCGGAGTGGCCCCGGTGGCGGTGGGTACCGTCACCCCAGCGAGCACGTCATCGGTGCGCGGCGCGGTGAGCGTCAGCACGCTCGCGATGCTGGGTGCGGCGGCATCCCTGGCGGTCAGCGCCGGCACCCCCCAGCGCTGTTGCACCGTCTTCAGCACCGATGTGTGGTCAAGCGGAGTGCCGCCGGCCGGTGCGCGGTAGACGGTGCCCGGCGCGATCAGCGGCGAGACGAGGACGGTCGGCACCCGGACGCCGAACCTGGTGAAATCAAAGCCGAACTCGCCCGCAGTGTCATCGGGCGGCACCGCGCCGACTGGCGGCGGCACGTGGTCAAAGCAGCCGCCGTGCTCGTCGTAGGTGATCACTAGCAGCGTCTGCGCCCAGCCGGGGCCGCTGCGCACCGCCTCGTAGACGTCGTGGATGAGCTGCTCGCCGAGCGCCACGTTGTAGTTCGGGTGCTGGCTGTTGCCGGACGAGCCCCAGCTGGGCTCAAGGAAGCTGAACGCGGGCAGGCTGCCGGCCGCCGCGGCTGCCTGGAAATCGGCGAATTTCCCGAAGTTGCTGGCCGGTGCCCCGCTGATGTCGGTGAAGGTCGACTTGGTGAGCGGCTCCGCGTCGTAACCGTAGATTGCCCAGCCGATCTGGTTCTTGCTGAGCAGGCCGAAGATGCTCGGCGAGGTGAACGTCCTTGTCTTGTCGTCCATGTGCCCCTGGCTGGTCGCCGAGCAGGCGAATGCCCTGTTCGGCAGGGTCTCGGTGGGAACCGAGGCAAACCACTGGTCGCAGACCGCGTAACCGGTGGCCAGCGCGGACAGCACAGGAAGCGTTTCCGGGGCGAAGCAGCCCATGATGTCATCCGGAGTCGTCCCCGAGACGATCGTTTCGCCCCAGCTGTGCGCCTCCCAGCTGAGGGTGTACGCGAAGTCCTTGATGAAGCCCTGCCCGGTCGGCACGTCCGACGAGCTGGCCGGGGCGGTCGTGCTGCCGAACAGCTGGCTGTTGGTCGCCATATAGCCCTCACCCGGGTCGGCACCGGGCATGAAATACGCGTTCGGGGTGGTGGGCTCGATCCTGAAGACGGTGACCGGCTGGCCGGTCGCCGAGTCAGGGTTGGATTCGCTTCCGGTCAGCCCCGCATACGGCTGGCCGGCGGGCGAGACGTTGCCCTGATCCGTGTAGAGAAAACCCAGCATGTGGTCAAACGATCGGTTCTCCAGCATCAGCACCACGATGTTCTCGACCGATGACAAACCACTCTCATCAGGCATCTGGCCCCTCCATTCTGATCATGTTTCCGTTAGCTTGCCATCGATGACCGTGATGTGTCGCGTAACCGGGATGCGCTCACGTAGCCGGCGGTCGTGAGTCACCATCAGCAGGGTGCCGTCATAGCGTTCGAGCGCCTGCTCGAGCTGCTCTATCGCCGGCAGGTCAAGATGATTGGTGGGCTCGTCAAGGACAAGCAGGTTCGCCCCGGCGCGGGCGAGCAGCGCCAGATCGGCGCGAGTGCGCTCCCCTGGTGACAAGGAGCCGGCCGGCCTCAGGACGTCATCCGCGCCGAGGCCGAACTTCGCCAGCAGCGTTCTGGCCTCGCCGGGGATCTGCCCGGTGTGCGCGCAGAAGGCGTCAAGCAGCGGGCTGGCCGGATCGAAGGTCCGCCGTGCCTGGTCGATCTCTCCGACCACCACCGACGGGCCGAGCGACCTGCGGCCAGCGGTGAGGGGGATCCGGCCGAGTATCGCCTCGATCAGCGTGGTCTTGCCCGAGCCGTTCGTGCCCGCCACGACGACCCGGTCGGCCCAGGCCAGCTGAAGGTCGACCGGGCCGAGCCGGAAGGAGCCCCGGTCGACGACGGCTCCGTCCAGCGTCGCCACGACATCGCCGCTGCGCCTGGCCGCGCCGAACCGCAGCCGCAGCTCCCACTCCTTGCGCGGTTCCTGTACCACCTCAAGGCGGTCGGCCGCGCGGATGGCGGCGGCTGCTCCCGCGCCGAGCTGCTGCGCACCCTGCGCCCTGGCATGCCGGATGTTCTTGTCCGGTTCCCTGCGCCGGGCAGCCGGGCTGTTCGCCGACCGTTCCCCGGAGCGGGACCATTCCCGCTGCCGGCGAGCGCGCTGGATCAGCTCGTCGCGCCTGCCCGCGTAGGCCTCGTACTCGGCGCGGGCGCGGGCCCGGTCGCGTTCAAGCTCGGCCTGATAGGCCGCGAATCCGCCGCCATAGCGGATGGCCTGGTGCGAGTGCTGATCCAGCTGGATCACTTCGCTGGCCGCCTGTTCAAGAAAGGCCCGGTCGTGGGACACCACTACCAGGCCACCACGAAGCCCGGCCAGGTGCCGCTCCAGCAGCTCCAGGCCAGCCAGGTCGAGGTCGTTGGTGGGCTCATCGAGCAGAATCACGTCGAAGCGGGCCAGCAGCACCGAGGCCAGCGCCAGCCGCGCGGCCTGCCCCCCGGAGAGGCCCGAAGTCCGGCGGTCGAGATCGGCAGGCAGGCCCAGAGCCGCGCTGACCTCGGCCGTCCTGGCCTCCAGGTCCGGGCCGCCGAGCGCAAGGTAACGGTCAAGGGCCTTCGCGTAGGCGGACCCGGCATCGCCGGGACCGCCGGAGGCCATGTCCTCGGCGGCGGACTGCAGGGCGCTCTCTGCCGCGCTGACGCCGGTCCGCCGTGCCACGTACCCGAGCACCGTCTCGCCGGGTCGCCGGTCGCGCTCTTGCGGCAGCAGGCCGACGGTGCCGGCCACCGTGATCTCGCCGCTGTCGGGCTGTTCCAGACCTGCCAGCAGCCGCAGCAGCGTCGACTTCCCGGCCCCGTTGGGGCCGACTAAAGCGGTCCTGTCCCCGGCGGCTACCGTTAGCTCCACGTCCGTCAGGACGGTCGCGGCGCCATAGCTGAACGAAACGCCGCGCGCGGCTAGCAAGGACACAGTTAAGCCTAGCCCGGGATAGGCTCTGCGCTCTGCGCTCCGCCGGGGGCCATCGGCCATGGCTCCTGGCCAGCGCGGCATATATCCGGGGTGGCGCAACTATCTGGGGTGGCGCAACCAGATGCGTGGTGAGAACGTCTAGCAAGCGAAGCTTTTTCATTGACGGCCTGTACGGGGCGGGGGCGGCGAGCCTGCCCGCCCGGGCGGCAGGCCCGGTTCGCCGAGGAGCACAGCATGAGGCAAACGTGGCGGTGGCTGTTGAGCGTCGGCGCGGTAACGGCGGTGGGTGCATCACTGCTCGGCCAGAGCGGCGTCGCCGTGGCCGGGACGGCCGCAGTGGCCAACGCCACCACGGGCGGCCAGGCCCGTGCCGTCGTGGCCCGTGGCCGCCCGGCCGTGGCGGCCTGGCATCCGGTCACGAAGACGCTCAAGCCGGGCATGACCGGCGCGGATGTCAAGAAGGTCCAGCAGCGGCTGCGGACGCTCAAGTACTACCCAGGCAGCGTCGACGGCCAGTTCGGGCCGGACACGCTGGAAGCAGTCTGGGCATTCAAGGAAGTACAGGGCCTGCGGACCCGCAAGAACCCCGACGACATCGGCGCCGCCATGGAGCGGCGGCTTGCGAACCCGCGGATGCCCAAGCCGCTGACGATCCATCACCAGAACAACCGGATCGACGTGAGCCTGCGGCACGAGTACCTGGTCCTCTACCGGCACGGCAAGGTGAAGTTGATCAGCCACGTGTCCACCGGCGGCGGTTACACGTTCTGCGAGCCCGGCCAGCCGCCGCCCTGCGACGAGGTCGCGATCACCCCGACCGGGAACTTCGAAACTCTCTCGTTCCTGCCCGGGTGGGTGCAGGTGCCGCTAGGCGAGATGTACAACCCGGTGTTCTTCATCGGCACTGCCTACGCGATGCACGGTGACACCGACGTCCCGCGGCAGCCCGTATCGCACGGCTGCGTGCGGATGCCGATGGACATCGCCGGGTTCTTCCACGAACTGGTCAAGATCCCGGACACCCCGGTCTACATCCGCCATCGCTAAACAGCCAGAGAATTGTTACTGAGGGCCAGTCCGCGTCCAGCGGGCCGGCCCTCAGTGCTGCGGGAACGGCAACCGCCGGCAGCAGCTGAAGCCGGAAGCGGACCTGTCGCAAGCTCCGCAAATCGGGCTACAGTCCTGGACAAGGCCCCCTCGCGAGATATGCGGAGCGTGATTGTGTCCAGGATCAGAAGGCTTTCCCGACTTCTTCCCGCCGCGGCCCTGCTCGCGCTGGGGCTCGGCCCGGCAGCTGCGCCGGCCCTGGCGGCTGCCCATCAGGCGCCGGCGGTGACCCACAAGACGGTGACCCACAAGACGGTGACCGCGGCCGGGGCAGAGACGCTGACCGGGACGCTGCCGGATGGCGCGACCTACTTGATCCAGGTCCCGGCGAACTGGAACGGCACGCTGTTCCTCTATAGTCACGGGTACGTCGTGCCCGGGTCACCGAACCCGGCTACGGACGTGGGCGACCCGATCACCGGCGCCGCCATGCTGGCCCAGGGCTTCGCGCTGGCAGGCTCCTCCTATGCGTCTACCGGATGGGCCATCCAGCAGGCACTGCCGGACCAGATCAGCACGCTCAACATCTTCGACAGCCAGGTCGGCCACCCGAAGCGGACGATCGCCTGGGGCCATTCGCTCGGCGGCATCATCACGGCGGGCCTGATCCAGAAATACCCGAGCCGGTTCGCCGGTGCCCTGCCGATGTGCGGGGTGCTGTCTGGCGGCGTCGCCACCTGGAACACGGCGCTCGACTCGGAGTTCGCCTTCCAGCAGCTGATCGACCCGTCCGTGCAGGTCGTCAACATCACGATCCCGCCCACTGACCCGACTGCCAACCTGACCGCGGCCGACACGGCCGCGGTCGCCGCGCAGGCGACCCCGCAAGGGCAGGCGCGGCTCGCGCTCGCCGCCGCGCTCGCCGACACGCCTGGCTGGTTCACCCCGCTGTCCCCCGAGCCCGCCGCGAACGACTATGCCGCCCAGGAAGCCAACCAGTTCGAATGGGAGACCCAGGTCGACTTCCCGTTCGCCTTCTTCCTGCGGGCCGAGCTCGAGGGCCGGGCGGGCGGCAACCCGTCCTGGAACACCGGCGTGAACTACTCCAGGGACTTGCGGAAGTCAGCCGACTTCCGTGAGGTCAAGGCGCTGTACAAGGCAGCCGGGCTGAGCCTGAACGCCGACCTTGAGACCCTCAACAATGCGGCGCGGGTCAGCGCCGACCCGGCCGCTGTCCGCTACCTTGAGCAGAACATCACCTTTAACGGCGAACTGTCGGTGCCGGTACTCACCATGCACACGACCGGTGATGGCCTCGTGGTCCCGGAGAACGAGCAGGCATATGCCAGCGTCGTGCGCCGCGCGGGCGACTCGTCCTTGCTGCGCCAGATCTTCGTGAGCCGAGCCGGGCACTGCGCATTCACCCCGGCAGAGACGGTCACCGCGGCCCACGTGCTGCTTCAGCGCCTCAACACCGGGCACTGGAGCGCAAGCGTGCTGCAGCCTTCGAACCTGAACGCGGCGGCGGCGGCGCTCGGGCCGAGCCTCAACGTGTTCGAGAGCGGGAGCACGCTGGTGCCGACGGCGCCGGCGTTCCTGACCTTCCATCCGACCCAGTATCTGCGGCCATTTGACCGAATGGTCCCTTAGCGGCAGGAGAGCAGCCGGCCGGGCCGGGGTCCCAGCGGACCTGGCCCGGCCGGCTGCCGTGCGGGACATATCAGCTCAGTCCAGCCCATAGGTAGCGGGCGCCGATGAGGAGGACGAGGACGCCGACGAGGCGGCGGATGAGGGCGTCGGGAAGGCGGGACTGGATCCGGGCGCCGGTGTAGGCGCCGGCCAGTCCGCCAAGGCCGAGCGCGACGCCGGTGGGCCAGTCGGGCGCGACTGGCCCGTGGTGGTGAACCGACAAGATGGTGAAGGTCACTACGCCCGCGACCGAGGTCACGAAGGTGGAACCCAGCGCGGCGGGCGCGACTTTTGACGGCGGCTGCCCGGCTCCGATCAGGATCGGGGCCAGGATCGATCCGCCGCCGATGCCGTAAATACCGCCGATGCAGCCCACCGCGGCAGCCATGCAGATCAGTACCAGCGGGGGGATGCGGACCGGCTGGGCGGCGGCTGGCCCGGGTCGGCCGCGACTGACGGCCAGCCACGCCCCGAGCGGAAGCAGGACCAGTCCCACGATGAGGTCGAAGACGTGCGGCCCGGGCAGCAGTTCAACCCGGATGACCGAGCCCGCGATGACGCCCGGCAAGGTCCCGGTGATGAGCACGACGGTGAGCCGGCCGCCGGTCTGCCCCTGCCGCCAGTAGCGGTAGAGCGCGCCAGGCGCGGCGACCACGTTGTAGAGCAGGTTGGTCGGAGTGACCGCCGGGCTCGGCGTGCCCAGCACGCTGACCTGGAAAGGCAGTAGCAGGACGGCACCGGAAATCCCGGCCGGCGTGGCTAGCACCGCGATCGCGAACGCCGCCGCCAGGGCCACCACCTCTACCCAGCCGCCGCCCAGCATCCGGCAACGTTAATGGCGGCGGCCAGGCGCAACAGCGGCCTTCCTTACATCTTGCGCCTAGCCACCAGCCATTGCCCCCACGATCAGCAATGGCTCGGTGCCCATGGCGACCGCGCTGGGCAGCGGGGCGTCGGGCTGCTCGTGGGACAGGTCCTGCTCGCAGGCGAAGAATCTCACGAACGCCCGGCGCTGCCCGGTGCGGTAGTCGCGGATTGTCCCGCGCAGCACCGGATAACGGGTCTCCAGCGCGTCCAGGACCGAGCGCTGCGTGGCGTCGCCGGTGACGTCGAGTTCTACCTCGCCGTCGACCTTTGCCAGCGTCCGCAGATGCGCGGGGAGCACCACCCGGATCATGACAGCGTCTGGACCTCGACGGAAAGCACGGCCGGCAGGTCCCGCACGATCGGCGCCCAGTTGTCCCCGGCGTCGGCCGATGCGTAGACCTGACCCCCGGTCGTGCCGAAGTAGACGCCGCACGAGTCGAGGGAGTCCACGGCCATCGCATCGCGCAGCACGTTGACGTAGCAATGGGCCTGCGGCAGCCCCCTGGTGAGCGGTTCCCACTCGTCGCCGCCGGTCCGGCTGCGGTACACCCGCAGTTTCCCCTCAGGCGGGAAATGCTCCGAGTCGCTCGTGATCGGGACCACGTAGATGGTGTCCGGCTCGTGCGCGTGCACGTCAATCGGGAACCCGAAATCGCTCGGCAGGTTGCCGCTCACCTCGTGCCACGAATCGCCGGCGTCATCACTGCGCATGACGTCCCAGTGCTTTTGCATGTACAGCACTTCCGGGCGCGAGGGGTGCATCGCGAGCCGGTGCACGCAGTGGCCGACCTCGGCGTCGCCGTCGGGGATCCCTTCGGACTGCAGGCCGCGGTTTACCGGCTGCCACGTTTCGCCTGCGTCGTCCGAACGGAACGCGCCTGCGGCCGAGATGGCGGCGAACATGCGCCCGGGCTCGCCCGGATCCAGCAGGATGGTGTGCAAGCACATGCCACCGGCGCCTGGCTGCCAGGACGGCCCGGAGCCGTGGCAACGCAGCCCGGGAAGCTCCTGCCACTCCTTCCCGCCGTCGGCCGATCGGAACAAGCCGGCGTCCTCGACCCCGGCGTAGACCATGTCCGGATCGTGCAGCGATGGCTCGAGATGCCAGACCCGCGCGAACTCCCATGGGTGCGGCGTGCCGTCGTACCACTGGTGCGTGCCGGGGACGCCCTGATAGCTGAACTGGTTGCCCACTGGCTCCCAGGTCGTGCCGCCGTCGTCGGAGCGCTGGATCAGCTGCCCGAACCAGCCGCTGGACTGCGACGCGTACAACCTCTCCGGGTCCGCAGGCGATCCCTTGACGTGATAGATCTCCCAGCCGCCGAAATGCGGCCCGCTGATATCCCACTGCTCGCGCTTGCCGTCCGATGTCAGGACGAACGCGCCCTTACGCGTGCCAACTAGTACCCGTACCCCGCTCATCGGCACTCCCTTCCCTTCATCGCGGACGCGGCAGCCGGCCTGTCCCGCCGGGCCACGAGCTGCTCGCGGCATGACCTCCGCTGCCATACTGCCAACTGCCACTGACAGCTCCCAGGTACTGTGACCTCCGCCAGGCGGCAAACTCATCGCCCGTCGCCCGTCGCCCAGCTAGGCGGAACCAGCGCGGACGCCGAACAGCCTCAGCGCACGATCGTCGGCTGCGCAGCGACTGAGCTGAGTCGCTTGCGGGCGTTGTCATTTATCCGGTGGCACCCAGATATCCCGCTCGTGCATGAGCTGAACCTGCCGCGTGAATGGCCATTTCGGCGTCCAGCCGACGGGGCACTCGCGGTCACCCGGTCCGGCTTCCGCTCCCACTCGCCGGGCTGACTCGCCATCCATCCGGTGATATCCGCCGGCGATGCGGGCTATCTCCGGCGCCCCGGGCTCAGCTTGACCAGGCGCCACCACGCGATCAGCGTGAACACCAGCCCGAGCAGCAGCATGGCGGCCATGTCCGTCAGCCAGGTGCGCGCATTGCGTTTCCACAGCGGATCGGCCCCGCTGGCAGCAGCCGGAGTCGCTGTCTGGGTCGCAGGCCCCGGGGAGGTGTGTGCCTTCCCGGACGGGAGTGCNNACGGGAGTGCCTTCCCGGACGGATGTGCCTTCCCCGAGGGGCGCGCCTTTCCCGAGGGGTGCGCCCCTGCCGGGCGGTGCGTCTTTGCCGATGCAGGCACCGTCGCCGTTCCGCGCGACGTGGCGGGTCGCGGAGCGTGCTTCGCCTTATGTTTCGAGCCCGGCTTGGGGGAGCTGCCCGCGGCCGGTTTCTTGACTGGGGGCACCTTCGGTATGGCCGGCAGCTGGATCACGTTGAGGTTCGATGTCGACGCCATCGCGGCGAAGCCCCAGCGGGACGGAGACAGCCATGCCACCTGCTCCAGCCCCGCCTTCCCGGCCAGCGAGAACACGCCGCCGGTCATGACCACCTGGAAGATCACGGCCACGATCAGCAGCGGCATCGTCTTTTCCGAAGTGTCGACCGATGCGGAGATGAGCAGTCCCAGGGTCATCGAGACGATCGCAAGCAGGCCCATCGCCAGCAGCAGTTCCACCAGCGGCAGATGCTTGAGGAAAGCGCCTTGCGATGGCAGCGGGCGGCCGACCAGCCCGACAGCGACCAGCACGACGGCCTGCAGCCCGCTGATCATCCCCAGGATTACCAGCTTGGAGATGAGGTAGGCCCCGGACGAGAGCCCGGCCGCTCGCTCCCTGCTGTAGATGGGCCGTTCCTTGACCAGTTCCCTGACCGCGTTCGCGGCTCCGGCAAAGCAGGCACAGATAACCAGGATCAGCAGCAGCGACTCGACGCCCTGGTTGTTCGGCCCAGAGAGGCCTAGCGGGGCAGGGATCACCTGTATCACCGCGCCGAGGACGATCGGCATCGCCGCCATGAAGGCGAGGTACACCCGGTCCGAGGCGATCACTGCCATGTACCGCCTGCACAGCGTGCTCAGCTGGGCAAAGCGGTTGCGCGTAGCGGGAGCCGGCGTGGCCGCCTGCACGGGCCCGCTCAGTGCGGGAGCCTGGCTGTTCATCTCCGCGGCCACGTACCGGTGGTAGTACCCCGAGTTGCGGTATTCTCCGGCCCAGTCCCGGCCCGGCTCGGCGTCGAAGGCCTGGAACACTTCTGCCCAGCCGGGCTTGCCGAAGTGCTTCAGGCCGTCCGCAGGCGGCCCGAAGTAGGCGATCTTGCCGCCGGGCACCAGGACAAGCAGACGGTCGCACAGGTTCAGGTTCGCGACGCTGTGCGTGACCACGATGACCGTGCGGCCGTCATGAGCCAGATCGGCCATCATCTCCATGACCGACTTGTCCAGCCCGGGATCCAGGCCGGACGTGGGCTCGTCCAGGAACAGCAGCGAGGGCTTGGTGAGCAGTTCAAGGGCGACGTTAACGCGCTTTTGCTGCCCGCCGGACAGGGCGTCGGTCCTGGTATCGGCGTGGGCCGTCAGGGACAGCTCCCCGAGCACCTCGGTGATCCGGCGCTGCCGCTCTGCCTTGCTCGTGTCGCGCGGGAACCGAAGTTCGGCCGCATAGCCGAGGGCCCGGCGCGCGGACAGCTGGGTGTGCAGGATGTTCTCCTGCGGGACCAGCCCGATCCGGTGCCGCAATTCCGCGTAATGCGTGTAGAGATCGCGCTGGTCGTACAGCACGCTTCCGTCGGTGGCCGGCCGCATCCCGGTCAGCGCCCCTAGCAGCGTGGACTTGCCCGCGCCGCTCGGGCCGATGACCCCGAGCAGGCAGCGCTCGCCGAGCGGGAAGCTGACGTGGTCGAGCAGCACCTTGCCGCCCGGCAGCCGGACGGTCAGGTCCCGCGCGGCCAGTGAGACGTCGCCGGTGTCGATGAACTGCTGCAGTTCCTCGCCGACCAGCCGGAAGGTGGCGGGCCCGATGCCGATGATGTCCAGCTCGGTCACCGGCGCGGCGGAGATCCGCTGGCCGTTGACGAAGGNNTGCCGTTGTGGCTGCCGAGGTCAACGATCTCGTAGCCGGCCCGCCCCCGCCGCAGCTCGGCATGGTAACGAGAGACACTGAGGTCGGAGACCACCACCTCGTTGTCGGTGCCACGCCCGATCCGCAGCACCTTGGCGGGCAGCTGCATGACCGCGCTCGGGCGGCGGCTGGACAGCGAGCCCGCATAGCTCAGGCCCGCGTCGGCAGGCAGCCCGGCGTCGCGGTATCCCGGCCGGGCGCCTGCGCCCTGATATCCCTGCGCGGGGGGCGGCGCGGCGGGCAGCTGAGCGGCCCCGGGCGCAGCGGGCGGCGAGGCGGCCAGGGGCTCGGCGGGCGGCGGCGAGACGGGCCGGGGTCCGGCGGGCGGCGGGGCGCCAGGGGGCGAGACGGGCGGCGGGGAGACGGGCCGGGCGGGGGCAGCCAGCGAGCATCTCACGGCCGGCCCGTCGTCGGGAT
>PMSW01000058.1:0-10284 GCA_003168215.1 Actinomycetota bacterium
CCAACACCTGCCACCACCAGCAAAAACGGCCCCTGAGCAGCGGAAACGCGGCCAGGGACGGAGCTTCGCGGCTCCTGACAGTTCCTGGCCATCCCCGGCAGTTAGCGGCCATCGGCGAAACCACGGCGAAACGCGTCACAGCGCGGCCTCGTCGCGGAGCGCATCATCAATGCCGCCGTTCCAGAGCTGCTCGTGACCGTCGATGCAACCGGCGTATACGCGGAGCAGGACCGCGACACAATGCCCAGCGCGGCGGGCGACTTCCGGGGCGGGCACGCCAGCGTTAAGGCTCAGCGTCACTCCGCTGTGCCGCAGGTCATACGGGCGCCTGGCGAGGGGCGATTTCGCCTGAGCGGGCGTAAGGGCGCTCGTCCGGGCGAGCTGCCACATGCGGCCGTAACTGCTCTCGCTGAGCAGGCTGCCCCGTGCGCCCCGGAACAGGCGCCCGTCCAGGCCGAGGCCGAAGCGGGCAATGTGCGCGCGGATCAGGCTGACTAGCTCGGGCGGTATCGGCACCGGCCGGGTTGTCTTCCTGGCCCTGTGCTTGAGGTGGCGTTCGTCTTGCGTCGTGCCGGAATCGGTCCACTGCGAGCCGACCCGCGGAGCGTTGCCGCTAAGCAGCAGCAGGCCCCACCCTGATTCGGGGAGGGACACGCAGTCGATCTCGCGGAGGGACACGGCTTCGCCGGGCCGCATGCAGCCGTAGTACAGGCAGCCGAAGAAGGCCGTCAGCTCCGGGCTAGTTTTTTCGATGGCCGACAGCAAGGCCCGTACCTGCCGGGGCCGGGCGACCACGCTGCGGTCTATCTCCTCGGCGACCTCGGGTGCTTTCCAGGTGACCTTGTCGATCGGGTTGGCTGGCATGATGTCCAGCTCGACGGCGTAGTTGAGCACGCCGTAGAAGACGGCCCGCTTGCGCGCGATCGTCGTTGCCGCCGCCGGCTTGCCATCCAGCGTCAAGGCGGCCCGCTTCGCGGGACCGCTGGCCCGGCGCCAGCGGCGCGCTCTGCGTTGGGACGCCCGCGCGCCGCACGCCGGGCCACATCCGCAGCAGAACGACATGATCGGATCGGCTCATCGTGACCGGCACGGGTACAGCGGCTCAGCCGTCTTCCTCGGCTCCAATTGTCCAGCTCGCGGCCACCGCGTCTAGGGCGGCCCTGCGGGCCGTCGCACGCGATCGGCTGTGCCGACCCTAGACACGATGGCCACTCACCAGGGATTCGGCGGCTACGAGGAAGACGGGGGGAGAGCAGGCGCCGGTAAGCAGGTGAGTATGCATCACGGTGCGGTGAGAGCGCTGATGGCCTCGATGGACTCGGGTGTGTTCCGGTGAAGGACGCCGTGAATGCCGAGCTGGCACGCGGCCTCGACGTTGGCCGGTCCGTCGTCCAGGAACACCAGCTCGTCCGGCGTTACGTTCAGCCGGGTGCAGAGCAGGGCGAAGACCTGGGGGTCGGGCTTGGCCAGGCCGACCTCATGCGAGTAGATAATGACGTCGAATAGCTCCTGGAACCCGTAGCGGGCCTGCTGCTCCCGCCGTGCCCCGTCTCCTGAGTTGGTCAGGATGCCGGTGCGGTACTGGCCCCGCAGGCTGCTTGCGTACCTGGCCAGCTCGTCATCCAGCTCCCCGCAGTACCAGTCCCACACGTCAGCCATGAACTCATCCGCCTGTGCGTCCGAAAGGCCCAGCGCGGTCGCGTACCGGTGCCTCATCTGGGCCTCCGTGAAGCCGCCGGTAAGATGACGCAACTCCGGATCAACAGGGGCCAGGGCCGCCGCGAAGTCAGCTTCGCTCATCCCAAGCCGCTGCGTCCACCGGCCGGTGATCTGGTCCGTCGGAGGCCGTGTGAGCACACCGCCGATGTCGAATGCCACAGCCTGGACTGCCATGAGTGGATGGTGCCATAAGCTGCCGCGGTGAGCTGGCGGGATATGTGCGGGATGACAGGCCCTCGCCGTGCGCCCGGCACGCAGTAGGTCCCCGCTAGACGGCCGTGCTCACGCGCAGCGGTCGGGGAGATTCAGCCTGATCCGTTGCCCCGGTCGCAGGTTTACTGCCGTGCCGGGCAAGGGGTCGCCAGCGCTGACGATCGCATAATGGCCAGGCCGCAGAGACAGCTGGTATCTGTCACGGTCTTTGCGGTAGCTCACTACCTCGCTGGCAACGGTGCGGTCGTTAAGAATGGCGCTCACTCTTACCGGTTGCAGGGCCCATCCCGGTAGACCGGACCCTACCTGCGGGCCACCACAAGGCGCGGCGACTCCGGTGACCGAGCCGTGCTCGTCGGCCCCACTGCATGCGCTGAGCGCAACGGTCAACATCACTAGTGCGCCGACCGCGCACGCACCAACTCTCACGGCTCTTGGACGCACCAGGGTGGGAAACGGTTGCAGGGCGCTGGGAATCCGGCTCAGTCCCGGCCCTGGGGCCAGCCCGGCTGGCGAGACGGGGACCTTCAGGTCCGCGCCCTCGTGCCCCAGACCGCAGACGGCCAGTTCGAGACCTTCCTGTACGTCTCCCGCGATAACGGCCGGACCTGGAACCTGCTAGGCAGGCCCGGCAACGTGCCGTACTAAAAATCAGCCGAGCGCGAAGCAACACCGGGCGCAACCACGACGAAACGGCAGCCGGGACCACGCGGTGCCGAAGAGATTGAGCCGCAAGTCATGAGCCATGAAGGCAGCGCAGCGCCGACTCCCTGTAAAACCGTCGGCTAAGCCTACGTTGGTTCGAACCCAACACCTGCCACCACGTAAAGCCGCAGCTCAGAGGTAGTGCTCACTTCGTTTCCCTCACTAAGCAGGAAGAGGTCCGTGCGCGCGGATGCTTTCCACATGCTGCGCAGTTCCTGCAGCTCAGCGTGCCGGTCCATCCCTTGCAGGGCACGAGACAGCCGGGCCACGGAGAATACGCGGAGACGTTCCGGCCTTGGACGCGCCGCCGCGGTGCATTGGGGTGCGGCGGCCCCAAAGGCAGCGGTCCGCCGGCCGCTGGCGGGGACCGCGAGCCCGGGTGCCGCTAGTCATCAGGAAAGGAAACCTGGTTACGGAGGGTGACGATATGCCGGAGGGCCGGATGTCGTGGCGGCGCGCCCTGCCGATTCCGCGCTCGTTACTGTGTCTGGTCCGGGCCTGCGGGCGGGTGTGCCGTACCTGCAGACAGGTCAAGGCCGGGGTCGGGCCTGCCGGGAAGCCGGTCAGCCAGCGGGCAGCTGGAAGTGCCAGATGACCAGATGCGGGCGGCCGCCTGCGGCCCGCCGGCGCCCACGCCGGCGCACCCGGCCCTCGCTACACCGGGCCCTGGCCTGGCGCCTGCAGCGGCACGCCGCGCCACCGCCGGCCCAGCCGACAGGCGAAGACCACCCGATGGCCACCCGTCCGCATCCTGTTGGGTGCGCAGCCCGATGACCAGGCAGACGGCGGCGACCATCAGCTCGGCCGTTGCCTCGGCGACGGCGTAGGCGAACGGGTGTCCCGGTGCGGAGGTGCATAGGTCGAACCAGCCATCGGCGCACCGCGGTCGCGGTCGCGGTGGCGGCGAGCGCGGTCCTGGCGTCGCGTCAGTGAGCCAGCCAGCTGGTCAGGGCGAGCCCGATCGCGATCGCGACGTCCAGGCCGGCCCGGGCGGTGTTCCAGTGGGCAGCCGGTTACTGGCTTTGTCGCGGGTCGGGCGTGGGCCAGCCGGGCCAGGAATCGGATACGTCGAGCCCGACGTCAGTGCACCTGGGTGGACAGGTCATAGGTGTAGCGCCAATTCGCCGATGACGAGCTGGGCGCCTGCACAGGGAATGATCTTCTAATCCACCCGGGGCCAGTGCGGGCCGAGGTACGGATCTGGGTGCTCATGGTTCCAGCGGTCCAGAACGGCTGCGAGGGCCGGGGCTTGCGCGCCGCCTGCGGGCAGGTTCCTCTTTAAGACAAAAACGAGCACGATGTCGCGTTCGGCGGAGAAGTCGGCGACGTTCTCGGTGACGACGGCCCGGCTGTCCGCGCGGGCTGTTGCCGCGACTTGCGTGTCCGGAGCGCCGCGCAGGCCAACCTCGGTGACGTGGACCGCGTCGTGACCGTACTTGTCCCGCAGCAGGCCGGCTGCTGTCGCAGGGAACATCTGGTCTATCAGGAACGCGGTCACGCCAGCAGTGCCTGGCGCTGCTGCGCCGTCTCATGGCTGCGTTCGGCCATCGCCCGGTTGCGGCCGATCCGCTCGCTGATCTCGTCGGCATGCTCTGCGGCGTAGTCGAGGGCGATGCGGATGAGCCGGGGGTGCACGTCAGACTCTTCGCTCAGCAGAGTGATGCGCTGCTCTTCTGTGCCGGCCAGCTCCTGGAGCCTGGCGATGATCTCCCAGACATCCGGGCCCGCGGCGAGGGCGGCCCTCCGGTCGTGCGCCGGGCCGCGGAAGATCACTCCGGGATAGTCGAGCTGGTCGATGCCCTCGACGATGAGCTGATCCAGTAGCGCAGTCGCGGTCACGCCCTCATGCGCGGCCCGGGATGAGAGGCGGCTCCTGGCCGCGTCGCTGATCCGGAAGGACGTGCTTCTAGCCATGATTACCTCCAGCCATCCCCAGCATCGTACCCCAAGGTAGCGCTAGTGAGCTACAGCCGCACCGACCATGAACGACACTGTTGGGCGGTGAGCCAGCACCTTGCGGGCAGCTGGCGGATAATACGCGGGAAAATCGTCTGGCGAAGTACGTTGGCGCAGGTCAAGGGCATGTCGGCGGATATCTGTAAAACCGTCGGCTAAGCCTACGTTGGTTCGAACCCAACACCTGCCACCAGCAGAAATACCAGCTCAGGGTTGCCTTGGCATCCCTGGCTGATGTCAGGTCCATGCAGCCAGACGCCGCTGGGAGCGGCTGGATGCCGTCGTTCGCGGGATATACGCGGGATGGCCGCAGCCCGGTCTGGCGGATATCCGGGCAGTTGAGCGGCCTGCCAAAGCCGATGCTGCCCGCGGGACGCAAGCATCGGCCGCGACATCGAGCGCTACTTCTATCCGCTTACTGGCGGTGCCCTCGCCACCATCGAGGCACCTGGCGTAGACGCGGAGCAGGATCTCGACGCTGTGCCCCGCCCGCTCGGCTACTTCTGTTGCGGGGACTCCGGCGTTCAGCCACAGCGACATGGCGGCATGGCGCAGGTCGTACGGGCGGCCTGCCAGCGGGGAGGCGGCCTGATGCGGCGTCAGCGCGCGGGTCCGGGCTCCTGGCCAGACGTCGCTGATCGCTGTGGAGGCGATGATGTGGCCGCGGTCGCTGCTGAAGATCTGGCCGCCGGGTGCCACGCCGAAGGTATCAATGTCGTCGCGGAGGATGCGGATCGGCCGGGTTCTTCCTTGCCCGGCGGCGTGCTGGTGCGCCCGTGCGGTGCCCGAGTCCACTGACACGTCCCAGAACGGTCCACTCGCGATCGCCCCCCAGGTCATGACGCCCGCACGCGGGTAGGTAGGCACAAGGCCTCCGGTATTCAGATGTCTTCTTGGTCGTTGACACCCTTGCCGGAGGCCTTGCCATGTCACACTGCGAACCCCTGCATCGGCACCTCTTCGTAACTCACGCCCCGCAAGCCATCTTTTAGACACGCCCGGTTGGCCTTTCTTTCATTGGCTCCGGCGCGGTGGCTGAGGCTGGCGCCGCGCTCGTACGGCCGGGTCGTTNNTTCCTGGGTGATGGTGCTGGAGGCGGGCATGTCGGTGCTGAGCAGGTGCACGAGCATGCCCTCGTACTCCGCGGCGGGCAGAGACTTGGCCGGCAGGTTCAAGTGCCGGCCGATGGCCTCGGCGATCTCGCGGACGGGCACGCCTTCGTCGCCGACAGCGTTGAGCACGCCGCCGGCGGGCGCCTGCTCGACAGCAAGCCGGTAAAGACTCGCGGCGTCCTTCACGTGGACAGCGGGCCAGCGGCTGGTCCCATCGCCGATGTAGCCGGAGACGCCCTTGATCCGGGCCATGGCGATGAGCTGGGGGATGAATCCGTGACGTTCCCCCTCGCCATGCACCGAGCGGGGCAGCATGACCAGGCAGGAGCGAACGCCCCTGCCTGCGGCAGCCAGCGCGGCCTGCATGTTGGTGATGCGGGCCGCGATAGGCCCGGCGGCGATGAGTTCGTCGCGTTCGGTCGCGGGTCGTCCGGGCCTGACGAGCGTTCCGCCGGAGATCACCAGGGGCTTGCCGGAGCCGGCGAGGCTGGCGGCAAACGTCTCGATGGCCCTGGCGTCGGTCCGCGTCGCAGCCTCGGTCACGCTGGGCACGACGAAGGCTAGGTGGATGACGCCGTCGCTGTCGAGGGCACCGGCGCGCAGCACGTCGGTGTCGTTCAGGTCGCCGCGCAGCACGTCGGCGCCTATGTCGGCGGCGGCTTTGGCGGAGGCGTCCGAGCGGGCTAGCCCGAGGACCTGGTGGCCGGCGCTGATGAGTTCGGGGACGACGGCCGAGCCGATCCAGCCGGAGGCACCGGTGACGAAGATGCGCATGGAAATTCTCCTTGGTCGTGCTTGCGTGATGAGGATGCGCGGCGCACACGCCGCGGCCGGAACGTTGATGCGATCCGGTCGCATCAATGCTAACACGACGATGCGACTGCGTCGCATCGTCTTCAGGTGATGCGACCCGGTCGCCTCGCCTATGCTGTGATGGTGAGTAGATGGGCACCGGACGCGCGTGAGCGCCTGGAGACCGCCGCGCTGGACCTGTTCGCGGAGAACGGGTACGAGGAGACGACCGTCGCGCAGATCGCGGATCGCGCCGGNNTTGAACCGCGCCACGTTCTTCCGGCACTTCGCCGATAAGCGGGAGGTCCTGTTCGGCGGTGAAGACGTGCTGGCCGGGCTATTCGCCGACGCCATCCGGGCTGCCTCCCCGGATGCGACGCTCACCGAGTGCCTGCAGGCCGCGTTCGCGGCCGCCGGGGCCGCGATGACCCCGCAGCAGCGGGCCAAGGCCGCCCAGCGCGTGCTGGTGGTCGCGGCGAACACCGAAGTGCAGGAGCGGGGACTGCTCAAGCACGCCCGGATCGCCAGGTCGATCAACGCCGCCCTGGGCGAACGGGGCGCAGACGAGCTGACCGCCCGGCTGGGGGCGGAAGTGGGGATGCTCGCCTTCACAATCGCCGTTGAGCGCTGGATGGAGGCCGGCAATGACGAACCGTTCCCGCTCCATGCCGCAGCGGCCTTGAGCGACCTGCAGACGCGCGCGGCCGAGCTCGGCTCCCGGTCCCGCCTTTCAAGCCTGACGTAAGTTCAGCGAAAGAAGAAGGGCAGCTCAGGCGGCCGCCCGTGCGCCTTCGACCGGCGCGCGTCCCGCGCTTCGCTCCGCCCTGGGTAGGCCACAGGCTAGGTCATTGAGGCTGCGGATCGCTGATAGATACGGGCTCGACTTCTTACTTCGAACCCGGCTTTCAGATACGCCCCAGCCGGGGCCGGGTAATCGGATCGCGGCCCTACATTTATGAAGACCTGGTCGCCGCCGAGCGCATCGACCTGAGAAGCGACCTCCAGGCACATCGCTCCAGCGAGCCCTTTGCCGCGATGCCCTGGCACTACTCCGAGCGGCTCAATCTCCGCACACCTGACCGCCGGGTCCCACCAGGCAATGCAGCAGGCCGCCAGCGTCCCGCCGGGGGCCTCGACGACCAGGTCCCGGCTCTGTTCATAGAGCCAGGTCCGGCGAACCTGGTCGTAGTTGGCGGCTGTGAACCTGCTGGTCGCCTCCGGCGCTATCGTCGGCTGAGAGCCGGCTGCCCACGGCAAGGTTGCCGGCCGCCAAGCTGCCCGATGCACCTGGACGCGCGCATCCAGCTCACCGTCACGCACGCTCCGGATCTGATAGCCCTCAGGCAGCGAAGCCCGACCCGGACCGGCGGCACGGAACATTCCGACAACCGGCGCGGCGTCAGGCCGTCGCACGAAGCCAGCTTCGCTAACGGCAGAGCAGGCAGCCTCGTCACCATCAAACACCGCAACCGTCAACTCCTGAGACCCGGCAGCCTCCACGGCCCACCCCACGAGCGTCCGGGCCGCCTCAGCGTTGGCCGGATCAGCCTGCAAGACTAGCTCGCCGCCGCTGAGACCTGCCCACCCGACGACGACGCCGCCATCTTCGGCGAGAACTGTCTCACCCGGCAGCTGCTCGATAGCTGCCTCCCAGCCGACACCACCGGCGTGCGGACCCCGCGGCCACAGCCGGACAGCGAGCTGCTGCATCTTCGTCGTATCCGCCGGGCCTTCCCACGGTCGTACTCTCATCACGTCACCCCAGGTCCGAAGATGCCGCCGGGTCGGCGCATCCGCGACTATGGATAAACCGACACCCCGAAGCAAGTTCTTTTTGCAGGGGCCTATCGAGGAGATGATCGACGGCGAATCATCGCCCTGACATAACACTGATTTATGTTATCTCAGTATTATGTGTATGATGGTGGCATGCCGAGTGACGGTGAGATCACGTTTGCCGACCATGCCGGGCGCTTCTACGCCCGGCGCTTCGGGATGGCCCCCGTGGTGGGCCGGCTGATCGGGTACCTGGCGGTGTGCGACCCGCGCGAGCAGAGCATCAGCGAGCTGGCCGAGGCTCTGCTGGCGAGCCGGAGCGCGATCGCCGGCGCGGTGAACGCATTGGAGAACCTCGGGCTCATCCGGCGCTCCCGGGCGGCGGGCGAGCGGATGGACCGGGTACGCATCGATATGTCGTCGTCCCACGCGATGGGCTTCGACGTCTCCGAGTACCGGGAGATGGCCGACCTCGCCCGAGAGGGTCTGTGCCTGCTGGCCGAGGCGCCACCTGAGCGGAAAGCGATCTTGCTGGAGTGGGCGGCATTCTCCGATTTCCTGGCCGGGCGGCTCCCGGTCTTGGAGCAGGAGTGGATCGCGCATCGGGAGGCGCTGCGTGCCGCGGGCGNNGTGCCTGCTGCGCCGGGGATCGTGGCCCGGGACGTGTGCAAGTCGTTCGGCGACCAGGTGGCGCTCGACAAGGTGAGCCTGGCCGTGAAGGAGGGCACGATCCTGGCGCTTCTCGGCCCCAACGGGGCTGGCAAGACAACGATGGTCCGCATCCTGTCCACACTGATCCGGGCCGATGCCGGTTCCATGCGCATCTCCGGTCACGACGTGGTCACTGACCCCGGTGGGGTGCGGGCAGTCATTGGGGTCACTGGTCAGTTTTCAGCGGTGGACAACCTGCTTACCGGCGCCGAGAACCTGCAGTTGATGGCGGACCTTCGCCACCTCGGCCGCGAGGCTGGGCGGCGGCGGGTGGCCAGGTTGCTGGAGCAGTTCGACCTCACCGACGCCGCTCACAAGCTGATTTCGACCTACTCGGGCGGGATGCGACGACGGCTCGACCTGGCGATGACCCTCGTCGGTAAGCCCCGGGTGATTTTCCTCGACGAGCCCACCACCGGCTTGGATCCGCGCAGCCGTCGCACCATGTGGCAGGTCGTCCGCGAGCTGGCCTCCGCCGGGGTCACCGTCCTGCTCACCACCCAGTACCTCGACGAGGCGGACCAGCTGGCCGACCGGATCGCGGTGCTCGACCAGGGCAGGATCGTCGCCGTAGGAACCCCCGCCGAGTTGAAGAGCCGCATTCCAGGCGGCCACGTCCGGCTCCATTTCGCCGATCCCGACCTGCTGCACTCGGCGGCCGAACTCCTCGGGGCGGCTGCTCCCGACCAGGACCAGCTCGTCCTCCAGGTCCCGGCCGACGGCACCGTCGACTCGCTCCGTGAGCTGCTCGACGAGCTGCACGAAGCTCGTATCTCCGTCGAACGGCTGTCGATCCATATTCCGGACCTCGACGACGTGTTCTTCGCCGTCACCGGCAGCCACGTCACCGCGCAGCTCAACGGAGACCCCGCACGACAAGGAGTACCGCTGTCATGACCACGCTCGCCTATACGCTCAGCGACTCACGGGTCATGCTGCGCCGCAACCTCAAACACCAGCTCCGCTACCCGTCCATGACCGTGATGCTCATCGGCATACCGATCGTGCTCTTGCTGCTGTTCGTCTACGTCTTCGGCGGACAACTCGGTGCCGGACTCGGCGCCCACGAGGGGCGCAGTGCCTACCTCAACTACGTGGTGCCAGGGCTGCTGCTCATCACCGTGGCCTCAGCCGTCCAGGGCACCTCGATCATGGTCGCCATGGACATGACCGGCGGCATCATCGACCGGTTCCGCACCATGGCCATCGCCCGCGCCTCCGTCCTCACCGGCCACGTACTCGGCAGCCTGATCCAAATCCTCGCAGCCACCGCCATCCTCATCGGGGTCGCCTTCGGCCT
>PMSW01000058.1:10345-13090 GCA_003168215.1 Actinomycetota bacterium
CACGCCATCGCCGCCATCGCGTGGAGCATCGGCATCGCCGTCGTGGCCTACCTCTGGGCCATCCGCCTCTACAACCGGCGCCGAGCAGCCGAGCCAAAGTGAGCGGAGACAACACAGCGCGGTGGCTGGGCGGGATCAGGCTGGCGGGTAAGACAAGCCGATCTGCCGCCGGACCTCGTCCATTGCCTGCATGATCGTGTACGTCTCATCCAGCGGGAGCAGCGGACTCTCCAGCAGCCCCGCGCGAAGACAGCGGCCCACCTCGGCGGCCTGGCCGCGCAGCCCGCGCCCTTCATACGGTTCTTCGAAGCGCTCCAGTTCGGTGCCGTCACGCGCGATCACGCGGAACGCGGTCGGGGTGTAAAACCAGCCGTCGATCTCTATCCTGGCCGCCGTGCCGTAAATGGCGGCGGGGTTGCCCGATGCGGCCAGCAAGGTCGTGGTCAGCACCGCGTGGGCGCCGCTGTCGTACTGGAAGATCATCGACGTCGTGGCGTCAACGCCGGTAAACGCCGGATGGCTGACCGCGGTGATCTGCGCCGGCACGCCAAGCACCAGGCTCGCGAACGAGACCGGGTATATGCCAAGGTCCAGCAGTGCCCCGCCGCCCAGTTCGGGCGCGAACAGCCGGAACTTCGGATCCTGGGCGAACCACTGCCCGTGCTCGGCGGTCAGGTAGACGACATCGCCGAGCGTTCCCGCGGCGAGGATCTCGCGCACCCGCGCAATGTGCGGCAGGAAGCGCGTCCACATTGCTTCCATGAGGAACGTTCCCTGGCCGCGTGCGGCGTCGATCATCTCGCGCGCCTGGGCGGCGTCCATGGCGAACGGCTTCTCGACGAGCACGGCCTTACCCGCGCTGATCGCGAGCAGCGCGGCGTCGTGATGGCCGGGGTGAGGCGTTGACACGTACACGGCATCGACATCCGGATCGTTGACCAGAGCCTGGTAGCTCGCGTGCCGGTGCGGTACGCCGAATTCGTCCCCGAACGCGTCCGCCGAAGACTTCGACCGTGACCCGACGGCGACAATCTCACAGTCGGGCTGCAGCGCGAGATCATGCGCGAAGGCATGGGCGATGCCGCCCGTAGCGAGGATTCCCCAGCGGATCGGACGGTCATCCGGTTGCGTCATCCGATTGCTCCTCTGGCGGGCAACCCGGCAGCACATCCGCTTGCCAGGCACAGCACGGTAGCTGGTTTGCCGGTCACCATGGGGAATACCAGGGAACTGATCAGGCCCCGCGGCGCGAACTCGACAACCCTAACGACGGCCGCAGAGACCAGCAAACGGATACGCCGGCCGGTCCAGGCGCTGAGGTGAGCCCGTAGCCTGCGATAAGATCCGCGGCGCGGTGGCTGCCCTGACCCCGGGACAGGTGCCGTCGTCGCGCCAGGCGGCGAAGTAGCCGTGGGCAGCGCGGGCTGTCGTGTCTCCTGGCCGTCACACATCGGGGTCATGGTGCCCGCGGCTGGCATCCGCCCGGCACGGCACACCGCGACCCCGGCAAGGCCGGTAACGCCAGGACGCCGGCCCGGGGCAGGTGTCTGGCGCCGGCAGGCTCGCGTCGGCCAGGATCTCGCGCATGCCCCGAGCGCTGAGTGCGTCCCTACAGGCCCTGGTCAGCAGTTCGCCGGCCCCGGCGGGCGAACTGGCTCCGGCCCGGCCAGCCACCTCTTGACTTTGCGCCATAAAGTTCTTGGCTCAGACCCTTGACTCTATGCCATAAAGCAGCGTCTACTTTATGGCATAGAGTCGATAAGGGGAGACACCGTGAACCACACATCTGACACCACGGCCGCCGGCAACGGCGGCACCCTCGGCCCCGAGCAGGCCGCTGCCCTGCTGGACCAGACCACCCAGCAGGCCCGCCGCAAGTTTCAGCCCTCGCCGCCGTGGCTGCTGGTGACCAGGGCGGTCATGGTCCTGGCCGCCCTCGGCGCGATCTGGCTCTCGGTGCGCGGACAGCACCCCTACCGGGGCCCGACTGGCGCGGACATCCCCGTCCTGCTTGCGTTCATTGTCGTCAACTTCGCCGCAACGGTCGCGGTCCGCAGGCACGCGACCGCCGGGGTAAGCGGGCGGTCCCGGTTCAGTCAGGGCGAGATCACCGTGCTGGTGCTGGCCATTGTCGCCGGGGTCGCGGCCCTGGCGGGGCTGGGTGCCGCCGGGGCGGGCTTCGCCACGTACCCTACCTCGGTGCTGGTAATCCCCGGCCTGGCCTGGATGGTCCTCATGGCGGCACGGGCAAACTGGCGCGGGCTCGCTACCGGCCTCGCGATCATCGTCATCGGCATCGTGGGCGCGTTCGCCGGGCCGGTCGGGGCGTGGGCGGTCGCAGCCGTGGGCCTGTGTGTCATGCTCCTGGGCAGCGCCGCNNTCCAGCTGCGCAAGCTCGAAGAAGCCGGCTACCTCAGCAGCGAGAAGACCAGGAACGGGTCCGCGCAGAAAACCACGGTGACCCTGACCCGCCAGGGCCGCACGGCACTGGGCACCTACACCCAGGCGCTGCGCGACCTGCTCGGCGGCCTGTAAACGGAGGCACGGCCGACCATGAGCACCAGCGCACTTGACCCGCAGATCCACGACCCCGGGCGGCTGCGCGTCGCCGCGACCCTGGCGGCACTGCCCGACGGCGACGCGCTGGCTCTCACCCGGCTGCAGGACATGCTCGGGCTCACACCCGGCAGCCTGATCACCTGCCTGCGGGAGCTGGACCACGCCGGGTACGTGCGGGCGGGAAAG
>PMSW01000045.1 GCA_003168215.1 Actinomycetota bacterium
CACGGGTGCATCCCGGTGGCAGTGCAACGGATGGCGCGGCCGCGCTCAGGTGGGCATGCCGGTGGCAGCGCGAAGAGGGCACCGCAGCGCGCGAACGGGCGCCTGCCGGCGGCAGCGCGACGGACGGCACCGCAGTGCTAACGGGGGCATGCCGGCCGGCAGCGCAATGCGGCCGGGCAGCGCGGGTTGGGGCAGGTTCAAGGACGGTGCGGACGCGTGCTCAACGCCGGCCGGTCACCGCGACAGTGGATCAGGTCAGGAAGCCGCGCAGCAGCGCGCCGGTGCCGTCCAGGTGCTCAGCGACCGCGCGCCGGGCGAGGTCGGCATTTCCCGCCAGGATCGCGTCGACGATGGCGGCATGCTGGCCGGCCGTGTGATCGATGTTGCGCCGCAGCACCGGGATCGCGTTGAGCAGGTCGTTCAGGCGCATCCGCGCGTCCGCGCAGGCGGCGGCCAGCAGGGTGGATCCGGTGAGCTCGGCGATCGACAGGTGGAACAGGGTGTCCAGCCGCCGGTAGTCCTGCGGACTCGCCCGGTTAACGTCCGCGAGCCGGGCCTGCAGGACGTCCCGCACGTTGGCGCGCGCAGCCTCGCCGGAAACCTGGGCGAGCAGCTGGGCGGACCCGGTCTCGACCGCCATCCGGAACGTCAGCGCGTCGGTGAGCTTGTCGCCGTCCTCGCGTGCGATGCGCAGCAGCGCACCGCGGCTCGGCGCGGGCGGGTGGTACGTAACGAAGGTGCCGCCGGAGCGCCCGCGCCTGGATTCGATGAAGCCAGCCTGCTGTAGCTCGCGGATTGCCTCGCGGAGCGTAATGCGGCTGATGCCGAGCTGGACGGCCAGATCACGCTCGGCGGGGAATCTCTGGCCTGGCGCGACCACGCCGAGCTTGATCACGGTCAGCAGCCGCTCGACCGTCTCCTCGAAGGCATTGCCCGCCCGTACCGGCCGCAAGGCGGTGGCCAGCTCAAGTCCGCCGGTTGTCACGATCGCCCTCCGCGGGGGGACGGCATTGTTGCGCCGAGCCTATGGCACCGCTGCGCCGAGGCTGCCTGCCCTGCCCGGACGTGCTCCCGCGCACCTGCCCGGCACGCAAGCGCCGGCCCGCAAGCGCCGGCCCGCAGGCCCCCGGGCCCGGCACGCAAGCCCGCTGCATGCGAGCCCGGCACGCGGGTCCCCCGGCAAGCGGCACGCCGCACCCGCGGTGTCCATGTGGCGGCTGTGTAAATTCTGGTCTCCGGGTCTTGACATTGCCGCAGACCTGTCCATTATTGGTCTGATATTGAACCATTGGAAGCTGGCCGTCGGCTAGGGACGTTCCAGCGCCCTCCCCCCGGCATCATTCCGAGCCCTTACGCAGCCTGACGCCCTGACGCCACCCGACGCCCTGACGCAAGGAGCATGCCGTGTCGGCAAACGAGCAAGCGGCCCCAGCGCCGCTCAGCAGTGACGAAGCAACCCTCCACCAGCTCGGCTACGCCCAGGAACTGCGCAGGCGGATGTCGGGCTTCTCCAACTTCGCCGTGTCGTTCACCATCATCTCGGTCCTGTCCGGCTGCCTGACCCTGTACTACTTCGGCATGGACGAAGGCGGCCCCGCCGTCATCGTCTGGGGCTGGCCGATCGTCGGGATCATGACCCTGCTCGTGGGCCTGTCCATGGCGGAGGTCTGCTCCAGCTTCCCGACGGCAGGCGGCCTGTACTACTGGTCGGCAAAGCTTGCCCGCACGAACGGCCCGGCCTGGTCCTGGTTCACTGGCTGGTTCAACTTCCTCGGCCAGGTGGCGATCACCGCCGGCATCGACTTTGGTGCAGCCCTGTTCATCAACTTCGAGCTTGAACTGTGGTTCGGCTTCAGCGTGACGACGCACTGGCATACGGTCCTGATCTACGCCGCCGTGCTGCTGGTGCACGGCTTGCTCAACCAGTTCGGCATCCGGCTGGTGGCGCTGCTGAACAACGTCAGCGTCTGGTGGCACATCACCGGCGTCCTTCTCATCGTCGGCACGCTGACCTTCGGCCTGAAGGCGGGGGCGCATCACGCCCCGGCCAAGTTCGTGTTCACTGACCTCTACAACGGCTCCGGGTTCCATATCGGCTGGTGGTACATCGTGCCCGTCGGGCTGCTGCTGGCCCAGTACACCTTCACCGGGTACGACGCCTCGGCCCACATGACCGAGGAAACCCGTCAGGCATCACGCAGCGGCCCGCGCGGAATTGTCATGTCGATCCTGATCTCGCTGATCGCGGGCTGGATCCTGCTGATCGGCATCACGTTCGCGATCCAGCGGTCGAACTACGTGGGCGAGGCGTCGGCTGTCGTCGCCCCGGCGCAGATCTTCATCGACTCGATCGGCCGGACCGGAGCTGAACTGCTGCTGCTCGTGGCGATCGGCGCCCAGCTCTTCTGCGGCATGTCCTCGGTGACCGCAAACTCGCGGATGATCTACGCCTTCTCCCGTGATGGCGCGCTGCCGGGCTCCGCGCTCTGGCACCGGGTGAACAAGCGCACCCGGACCCCGACCAACGCGATCTGGCTGGCCGTCGTGGGAGCGCTCATCCTCGGCCTGCCTTATCTGTTTAACACCGCCGCGTACGGCGCCGTGACGTCCATCGCCACCATCGGCCTGTACGTCGCCTACGTCACGCCGACCTTCCTGCGGCTGCGGCAGGGCAGCAGCTTCCAGCGCGGGCCGTGGCACCTGGGCCGGTGGACCTACCTGATCGGCTGGACGGCCGTGGTCTGGGTGGTGTTCATCACGATCCTGTTCATGCTCCCGCAGTTTGGCCCCATCAGCTGGACCACGTTCAACTACGCGGTCATCGCCTTGGTAGTGGTGATCGGCTATGCCGGGATCTACTGGCAGGTGTCGGCGAAGAACTGGTTCACCGGGCCGCGGATTCAGGGATCCCCGGAAGAACTGGCGGCCATTGAGCGGGAACTCGCGTCCTGAGCGCCCGCGCGCCTACGGTGAGCTGATGATCAGCACGGGACGGCCAGCACGGGACAGCCAGCACGGAGACGTTCAGGGCTGAGACGCTGAGCACGGGCACGCCTTGAGGGCGGGACCGAGACGAGAGGATGGACTTCGATGACAGGTCATGGCGGCGACGATGCCGCGCGGATGCGGCACGGGATGATGACGCTGGAGCGACTCCGCACAGGCTACGGCACCGGCGAGATCGACACGGTGATCCTTGCCTTCACCGACATGCAGGGCCGCCTGCAGGGCAAGCGCCTGTCGGCGGAGTACTTCCTCAGCGAGGTCGTCCAGCACTACTCGGAGGGCTGCAACTACCTGCTCGCGGTGGACGTCGACATGAACACCGTGGACGGGTACGCGATGTCGTCGTGGGACCGCGGCTACGGCGACTTCATGCTGGTGCCGGACATGAGCACGCTGCGCCACCTGCCCTGGCACGAGGCCACGGCGCTGGTCCTCGCCGACCTGACCTGGCTGGACGGCGCCCCGGTGGTGGCCTCGCCGCGGCAGATACTCAAGGCGCAGACCGACCGGCTGGCGGCCCGCGGCTGGCAGGCGATGGCGGGCACCGAGCTTGAGTTCATCGTGTACACCGACAGCTACGAGCAGGCGGCCGAGAAGGGCTACCACGACCTGGTGCCCGGCAACCAGTACAACGTGGACTACTCGATCCTCGGCACCTCGCGGGTCGAGCCGCTGCTCCGCGCGATCCGCAACGGGATGGCCGGCGCGGGACTCTACGTGGAGTCGGCGAAGGGCGAGTGCAATCTCGGCCAGCACGAGATCGCGTTCCGCTATGCCGACGCGGTGACCACCTGTGACAATCACTCGATTTACAAGACCGGGTCGAAGGAGATCGCGGCGCAGGCCGGGATGAGCATCACGTTCATGGCCAAGCCCAACGACCGCGAGGGCAACTCCTGTCACATCCATCTGTCGCTGGCCGGGGAGGACGGGACAGCCGTACTCGCCGGCGACGGGCCGCACGGGCTGTCCAAGCTCGGCGAGCATTTCCTGGCCGGCCAGCTTGCGGCCCTGCGCGAGCTGACGCTCTGCTACGCGCCGAACATCAACTCTTACAAGCGGTACGTGCTGGGCAGCTTCGCGCCGACCGCCGTGCGCTGGGGAGTAGACAACCGGACCTGCGCGCTGCGGCTGGTAGGCCATGGCCACTCGCTCCGCGGCGAGAACCGCGCCCCCGGCGGCGACGTGAACCCCTACCTGGCGGTGGCGGCGATGATCGCTGCTGGGCTGCACGGCATCGATAACGAGCTACCGTTGGAACCTGCCTACGAAGGCAACGCCTACCTGGGCACGGGCCCGCGGGTGCCGCCCACCTTGCGCGACGCGCTCGAGCTGTGGTCCGGGAGCGAGATTGTCAGCGAGGCATTCGGCACCGACGTGCAGGAGCACTACGCCAACTATGCCCGGGTGGAACTGGCCGCCTACGAGGCCGCGGTGACCGACTGGGAGCTGCGCCGCTGCTTTGAGCGGCTCTAGCGCGTCTGAGTCCGCCGGGACCGTGATCAGGAGCCGCCAGGACCACCGGCACGCCAGCACAGGGCCGGTACGACGCCACGGGGAGTGACCGCCGTATGTCCGAGTTCACCGTCGTGAACCCAGCCAGCGAGGAGATCGTCGCCGCCGTGGCGCGGACCACGGCAGGCGAGACCGATGCCGCGATCGAGCGGGCCGTGATCGCGCAGGCGGCCTGGCGGGCGGTCGCCCCGGCGGACCGGGCTGGCCTGCTCCGCGCATTCGCCGGTGCGGTGGACGCCCATATCGAGGAGCTGGCCGGCCTGGAGGTGGCCGGCGCCGGGCACCCGGTCGGCCAGGCCCGCTGGGAGGCGGGCCAGGTCCGGGATGTGCTCACCTACTACTCCGCCGCGCCCGAGCGGGCCTGCGGGCGGCAGATCCCGGTGGCCGGCGGCCTGGATGTCACGTTCGCCGAGCCGATCGGCGTCGTCGGGCTGATCGTCCCGTGGAACTTCCCGATGCCGATCCTGTCCTGGGGGATGGCGCCGGCCCTGGCGGCCGGCAACACCGTGATCGCCAAGCCCGCCGAGATGACGCCGCTGACCGCGATCAGAATCGGCGAGCTCGCGCTGGAGGCGGGCATCCCGGACGGAGTGTTCCAGGTGCTGCCGGGCAAGGGCAGCGTGGTCGGGCAGCGGCTGGTCGACCATCCGGCCGTCGGCAAGATCGTGTTCACCGGCTCTACCGAGGTCGGCCGCGAGATCATGGCGGGCTGCGCCCGCCGGGTCAAACGGGTCACCCTGGAGCTCGGCGGCAAGAGCGCGAACATTGTCTTCGCCGATGCCGACCTGGAACGGGCCGCGGCCACCGCCCCGCAGGCCGCCTTCGACAACGCGGGCCAGGACTGCTGCTCCCGGTCGCGGATCCTGGTGCAGCGCTCGGTCCTGGAGAAGTTCATGGAACTGCTCGAGCCCGCGGTCAAGGCCGTCACGGTCGGCGACCCGGCGTCGGCGGCGACGCAGATGGGACCGCTGATCTCGGCCGCGCACCGGGATCGCGTCGCGTCCTACGTGCCGGACGGCGCGCCGGTCGCGTTCCGCGGCACGGCGCCGGACGGGCCGGGGCACTGGTACCCGCCGACGGTGCTCGCGCCGGTCCGGATGGACGACCCGGCCTACACCGAGGAGGTGTTCGGGCCGGTGGTGACCGTGACACCGTTCGAGGACGAGGCGGCCGCTGTGGCACTGGCCAATGACACGCCCTACGGCCTGTCCGGCTCGATCTGGACCAGGGACGTCGGTCGGGCGATCCGGGTGGCCAGGGCGGTGGAGACCGGCAACCTGTCGGTGAACTCCCATTCCTCGGTGCGCTACTCGACCCCGTTCGGCGGCTTCAAGCAGTCCGGGCTCGGCCGCGAGCTCGGGCCGGACGCGCTCGACGCGTTCACCGAGGTCAAGAATGTCTTCATCGCGACGGAGGGATGACGGCGACATGGTGATCACGGGCATGACGGGCACGGAAACGGCGGGAGCGGGCATGCGGCGGCTGCGGGACCGGGTCGCCGTCATCACCGGCGCGGGCAGCGGCATCGGGCTTGCCAGCGCGCGCAGGCTGGCCGCCGAAGGGGCGATCGTGGTTGCCGTCGACATCGACGAGGCGGCGGGCAAGGCGGCCGCGGAGGAGACCGGCGGCACGTTCATCGCGGCCGACGTGGCCAGTGAGGACGATGTCCAGCGCCTGTATGAGTCGGTCGCGGAGCGGCACGGGCGGGTCGATATCTCGTTCAATAATGCGGGCATCTCGCCGCCGGAAGATGATTCGATCCTGACCACCGGGCTCGACGCCTGGCGCCGGGTTCAGGAAGTGAACCTCACCTCGGTCTACCTGTGCTGCAAGCACGTGCTCCCGTACATGCAGCGGCAGGGAAAGGGCTCGATCATCAACACCGCCTCGTTCGTCGCCGTGCTCGGCGCGGCGACCTCGCAGATCTCCTACACCGCGTCCAAGGGCGGGGTGCTGGCCATGAGCCGCGAGCTCGGCGTGCAGTTCGCCAGGGAGGGCATCCGGGTGAACGCGCTGTGCCCGGGCCCGGTCAACACCCCGCTGCTGCAGGAGTTGTTCGCCAAGGACCCCGAGCGGGCCGCCCGGCGGCTGGTGCACATCCCGGCCGGCCGGTTCGCCGAGCCGGAAGAGATAGCCGCCGCCGTCGCGTTCCTGGCCAGCGACGACGCGTCGTTCATCACCGCGTCGTCGTTCCTTGTCGACGGCGGGATCTCCGGTGCCTATGTGACGCCGCTGTAGGCCTCGGGCCGGCCGAACTTGCGGGGAGCCGCGTCCTGGCGAGCGCGGCCCGGGCCCGGTCCGGCGCGCAATCCGACAGGCTCCGCAATCAGCAGAACTCGTCGCAGGGCCCCGGCACCCGTCATATCCTCCGTGATCATGGGTTTGCGCAGGCGAGGCAGATGGAGGTTCAGGTGAGCGAGGTTCGTCCAGGGGGCGAGGCCGGGCTTGCACCGGTGATCGGGATCAGCGCCTACCACGAGCAGGCCCACTGGGGAAAGTGGGACGCCGACGCAGCAGTCCTGCCGTGGCGCTATCCGGACCGCGTCTTCGAGGCGGGCGGCATGCCCGTGCTGCTGCCGCCGGTGCCCGGCATCGCCGAGGTGCTCGACAGGCTCGACGGGCTCGTTCTGTCCGGCGGCGGCGACTTCGATCCGGCTGGCTATGGTGCGCGGCGCCATCCGGCCACCGCTTCGGTACGGCCGGATCGTGACGCCGCAGAGGTCGCGCTGCTCTCCGCTGCCCTGGAACGCGGACTGCCCGTGCTCGGCATCTGCCGCGGCATGCAGGTGATCAACGTGACCATGGGCGGGAGTCTGCATCAGCACGTGCCGGACCTGGTAGGCCACCACGGGCATGCGCCGGTGCCAGGTGCCTACGGCGCGCATCCGGTCCGGGTCGCTGCGGGCAGCGGGCTGGCCAGGATCCTCGGCAGGACTCAGCTCGATGGGGTCCCGACCCATCACCATCAGGCGCTTGACCGGCTCGGCGACGGCCTGACCGCAACCGCGTGGTCAGACGACGGGCTCATCGAGGCAGTGGAGCTCGACGCGCCAGGCTGCCCGTTCGCGGTGGCCGTCCAGTGGCATCCGGAGGCGGGCGACGACCTGAGCCTGTTCCGGGCGCTGATCGCCGCCGCGACAGCACCGCTCCCGGCGGCAGCGCTCGCGCCCTGAGCCGGGATTCTGCACGGCTGCCGCCCTGGCGGCCGGCCGCAACGAGGCCCGGGTAGCTAGGCTCCGCAGTCATGACCGACAACGCAGAGGCCAAGGTCCCGGCGCAGGATCCTGCCGCCGCGAAGGCCGGGAACCTGAATGCCGAGGACCCGAAGGACGACCTCGTCACCACGCGCCATGTGATCACCACCGACGGTGCGCAGCTGCGCTACACGGTGACCGCCGGGCGCGTGGTGCTCCGCCAGGAAGGTCACACCGACGACAAGTTCGACGGCGCGGAGGCGAAGGCCGAGGTCTTCATGGTCGCCTACACACTTGATGACGCCGGCGCCGGCAGCCGGCCGGTCACGTTCGCGTTCAACGGCGGGCCAGGCTCCGCGAGCGTCTGGCTGCACCTCGGGCTGCTCGGCCCGCGGCGGGTGCTGATGGGTGACGCCGGCGCGCTGCTGCCGCCGCCGTATGACCTGGCGGACAATAACGAGACTCTGCTCAGGCACTCCGACCTTGTCTTCATCGACCCCGTCTCCACCGGGTTCTCGCGCGTGGTCAAGGGCGGCAAGTCAAAGGACTTCCACGGGTACGGCGGTGATGTCGAGTCGGTCGGCGAGCTGATCCGGCTGTGGACGACGCGCAACGGCCGGTGGATGTCGCCAAAGTACCTATGCGGCGAGTCGTACGGGACGACGCGCGCAGCGGCCCTCGCCAGGTACCTGCAGGAACGCAGCGGCATGTATCTCAACGGGCTGATCCTGATCTCGGCCTTCCTGGACGGCGGCTCGGCCGAGTTCGTCCCTGGCAATGACGAGCCGTACGTGCTCTACCTGCCGACCTACGCGGCAATCGCGCATTATCACGGCAGGCACCCCGGCCGGCCGCTGCGGGAGGTGCTCGATGACGCCGAGGCCTACGCGGGGCGAGAGTACCGGTGGGTGCTGGCACGCGGCTCGCGACTGACGCCCGGCGAGCGGTCGGCGGCAGTTACCAGGATCGCCGGGCTGACCGGCCTGTCGGAGGACTACGTCGATCGCGTCAACCTGCGGCCCGAGCACGTCAGGTTCCTGACCGAGCTGCTGCGGGATGAGCGGCGGACAGTCGGCCGCCTGGACGGGCGCTTCACCGGCTGGGACTCCGACTACGGCCGCGAGCACTGGACAACCGACCCCTCCATCGACGCGATCATGGGCCCGTACAGTGCCGCCTTGAACCACTACGTGCGAACGGAGCTGAAGTACGAGAACGACCTGTCGTACGAGACGCTGACAGAGCGCGTGTACCCGTGGTCGTTCAAGGAGTTCGAGGGCGTGAATCTCCAGGTCGTGGACAAGCTCGCCGAGGCGATGCGGGTGAACCCGCACATGCGGGTGCTGGTGGCCTGCGGTTATCACGACGCCGCGACGCCGTATTTCGCGGCCGAGCACGACTTCGCGCACCTGGCCATCCCGGCCGAGCTGGCGGGCAATATCGAGTTCGCCTACTACGAGGCGGGCCACATGATGTACGCGCATGAGCCGAGCCGGCTGGCCCAGTCGGAGCGGCTGGCGGCGTTTGTGCGCGGCAGCGAAGAGGCGCGATGAGCGGCAAGGGCGACGGGACCTCCGGTCATCCCGCGGGGCATCCAGCGGGGCAAGGCGCCGGCGCGTCCCGGCATCCGCTTGACCCGCTGTCCGCGGCTGAGTTCCGGCAGGCCGCCGCGATCCTGCGTCGCGACCGGGGGGTCGGCGAGACCTGGCGGTTCGCGTCCATAGAGCTGAGGGAACCGGACAAGGCCGCGCTGGCGGCCTGGCAGCCGGGCGGCGCAGTCCAGCGGGAAGCGCGGGTCGTGTGCTGGAACCGCTCGGACGGCCGGGTTTACTCCGCAACGGTCTCGCTGACCGATGACGAGGTGACGTCCTTCGCCCGCCGGACCGGGGTGCAGCCGAACGCGACTCTCGATGAGTGGCACGAGGCGGATGCGATGCTGCGCCGCGACGGCCGGATGATCGCCGCGCTCGCTGACCGCGGGATCACCGACCTGGAGCGGGTGCTCTTCGACACCTGGACCTACGGCCACGCGCTTGTCCCGCAGGAGCACCGCAGTCGCCGGATGGGCTGGGTCGATGTCTGGTACCGGGGTGTCGCCGGCGGTAACCCGTACGCGCATCCGGTCAATGGCCTGCACCCGCTGGTGGACCTGAACCGGATGGAACTGCTCGAGGTCGGAGACTCCCACCACGTCGATCCGCCGGACACGATGGGCGAGTACGCTCCGAGGCTCGTTCCCGGGCAAAGGCTTCGCGCGGACGTGAGTCCGCTGCAGATCAGCCAGCCGGACGGTGCCTCGTTCACTCTGACCGGGCATGCGCTCAGCTGGCAGAAGTGGTCGCTGCGGATCGGCTTCAATTACCGGGAAGGCCTGGTCCTGCATCAGGTCGGCTATCACGACGGCGGCAGGACCCGCGCGGTCGCGCACCGGTTGTCCCTGGCCGAGATGGTGGTCCCCTACCGGGATCCCACCCCGGACCATTACCGGCGGACCGCCTTCGACATCGGGGAATGGGGCCTTGGCTTCATGACGACATCGCTGGAGCGCGGCTGCGACTGCCTCGGCGAGATCACGTACCTGGACGCGGTGCTGCATGACACCAGCGGCGAGCCGCGGGCCATCCCGCGCGCGATCTGCGTCCATGAGGAGGACAACGGCGTGCTGTGGAAGCACGTCGACCAGGCGGCTGGGGCCGAAGTGCGCCGGATGCGCAGGCTCGTCATCTCCTGCCATGCCACCGTTGCCAACTACGAGTACCTCGTTTACTGGCGGTTCTACCAGGACGGCAGCATCGAGTGCGAGATCCGGGCGACCGGCGTGATGGTGGTCACGAACTTCCCGCCCGGCCGTCAGCCGCCGTACGGGACTCTCGTCGACGAGCGCACCTATGCACCGTTCCACCAGCACTTCGTCGTCGCACGGCTTGATCTCGACATCGACGGCACGCAGAACACGGTCTACTGCTCGGACTCCGAGGCACTGCCCGTGAGCGCGGACAACCCGTACGGGCTGGCCCTGGTGCAGCGCGACACGCCGCTGCGGACGGAGCAGCAGGGAAAGCAGGATTACCGCTGGTCCACCCAGCGCTACTGGAAGGTCGCCAACGACTCCGTCCGCAACGGGCTCGGCACGCCGGTCGGCTACAAGCTGGTGCCCGGCGGCTGCTTCCCCGCGATGTTCGATCCCCGCTCCCCCGTCATCCGCCGCGCCGAGGCGATCAGCCATGCCCTCTGGGTCACCCCCTATGACCGGGATGAACGGTGGCCGTGCGGCGAGTTCTGCACGCAGAGCGAGCGCGATCAGGGGCTGCCGGTGTGGACCGCGCGGGACCGGCCGATCGAGGATGCCGACATCGTCCTGTGGTACGTCTTCGGCATCCACCATGTCACCCGGCCGGAGGACTGGCCGGTCATGCCCGTGGACACGGTCTCCTTCTGGCTGAAGCCTGATGGTTTCTTCGACCGCAATCCGGCCCTCGACGTGCCCGCCAGCCCGGGTCACGGTGGCTGATGGACCCGACCGACCGGCTAGCCGTGTCTTGGTGTTGGCGGTGCGGGTGGGGTTGGGGTGCAGGTGAGGTGCGTGTTGTCGGGGACGACTGTGATGTGCACGCCGCCGCCGCCGGGTTCGTGGAAGTAGCCGATGCTCAGCTTGCTGCCGGCCGGGATCGCGGCGGGGGTGATGGTGGTGAGGATGGCTCCGTCGGGTTGCGGCTGCGGTGGTGAGAACGGCTGGCTGGCGATCGGTCCGGGGACGTAGCAGACCGATCCGACGGTGACGAGAGCGGGTACGCCGGCGTGCGCGAGCGCCTGGCGCAGCGCGCTGGGGTTGAAGATCTGACGCTGGTCGACGGTGAGAGTCACCGTGCCGCCGGGGTTCTTATGGACGGTGAACGCGGCGAGGCGCTGTGCACCGGGCGCCCCGGTCGGGCGGGGTCCGGCGCTCGGTGAGTGCGTGCCGGTGACGGCGTGATCGAACCCGAGCGTGGCCGCGGTGATGACCGCAGCGGTGGCGATCCCGGCAATGGCGTAGGTCCGGATCCTGTGGAGTGATCGAGACGGCTGCCTGGTGCGGGCGGTTGTCACGAGGAAGCGCTGCATGTCCCGGCTGAACTGCGGGAGGGCGGGGGGAGTAGGACGGTCGTCAAGGCTGAGCATGGGGTGCCTCCGGGTGCGAGTTGGCCATCGGTGGGTCGGCGGGTTCGCCGAGGGTGCTGCGTAGCTTGGCTCGGGCGCGGGAGAGCCGGATGCGGGCGGTGTTCGGGTTCATCCCTAGGACGGCGCCGGCGTGGCTGGGGGACAGTCCGTCGCGGTGGACGAGTTGGAGCAGTTCTCGGTCTTTCGGGCGCAGGGCCGCGAGCGCGGCAGTCAACGCCGGGGCGAGCCGGGCGGCGTCGATGGCATCCTCGACTGCCGCGGTCTCGTCCGGGTTCAGCGACGGCAGGTTCTCCAGGCGGCGTATCAGGCGCTCCCGCCGGGCGAATGACCGACGCTGACGGGCCAGCACCCGACGGGCGATCCCGAACAGCCACGGCAGGGCGCCGTCGCCGTCGCCGGTGAACCGTGATGCAGACCGAAGTGCCCCGAGGAAGGTGTCCGCGACGAGGTCGGCCACATCGCTGGCGTTGGCGCATCGGCTGAGGGCGTAGGTGAGTACCCGTCTCTCGTGGCGGCGGTAGAACTCACCGAACGCCTCAGCATCGCCTCTAGCTGTAGCTGCCAAGAGTTGTCCGTCAGATTGCTCCATATCTCTACCTGCCCGCGAGTCATCCACCATGTCATCGCCATCCGTCCCATGGCCGCGATGCTGGCCAGCAATCGTGCTCCACTTCAGCCCGCGCCGGATCCAGGCTGATCCGGCGGGCGTGGCGACCGCCTTCCCGGCCGGAGCCCGGCCGGAGCCCGGTCGGCTGCTGCCCCCTAGACTCGCCAGCGTGGGCACCGCTCCGGCCGTCGAGATCGTCAGCCTGGTCAAGAATTACGGGCGTACGGCTGCCGTGGCCGGCCTGTCGCTGCGGGCCGAACGGTCCCAGGTGACCGCGATTCTCGGGCCGAACGGCGCCGGGAAGACGACGACCATCGAGATCTGCGAGGGCTACCGCCGGCCCGATGAGGGCACAGTGCGCGTCCTCGGCCTCGATCCGGTCCGCGATGCGCGCGAACTGCGGCCCAAGGTCGGCGTGATGCTGCAGTCCGGCGGCATCCCGACGTCCGCGCGGGCCGGCGAATACCTGCGCGTGCTGGCCAGCTTCTATGCGCGTCCGCTCGATCCCGCCGTCCTGCTGGAGCGGCTCGGCCTGGCGGCCAGCACCCGAATCCCGTTCAAGCGGCTGTCCGGTGGCCAGCAGCAGCGGCTTTCGCTCGCGGCCGCCGTGATCGGCCGCCCGGAGCTTGTCTTCCTCGATGAGCCCACCGCCGGGCTCGATCCGCAGGCGCGGCACGCTACCTGGGACCTGATCACCGGGCTGCGTGCGGCCGGCGCAGGCGTGATCCTGACCACCCACCACATGGACGAGGCTGAGCGGCTGGCGGACCGCGTCGCCATCGTGGACCACGGCGCGCTGGTCGCTGACGGCAGCCCGGCGCAGCTCACCGGCACGGCGGGCCAGCTCAGGTTCCGCGCGGAGCCGGGCCTGGACACCGACAGCCTGCTGGCGGCGCTCCCGGCCGGCAGCGCCGCCAAGGAATCGCCGGCCGGGCACTACGTCGTCGAGGCGCATGACCGGGTCGACCCGCAGCTGCTTGCCGCGGTGACCGCATGGTGCGCGGAGCGGGGCATCCTGGCGCAGAGCCTGCGGATCGAGAGCCGCACGCTGGAGGACGTCTTCCTCGAGCTGACCGGGCGGGAGCTGCGCTCGTGACCGAGACCGCGACGCCCGCCGCGGCGGACTGGCCGGCCCCGGCGCCAGGCGCGGCGCCGCTGCCGCGCATGGTCGCCGCCCAGGCCTCGCTCGAGCTCCGCACGCTGCTGCGCAACGGCGAGCAGTTGCTGCTCATCCTGATTATCCCGGTGCTGCTGCTCGCCGCCTTCAGCCACGAGCCGCTTGTCAACTTCGGGCCGGGCAAGCGGATCGACTTCCTCGCCCCTGGCATCCTCGCCCTCGCTGTCATGTCGACCGCCTTCACCAGCCAGGCGATCGCGACCGGCTTCGAGCGGCGTTACGGCGTGCTGAAGCGGCTGGGCTCCACTCCCCTGCGGCGCAGCGGCCTGATTACCGCGAAGACGCTGACCGTGCTCGTGGTCGAGCTGCTGCAGGCGGCGGTGATCGTCGCGGTCGGGCTCGCGCTCGGCTGGCGGCCGCATGCCGGTGGCGGAGCGGTCGCCTGGTCGCTGCTCCTTGTGCTCGCCGCGACCGCGGCGTTCAGCGGGCTGGCCCTGCTGATGGCCGGGACGCTGCGGGCCGAGGCCACGCTGGCCGCCGCTAACCTCCTGTACCTGGTCATGCTCGGGCTCGGCGGAGTGGTCTTCCCGCTGACGAAATTCCCGGCGGATGCGCAGCCCGTGCTGAAACTGCTGCCGGCCGGGGCCTTGTCGGACGGGCTGCGGTCGGTGTTGCAGCACGGCAACGGACTGCCAGTTCGCGACCTTCTGGTGCTTGCGGCCTGGGCAATCGCGACCATCGCCATCGCGGCGCGGGCATTCCGCTGGGAATAAGCACCGCGGCCGGCGGGCCTGGCACTGGCGGGAGCGCCCGCGGGAGCACGCTCGGCCGGGTGCCGCCGTCGGTGCTGGTCGGCGTCGGCATCGTGTCGGTGCAGCTCGGCGCGGGCCTAGCCGGCCGGCTGTTCAGCGAGGTCCCGCCCGCCGCGGTCACCGGCCTGCGGCTGTGGACATCCGCGGTGATGATGGCGGCCCTCGGCGGCAGGGGGCTAGCGCGGACGCTGCGGGACGTGATCAGCCGACGGCGCTGGCAGGATGCCGGCGTGGCAGTAGCCTTCGGCATCACGCTCGCCGTGATGAACTTCTCGATTTACCAGTCGTTCGCCCGGATCCCGCTGGGCATCGCGGTGACCGTCGAGTTCCTCGGGCCGCTGGCCGTCGCCGTAGCGTCGTCCAGGCACGTGATCGACCTGCTCTGGGTCGGCCTGGCCGGCCTCGGCGTGC
>PMSW01000002.1 GCA_003168215.1 Actinomycetota bacterium
ACCGCGACCTCGGCGACCGGCCGGGCCAGGCCAGCGCCCTCACTGAGCTAGGGGTTGCGCGGATCGATCTGGCTGGCTATCCGCAGGCGGCCGAGGCGCTGGAGGAGGCGCTGGGCATCTACCGTGACCTTAGCGACCGGCTGGGTGAGGCCAGAGCGCTCAGTGAGCTGGGCGAAGTGCGGCGGCTGTCCTCGGACTACCGAGGGGCGGCCGAAGCACAGAAGGCGGCGCTGGGCATCTACCGCGACCTCGGCGAACGGCTGGGTGAGGCCATCGCCCTCACTCAGCTGGGAGTCGTGCGGCGGAAGACGGGGGACTACCCGGGCGCGGCCGAGGTGCTGGAGGAGGCGCTGGTCATCTACCGTGACCTCGGCGACCGGCTAGGTGAGGCCAACGCCCTCTACCAGCTAGGCGCCGTACGGCGGCTGACCGGGGACTACCGGGGCGCGGGAGAGGTGCTGGAGGAGGCGCTGGGCATCTACCGTGACCTCGGCCACCGACTCGGTGAGGCCAACGCCCTCAGCGACCTGGGCGCCATGCGGCGGGAGACCGGGGACTACCGGGGCGCGGGAGAGGCGCTGGAGGAGGCGCTAGGCATCTACCGCGACACCGGCGACCGAGGGGGTGAAGCCGAGGCGCTCAACGATATAGGGGCGGTGCACCGGGTCCACGGAGACCTGGACCAGGCAATGGAGTGTCACCGGCAGGCCCTGGACCTGGCCCGCGAAATCGGCAGCGCTTGGGACGAAGCTCACGCGCTAGCCGGCCTGGGCCGCTGCGCACTGGCCGCCGGCGACACCGACGGCGCAAAGACTCGCCTGCGGCAGGCACGGGACATCTTCCAGCAGATCGGCGCGGCCGAGGCCCCCGGCGTGGCCACCGAACTCGACGCCCTCAGCTAGCCAAGCCCCACTGCGGCTGACACGCTCCCGGCCTCAGGGCGGCCGGCGGGCACAAGCTGGCTGCGGCCAGCACCTCGGCGCCGAGTCCATCCAGGCCAGGCAAAGTTCCAGCCGAAGAACCCTCAAGAACATCACGCCGAAAACAATTCCTGACGAACTCGAGTTCCGCGGTCGCCCCGCTGCCGGTTGCCACTTTACGAGCCGAACAGGATATTCTGTGCGCCTCAAGCCAGCACCAGCGGCCGGATAGCGCTGTGCCCTATTCGGCGATATGCGCCAGCGCACGGCCAGCTGCAGCCGGCCTCGTTCACCCTGCGTGACAGCTCCTGGCCGACTAGATGGCTGCCGCCGGGACACCGCAAAGGCTGCCGTGTTAGTGAAGCAGCTCCGCTAAAACTGACCGCATCGTCCGTGCAGGTCTTTACCCTCAGGGCTCAGCCGGGGACGACGACCACGCGGTCGCCGCCTTCCTGCGCCGTCGTCCATGCGGCTGCGACCCGGGACAGCGGGACGACGCGGGCGGGCACCGTAATGACGCCGTCCGCGATGTGCTGGATGTAAGCGGGCAGCTGCTGCATGATCTCGGCCGTCGACGCCGAGCCCGCGCCGCTCCCGCTGATCCGGATACGGCGGCTGCGCAGCAGCGAGGACGGCACGGCCGCCTCGGGACCGGCCATGGCGCCAATCTGCACGTAGGCAATGTCACCCGTGTCCTCCGACAGGCCGCGACCGCCGAGGGCGCGGAACGCCGACTCGGCCGGCGATCCCCAGGCATAGTCCAGCACCAGGGACGGGGACGCGCCGTCCAGGGCCGCCGTGATCGCCTCGGTATCAGCTTCCCCGTCGCCGGTCAGCCGGGCCGTCGCCGCCGCGCCGCAGTCCGCTGCCCTGGCCAGCCTGGCCTCGCTGCGGCCGGCCGCCACCACCCGGTCCGCGCCGAGTACCCGGGCGTTCTGGACCGCCAGCAGGCCCGCCATGCCCGTCGCGCCGAGCACGAGCACCACGCCGAGCCCGCTGACCTCGCGCGCGCGGGCCGTCAGCGGCAGCCACGACGAGAGCCCGGGGTTCAGGCCCGCCGCCACCCGCACGGGGTCAGCGCCGGCCGGCAGCTGCAGCCGCATGCCCCCCGGCACGCTGATGCGCTCGGCGAGCGTGCCGTAGGGCGGGACGGGGTAACCCGTGTACACCAGCGCGCCGTCACTCGTGCGGGCCACCGCATCGACGCCGGGGATCATCGGCCAGACGCCCGCGCTGCCATAATGCCGGCCGCCCGCGAGAGACCGGACGACGGGATGGATACCCGAGGCGACGAGCTCGACAAGCTCGCGGCCCTCCGCCGCTGCCGGGTCGTCGAAGTCGGCGTACTCAGGGGTTCCTCCTGGGCTGCTCACGACGGCTGCCTTCATGGCGATCCCTTCCTTAACAACGTTAAATTATCTGGGCTGAGAGTACCATTGAACATTGTTAAGTTGTCAAGCCGAGGCGGTTAGGCTGACAGCATGGCGCGCGGGCTGACCAAGGCGAAGATCGTGCAGGCGGGCCTGGATGTGCTGGACGAGGCCGGCCTCGACCGGCTGACCGTCCGGGACCGGCAGCAGCTGGTCGACGAGATGGCGACCGAGCTCTGGCGCCAGCTCGCGCGGGAGCTGGCAGCGCTGCCCGAGACGACGCCCTGGCCCGACGGCATGCGCGCTTTCGCCAGCTCGGCACGGCGCATCCTGCTGTCCCACCGCGACGGGGCGAAGGTCTTCACCGGCACCTATCTCACCGACACCGACTTGCTGCGCGCCCAGGAGGCGCCGCTCGCCCGCATGATCGCGCAGGGATTCTCGCTCACCGACGTGATGCGCGGCTACTCCCTCGTCTACAGCTTCGTGGCCGGGTTCTGCATCGAGGAACAGGCCGTCGCGCAGGCGGTCGGCGCCGGCGACGAGCGGTACTCGCTGGAGCGGCGGGCCGAGCGGGTGGGCGACGGGCAGACGCCGCTGGTGCTGCAAGCCGGGCCGGAGCTCTTCGGCGACCCGGATGCCCGGTTCGACGACCTCGTCGGGGTGCTCATCGACGCGATCGACCGCATGCGCCGCTGACCGGGGCGGCCGGCGGCCAGTCAGGCCGGCGGGTTCTCGCTGTCCAGGGACGCCATCCCGCCAGCGTCATAGCGGTCACCGGCCACCTGGCCGGCCGGCACGGCGGCCTCGATAGCGGCCAGCTCGCCGGCGGTCAGGGTCAGCTCAAGCGCGCCGAGCGCCTCGGCCAGCCGGTCCCGCCGCTTGGTGCCGATCAGCGGGATGATGTCGCCGCCGCGGGACGCGACCCAGGCGATGGCCAGCTGCGCGGTTGTCACGCCCCGGTCGCGGGCGATCTTCTCGAGCGCGGCGAGCAGGTCAAGGTTGCGCCGCAGGTTCTCGCCCTGGAACCGGGGATACCGGGACCGCGGGTCGCCGGCGGCGATCTCGCGGGCGCTGGCCGTGGACAGCAGGCCGCGGGACAAGATTCCGTAGGCGGTCACGCTGATGCCGAGCTCGCGGGCCGCGGGCAAGATCGCCGCCTCGATGCCGCGGCTCATCAGCGAGTACTCGATCTGCAGCGCGCTGACCGGGTGGACGGCGTGCGCCCGGCGGATCGTCTCCGCGCCCATCTCGGACAGCCCCAGGTAGCGGACGTAGCCAGCCTGGATCATCTCGGCGATGGCGCCGACGGTGTCCTCGATCGGCACCTTCGGATCGAGCCTGGCCGGCTGGTACAGGTCCACGTGGTCGGTGCCCAGCCGCTGCAGCGTGTAGGCAAGGGAATTCTTCACCGCCGCCGGGCTGGCGTCGTAGCCGACGAAGGCGCCCCCCGGAGCCCGCTGGCCGCCGAACTTCACCTGGATGAACACGCTGTCGCGATCAGTCCCGCGGAGGGCATCGCGCAGCAGCATCTCGCTATGGCCCATGCCGTAGAAATCGCCGGTGTCCAGCAGCGTGATCCCGCCGTCCAGCGCCGCGCGGATGGTCGCGATGCTCTCGGCTTCGTCGGCCGGCCCGTAGACGCCGGACATGGCCATCAGCCCCAGGCCGGCCCGCGAAACCCGCGGGCCGCCGCGGCCGAGCGATACTGCCTGCATAGCTCTCCCGTTCTGCGCTCAGCTGGCCGGACGCTGCCGGCGGGCGTGCCCGGCCGCCGGTGCCCGGCCGCCGGCAGCCCGGCCATCGCGCCCGGCGCTTGCTATTGACGAATTACATACTTACAGATTGTCGGCAGTGTAGACCCGCTCCCCCTCGACGCAGGTGAGCAGGACGCGGGTGGCCGCGATCTCGCCCGGCGGGCCGTCGAAGGGATCCCGGTCGAGCACGACGAGGTCGGCCAGCTTGCCCGGCTCGATGGCGGCGGTCTCGTCGTCGAGATGGTTCACGTAGGCGGAGCCCGCGGTGTACGCGGCGAGTGCCTCGGCCAGGCCGATTCCCTGCTCGGGCAGGAACGGCTCTGCCTCGTCACCGCTGGCGCCCGGCAGCGCCCTGTTCACCGCGACATGGATGGCCCGCAGCGGGTTCGCGCTGCTCACCGCCCAGTCGCTGCCCGCCGCCAGCCGGGCGCCCGACCGCAGCAGATCGCCGAACAGGTACTGCCGCGCGGTTCGCTCCGGCCCGATGAACGGAATGGTCAGATCGTCCATCTGCGGCTCGTGCGCTGCCCAGAGCGCCTGCACGTTGGCGGTGACTCCCAAAGCGGCGAAACGGGGCACGTCGTCGGGATGCATGACCTGAAGGTGAGCAATATGGTGCCGGTGATCGCTGCGGCCGTTGGCGGCGCGGGCCGCCTGCACCGCATCCAGCGCCTCGCGGACCGCACGGTCGCCGATGGCGTGGAAGTGCACCTGGAATCGCTCGGCGTCCAGCCGGGTCACGACCTCGCGCAGCTCCGCCGCATCGACATAGGAAAGGCCGCGGTTGGCGCTCTGGCAGCCGCACGAATCCTGATAGGGNNGTGTTCGCGCGGAACCGGCCTGCCTGCCCCTGCTCGCGCCGGCCGAGCAGGTCGGCGAGCTGGTCGCCGCCGCGGTGCCGGTCCCACCACAGCGCTCCCTCCACCCGGGCCGTGAGCTGGCCGCTCCGCGCGGCCGCCAGGTAGACCGGCAGCGGGTCGGCCGAGCCGAGATAATCCCCGACAATGGCGTCCTGCCAGGCGGTGACTCCCCTGGCGTGCAGGTGCGCCTGGGCGAGCAGCAGGCCGGCCAGCCGGTCCGCCGCGCTGACCGGCGGAACGAGCGCGGCGACCAGCGTGGCGGCGCCCTCGTGCAGCGAGCCCTGCGGCCCGCCGCCGGGCTCGCGCTCGATCCGGCCGTCCGGCGGGTCCGCAGTGCCGGCATCGATTCCGGCCAGTTCCAGCGCGCGGGTACTGGCCCACGCCCCGTGCGCGTCCCGGTTGAGCAGGAATGCGGGCCTGCCGCCGGTGACCTGGTCGAGCAGCTCGCGGCCGGGCGTCCCGCCGGGGAACCACTCCATCCGCCAGCCGGCGCCGGCGATCCATGGCAGCTGGGGATGGGACTTTGCGTAGGCCCTGATCCGGCCGAGCGCCTCGTCCAGGGTGGCCGCGCCGATCAGGTTGCAGCCGATCATCGTCACCCCGGCGAAGGCGGGATGCACGTGCGCGTCCTGGAAGCCGGGCAGCAGCGCGCGGCCGTGCAGGTCGACCACCTCGGTGGCCGGACCGGTCAGGTCCTGGATGCGGGCGTCGCCAGCCTGGCCGACCGCCGCGATCCGGCCGCCGACGACTGCAACCGAGCTTGCGGGACTGCCATCAGGCGCCGCGGCCGCCACCATCCGGCGGCCGCTCGCGTCGGCGGTGTAGACCGCCCCGCCCGCGAACACCAGCTCGGCCTGCTCCATGCATATCCGCCTTTCCGTTGCGTCTGACCCAACGCATACCACGGTGCCGGGACCTCGCAACGTCCTTTCTGACCGGATGCGGGCGGCTGCGCCTGCCGCTCGGGTACGGCACTGCCGCCGGGGCTAGCCGGTAAGGGCGTGGGTTACCAATCGCTGCCCCATGAGGCGCCGCCGTAACGCGCGGAGCGCTGGCGAAGATACCCGGCCGGGACCAGCGCGCGGCCGGCTGCCCCGGACTTCGGCGGGATCAGCCGCAGGAGAATCAGGGAGGACCTTACAGATGAGATCGTGGAAACGCGCGGCCTACGGCGCCGGGATCATCGGCGCCGCGGTCACCGCGATGGCGGCCAGCCTGGCGCCAGCCAGTGCGGCGCCCGCCTGGTACACCACCTACGTGTCGCCGCACGCGTCGGCTCACCATTCAGGGAAGTCGTGCGCCACCGCGAGATTCCGCAGCGTGCAGGCGGCCGTCAACGCGACCGCAGTGGGCGGCACCGTGATCGTGTGCCGGGGCGTGTACCGGGAGAGCGTGACCATCACCAAGCCGCTCGTGGTGCGGGGCAAGCGCGGCGCCGTCATCAATGCCAAGGGCCTTCCGTACGCGATCGGGCTGGCGCATTCCTACATCGAGGTCCGGGGACTGATCGTCGAGAACGCGACCGTGAACAGCAAGACGGGCGCGCCGGGCGATGGCATCCTCACGGCTGGCTACGTCCGCGGAAAGCCGGTGCCCGGCAACCACGAGCTGATCGAGGACAACTTCGCGCGCAACAACCAGGGCGCCGGCATTGACCTGAACAGCACGTCGTGGTCACTGGCCTCGGACAACCTTACGACCGGTAACGGAGTCGGCATCAACTTGTCCAACGACCTCGGCAAGCCGGATTCCCACAACCTCGTCGAGGGGAACGACACCAGCCACAATCCGGGCGGCTGCGGCATCGCCCTGGCCGACCACACGGGCGTCGGCGTTTACGACAACACCATCAAGGACAACCTCGCCGACGACAACGGCCTCGGCACCCCCAGCCGGCCCAGCGCCTCCAGCGGCAGCGGCGTGATCCTGGCCGCGGCCGGCAAGTCCGGCGGCGTCTACAACAACCTGATCGAGTACAACAAGATGGTCGGGAACGGGCACGGCGGCGTGGCGATGCACGCTCACCTGAAGGGCCCGAGATTCAGCGGGAACAGGATCATCGGCAACGCTATCGGCCGCAACAACCTGCGCACTGACTACGCCGACCTCAAGACAACCGGGATCTACCTGGGCTCGGTCGGCAAGGTCACGATCACGGTCAGGGGCAACCTGATCTACGACAACAGGATCGGCATCTTCGCCGCCGGGCCGGTCACCGTCCGCTTCCCGCTGGCGAACAGGTTCCGTCACGTCAGCCGCCGGTTCAAGCACATCCCGGTCTACGCCGGATAGGCCAGCAGGCCCGATAGGGCAGTACGCCGGGTGCGACAGCGTAACCACCGGCAGGGCGGCGGAGGAGGCCGCCCTGCCGGGGATGTCCCGGCGGAAATGGGTCGCGGCACGACGGGCAGCCGGCATTAGGCTTCGCAGGATGCGGCGAGTGCAGCTCCTCGGGCCCCTGGCCGACCGGTCCTTCCGGCTCGTCTGGCTCGCCGCGACAACCTCGGCGATCGGATCGGCGTTCGTTCCCGTCGCACTCGCCTTCGCGGTCCTCGGCATCGGCGGGAATGCCACCTCCCTTGGCCTGGTGCTGCTGGTCGGCACCGTGGCGGGCCTCGCGTCCTACCAGGTGGCCGGAGTCTGGGCGGACCGGCTGTCACGGCGGAACCTGATGCTCGCGGCCGATCTGGTCCGGCTGGTCACCGAGGCCGGCGTGGCCGCCCTGCTG
>PMSW01000083.1 GCA_003168215.1 Actinomycetota bacterium
GCGGCCGCCGGGCCCGGCCGCCGCCGCCCCCGGGCCGGCCGCCGCCGCCCCGCTCGCGGGATCGCCTGCTCCGGCTGCGTCCGTCGTCGAAGTGCCCTGGGCAGGGCTGCCAGTAGTTCCGGCCGCAGTCTTAGGCATTCGCATGGCGGTCATTCCGATGGTGGATAGCTGCCGTCCGTCCGGCCAGGGGTAGCTGCAGCCCCCGCCGCGGCTTCGTCGCTGGCTCGTCAGTCCGACTTCTGCGGGAGGCACTGCCGTGACCCGGAATTGTCCCGGTGAGCTTACCGGAGCACGGGTACCGGGCTGTCAGCCAGCTCAGCCCCCCGCAGGTTCCGGCTGCCGGGGCGGTCTCCGTCCCCGCCGAACGTCAGCGGGCCGCCGTAACCTGCCGCATATGGGCACCGATCGCGACGATCCGCGGCCCGGCGCCGCCGCCGGGCCTGCCGGGACGGCGGTGGGGACGGCCGTGGGTACTGGATGGAAGTTCCTGGCCAGGTCCGTGCGCAGGCAGGCGCCGCACCTCACTGCGCCGCCCCCGGGCGGGCAAGGCCTCTGCGCCGCCTGCCGGATCCCTGTCCGGCCCGGCAATGTCCGCTGCTACCAGTGTGGCCAGCATGCGGAGACCCTGCCGGGGCTGCTCGCCGACGTGGTGGTGCCGATCTGCTACGCGGCGAAGGGCGGTGAGCACGCGCGGAATCTGTGGCTGTACAAATCGGCGCGCCCTGGCGCCGGCCAGGCGCAGGCTGCCCTGCGCGCGCTGCTCATCGTCTTCCTGCGCGACCACGGGCCGTGCGTGTGGGGCTCGGCCGGGATAACCGGGCCGAGCTGCCTCGCGGTCGTGCCGAGCGGCCGCGGCCGCGCCGGGCCGCATCCGCTGCGGGCCCTGGCCGGGCCCTGCCTGGCCCTGCCCTGGGCATCGCTTGACCCGCGGTTACGTGACGAACCTTGCACCCGGGACCTGGATGCTGACCGGTTCAGGGCGGCGCCTGCTGCCGGGGCGGATGTCGCCCTGCTCGATGACACCTGGACCACGGGCGCCAGCGCCCAGTCCGCGTGCGCTGCGCTGCGGCTGGCGGGCGCGCGTTCGGTAGCGGTCATCGTGCTCGGCCGCCATCTCAGCGCGCCGGGACCGGGCGCCGCGGCTGCCCGCGTGACCGGCGCCGCCGCTGCCCGGGCGGCCGCCGCCATGCCGTTCCGGCCGTGGCTCTGCGCCGTGCACGCGCGCGCAGGCGAGGACGGTCAATAGGCTAGGCCCGTGCTTGCTGAACCGCCTTCGAGGACCGCCCTGGTCCGGCGCGCCCGCCGGATTAACCGCGAGCTCGCCGTCCTCTACCCGGACGCGCATACCGACCTCAACTTTTCCTCCCCGCTTGAGCTGCTGGTAGCGACCATCCTGTCCGCGCAGTGCACGGATAAGCGCGTCAATCAGGTCACGCCGGTGCTCTTCGCCCGCTACCGCATGGCGGCCGACTATGCCGCGGCCGACCGCGGCGAGGTGGAGAAGATCATCCAGTCGACCGGGTTCTTCCGCGCCAAGACGACCAGCATCATCGGGCTCGGGCAGGCCCTCTGCGACCGGTTCGGCGGCGAGGTGCCGGGCAGGCTGCGTGACCTCGTCACGCTGCCCGGGGTCGGCAGGAAGACGGCGAACGTGGTGCTCGGTGACGCCTTCGGCGTGCCGGGCATCACCGTGGACACCCATTTCGGCCGGCTGAGCCGCCGTTTCGGCTGGACCGGCCAGGACGACCCGGTCAAGATCGAGCATGAGGTCGGATCGCTATTCCCCCGCGCGGAGTGGACCCCGCTGTCGCATCGCCTGATCGCGCACGGCCGCCGGGTGTGCCACTCCCGCAGGCCGGCCTGCGGGGCCTGCGCGCTAGCCGGGCTCTGCCCGTCCTTCGGCCTGGGCCCCACTGATGAGAAGACCGCGCGCAAGCTCGTGAAGGCCGGGCCGTTCTCGTGACGGAGGCCGCCCGGGGCGAGGACGTTCCCGGCTGGCTGACGGCGCTCGCCGAGGCGGCCGTCGGCATGCCGGTACCCGCAGCCCTGCAGCCAGGGCCAGGAGGCCGTCCCGCGGCGGTCCTCATTCTCTTCGGGCCCGGCGCCGCCGGTCCTGACCTGCTGCTCGTCCAGCGCGGCCCGCGGCTACGCCGGCATGCGGGTCAGCCGGCTTTTCCCGGCGGCGCGATCGACGCGGCCGACGGGGGCCCGGTCCAGGCGGCCTTGCGGGAGGCGGCCGAGGAGGCGCTGGTGGACCCCTCCGGCGTTCAGGTGCTCGCGGTGCTGCCCGACCTGTTCATCTCGCGGAGCGGGTTCACGGTCACCCCGGTGCTCGCCTGGTGGCGGCAGCCGGCCCCGGTCGGGCCCGGCGATCCGGTGGAGGTCACGGCGGTGGCACGGATCGCCGTCGCGGAACTCGCCGATCCGGCGCACCGCCTGACCATCCGCTTCCCCTCGTCCGGCGCGGCGGGCCCGGCGTTCCGGGTCGGCGGGATGCTGGTCTGGGGGTTCACGGCCATCGTGGTGGACCGGCTGCTCGCGCTGGGCGGCTGGGAGGTTCCCTGGGACTCCAGCAGGGCCGAGGATCTGCCGGCCGAGATGCTGACGGCGGCGGGCGGGCAGGACCCGTTTCCTGAGCCGGCATCCTGCGGCCGGCCCGATGCCGGCCGGCCTGATGCTGTCGGGTAGCAAGCCGGCGCCGGGCCGGCTGGCTGCTAGGTGGCCCCGGGCCGGCTGATGGTACGTTTCGTCCTGGTCTCATGCCGGTTGCAGGCCGGCCAGCAGAGTCCTGCCTGCCGGTATTGCCGGATACCGTTGGGCACGTGCCGGGTGACTTGCTGGACCTGATCCTGATCGTGCTCGTCGTTGCCTTTGCCGTTGCCGGATATCGCCAGGGCTTCATCATCGGCGTGCTGAGCTTCGCCGGGTTCATCGGGGGCGGCGCGATCGGCGCGGTATTCGGCCCGCGCATCGCCCGGTCACTGGTCAGCGGCCTGGCCCAGCAGGCGCTGGTCGCCATCATCATCGTTTTCGTCGCCGCGATGATCGGACAGCTGCTCGCGTCAGGCCTGGGCGTGGCGATGCGATCCCGGCTGACCTGGCATCCGGCCACGGTGATCGACGCGATCGGCGGTGCAGCCGTGAGCGTGATCTCGGTACTGCTCATCGCGTGGCTGATCGCCTCGGCCGTGGCGTACGCCCCCTTCCCGCTGATCTCCCGCCAGGTCAACGACTCCGTGGTACTCCGCGGCGTGGACCGGATCATGCCCCCCGCGGCGAGCACCATGTTCTCCGACTTCCGCGGCCTGCTGGCCCGCGGGCCGTACGCGCAGGTCTTCGGCGCGCTGGGCGCCGAAGGCGCGCTATCGGTGGCGCCGCCCGACAATAGTGTCCTGTCCTCCCGGGGACTCGCCCGTGCCCGGGGGAGCATCGTCAAGGTGCAGGGCACGGCGGTGAGCTGCTCCCGCCGGATCGAGGGCTCGGGCTTCGTCTTCGCCCGCGATCACGTCCTCACGAACGCCCATGTGGTAGCCGGTGTCACGCAAGGGCCGGAGGTGTCCACCCAGGGCGGCCAGGAGATGCGCGCCAAGGTCGTGCTTTACGATCCGAAGCGCGATGTCGCGATCCTCGACGTGCCCGGCCTTAGCGCTCCCCCGCTCCGCTTCGCCGGGCTCGCCGCGACCGGCGACAGCGCGATCGTGGCCGGATACCCGCTGGACTCGTTCCTCACCGTCGTGGCCGCCCGGATCGGTGGCAGCGAGGCAGCCAGGAGCCCGGACATCTATCAGACCACCCAGGTAACCCGCGAGATCTACTCGGTCAGGGCGGTGGTCAGGCCAGGCAACTCCGGCGGCCCGCTGCTCGCGCCCGATGGCCGTGTCTATGGCGTCGTCTTCGCCGCCGCGGTCTCGGTGAAGGACACTGGCTACGCCCTGACAGCGTCCGAGGTTCTCCCCGACGCCCGGGCGGGCCGCACAGCCACCGTCCCGGTCTCTACCGAGGCCTGCGATTAATGAGCGGGGCCTGCGATTAGTGAGCCGCCAGGCGCGGCGCGGGGCCGGCTGACGGTGAACAAGCTCATTGACTGCGCAGCCGGATGAGCAGCCGATCTGGTGCCACCGCTGCCAGCCCGTCCCGCTCGACGCTATCCGCCAGCTCACCAGCCGACCTGGCAATGCCCGCCGCGTCGATCCCGTGCGGGCAGCCGCCGGCATATCCGCTGACCGCGCCCGCTCCGCGGCGCAGCAGGGCAACCGCGCCGCTGGCGTTTCCGCGCTGCGCATGCGTGAGGCCCACCGCAACCTGGGCCAGGCCCTTCCACAGGTCGCGCTCGCCCGGCTCTGCCGCCTTCCAGGATGCCTCTAGCACCTCATGCGCGCGAAACGCCCGGCCGTGATCAATCAGCTGCTGCGCGAGCGCGAGGGCGCTGGCCGCAGGGAGCGCAGGCTGGTCGGGCAGCGCCGGCTGGTCGGGTGCCCTGCGGCTCAGCGGCCGGCCCAGCTCGTCGCGTGGCCGCGCGTTGCGCGGCCTGCCTGCTGAGTCCCTGTCCCTGCCTGCGTCCTTGCCGGGAGCCCCGGCGCCGGGAACCCCGCCCGCGCCGTTGCCTCCGCCTTGATCCTGGCTGGCGGGCTGTTCCCGGTCGCCGCGCGCTGGCGGCGATGTCATCGTTCTGGTTCAGGGTCGGCTAGCCATGCGCATAGCTCTGTGTCGAAACGGGCGGGCAGTTCCTCGTGCGGGAAATGCCCGGCCCCGTCCAGCAGCCGCCACCGGTACGGCCCGTCGACATATCTGCCGGAGCCGCGCGCCGTGCCGGGCAGGACGCAGCTGTCCAGAGCCCCCTGCAGGTGCAGAGTCGGCGCCTGGATCGGCGCCCGCATCCTGCGCGCGTACCGCAGGCCATCGGGCCGGAACCTGGACCGCACGAACCAGCGGTGATACTCAAGCGCGGAGTGAGCCACGGACTGCATGCACATCGCCGCGCGGTAGCGGCGCTCGGTCGGCGGGTCCGGCCAGCCGGGACCGGACCAGGAACGCAGCATCCGCCCGACCCGTTCAGCGTCATGCCGCAGCAGCTGGCGCTCGGGCAGCAGGGGTAGCTGAAAGCCCAGGGCGTATCCGCTCCTCCTGCCCTGGCCGAGCGGGTCAGAGAGCACCGCGGCGCGGGCCCGGAGCGGATGCGGGACGGACACCACCGCGAGCCGCCTGACTACCTTGGGAAAATACGCTGCCATGGTCCAGGCGACCAGTCCGCCCCAGTCGTGTCCCACGACCACGGCGTTCGCCTCGCCGAGGGAGCGGACGAGCCCGGCCGCGTCCGAGGCTGCCGTTACCAGGTCGTAGCCCCGCGGCGGCTTGTCGCTGCCGCCGTAGCCGCGCAGGTCGACGGCGGCAGCCCGGTATCCTGCCCGGCTCAGTGAAGTCAGCTGCTCACGCCAGGTCCACCAGAACTGGGGGAAGCCGTGCAGCAGCAGGACCAGCGGCCCGTCGCCGCTCTCGGCAAGGTGGAAGCGCGTGCCATTGGCGCTGACGGAACGGTGCGACCAAGGGCCGTCGATATAGATCGGATCGGCGCCTCGCGATATCACCGGATCACTCCGCTCCGGCTGAGGGACTGGCCGCGGGAGTCGCGGCATCGCGCCGGAGCAGCGAAAGGTCATCCTGGACGGTCCGGCGGGTCTTCCTCAGCGCGCTCAGGCCGCGGAATTTCAGCGCGCCGATGAGCACGGCCAACCCTGCCAGCAGGACGCATGCCCCGGCCACGATCAGGAACGAGGCCCAGGCCCAGATGCCGAGCGAGATCAGGCCGTAGGCGAGCGCGAAACAGCCCAGCATGAGCACCAGGCAGGCCACAAAGGCAGCGATGACCAGCAGCGCCCCGCCGATGGCGAGACGGCGCGCGTCCGCCTTGAGCTCGATTTTCGCCAGGTCAAGCTCACATCTGACCAGCTGGGTAATGTCCTTTACAGCCAGCGACACCAGTGTGCCGAGAGACTGCTCTCGCGCGGCGTCCACTGGCTGCCGGACCGCGGAGTCGGCCATCGGTGCCCTCCCCTCTCGTGCTGTCAGGTCAAGTCTCGCGCATCCGGTACCGCGGCATGCGGCCGGTGCCTGCCTTGAGCGCGATGTTTCCGTGACGGCAGTGCCAGGTCGGGTGGCTGGAGAACACGACGCTGGCACGCAAGGATGCTGTGCGCTGGCACGCAGGGCTGCTGGGGCCCGAAATGGCGAACGGCGCCCCGTAGCGGGGCGCCGTCGCCTGACACGTCACCCGGGTTACCAAGCGTGCACCTCAGTTTTGCCGGGCGGGCTGCCCTGCGGCACGCCATTCTCTGACGCCCCGTCCTGCTGGGCTCGCCTGCCTCGGCACGCCTCTCGCGGCTGGTCGCGCGTGGGTGCCCGGTTGCCGTGTGCGGACGTTCTCGGTCCGTTACACCTTTGTACGACGGATCCGGCCGGTTGTGAAGCCCGTGGCGTGATCAATTCGTGATCTCGATCGATCTGCTCACTTTCATGCCCCGGCCTGCGGGTTCTGCGCGGCCCTTACCCAGCGGGACGTCCCGCGGCCCGGCTCCGTCATTTAGCTGCGCAAATGCGCAGCAAGATAATGTCGCTGCTGCTGATCAGGGCAGGGGCATAACGGCGGCGGAATGGCAGCGTGCCGGACCGCGAGATGATCGTCTTGCCCAGGCCAAAGAAAGCTGTACCGGATGCGCTTCCGCTCTCGACGGATGGGCCGGAGGTCGGGCAGCATAGGGGGTAGCTGGCGGATTGCAAAAACGGAAGATTGTCCCGTATGACTGGCTGGTAACTTTGGCTCGTTACGCATAGGCTTTCCTGGGTGACGGACCGGCTCTGCCCCCCCGGAGCCGGTACCGCACGGCGACCCCCGCTCTCCCCCCCGGCGGGGGTCGCCTCTTTTTTCCGCGCCGTCTCGCTGCTACCGCTCCCCTACCGCTCCCCTACCCCTACCGCTACCGCTACCGCTGCGGCGGCGAGATGGCGTCCCCGCCCTGCAGCAGGCATTCCAGCAGCCTGACCGCCCCGTGCTTGGACAGCGGCTCATTGCCGTTCCCGCACTTGGGGGACTGGATGCAGGACGGGCAGCCCGCGCCGCACTCGCAGGACTCGATGGCGCGCGCGGTGGCGCGGAGCCAGTCTCCCGCCGCCCGGAAGCCACGCTCGGCAAAGCCGGCGCCGCCGTCGTGCCCGTCGTACACGAACACGGTCAGCCGCCCGGTGGCCGGATGCATGTCGGCAGAGACTCCGCCGACATCCCAGCGGTCGCAGGCAGCGACCAGCGGCAGCAGCCCGATCGAGGCGTGCTCGGCAGCGTGTGCGGCGCCGGCCAGGTCGACGCCGCGGCCTGCCAGCTCAGCGCGCTGTTCGGCTGAGATCGTCCACCACACCGCCCTGGTCCGCAGCGTGCGGGCCGGCAGGTCGAGCGGCGTCTCGCCGGCAGGCTGCCCGGTTTCCAGCTGCCGGCGGACATAGGAAGTCACCTGCCGGGTCACCCGGACGTCGCCGAAATGCACCTGCGCCGCGCCCCAGGAGGCGCTGCGCAGCCCCGCTGTGACCTCGATCCTGGTGAGTTCCCGCGCCGAGGTGGCGTAGCCGGGATCGCGGGCTTCCACCAGGGCCACGCGGTCTGCCAGGTCAAGCCTGGTGACCAGGTACATCTCTCCCTGGTGCGGGTAGACGGCACCGGTGTGCGCGAGCACGTGAGCTGACGGCTCGTCCATCATGCCGACGAGCCGGCCTGTTGACTCCTCCACTATCCGCACAGCCGCGCCGCCGGTGCCGCGCAGGCTGGCCGCTGCCGTCCGGCCCTGCCGCGTCCAGTACCGCCAGGGTCCGCGCGGGCGCAGCATGCCGCGCTGGGTCAGGCGGTCGGCGACCGCGGCCGCCCCCGGGCCGAATAGCTCGATGTCGGCCCGGGTCAGCGGGAGCTCGGCAGCCGCCGAGCACAGGTGCGGCGCCAGGACGTAGGGATTGCCGGGATCGAGCACGGTCGCCTCTACCGGCCGGTGCAGGATCGCCTCCGGGTGATGCACCAGATAGGTATCCAGCGGGTCGTCACGCGCGATCAGGATCGCGATGGCGCCGCGGCCGTCGCGCCCGGCCCGGCCTGCCTGCTGCCACAGGGCCGCCCTGGTGCCCGGCCAGCCAGCGATCAGCACGGCGTCGAGCCCGCTGATATTGACGCCGAGTTCCAGCGCGGTCGTCGTTGCCAGGCCGGTGATCGTGCCCGCCCGCAGTGCATCCTCCAGGTCCCGCCGGTCCTGCTGGAGATATCCGGAACGGTAAGTCGCGATCCGCGGCGCGAGGCTCGCGGCGCCTGCCTCGGCCAGCGCCCGCCTGGCGCCCATCGCCACTGCCTCCGCGCCGCGGCGGGACCGGACGAAGGCGAGTGCGCGGATGTCCTCGGTCACCAGGTCAGCGAGCAGCCCAGCCGCCTCTGCGGTGGCAGTCCGCCGGACCGGCGCGCCGGCCTCGCCGCGCAGCGTGGTCAGCGGCGGCTCCCACAGGCAGAAGGTGACGGGGCCGCGCGGGGCCGCGCTTTCCGTCACCGCCTCGGCGTCCAGCCCGGTGAGCAGCCGGGCGCACCGGCCGGGCTCGCTGACCGTGGCGGAGGCCAGGACGAATACCGGGCACGCCGTCGCCGCGGCGCCGCCCCGGGCGGCCGCCGCGTGGTGAACAGCCACCCGGCGCAGCCGGCGCAGCACGTGCGCCACATGGGACCCGAAGACGCCGCGGTAGCCGTGGCACTCATCGACGATCACGTACTGCAGCCGCCGGAGGAAGCCGTCCCACCGGGAATGGCGTGGCAGCAGCATGTGGTGCAGCATGTCGGGCGTGGTGAGCAGGTAGCTGGCGTGCGCCCGCGCCCAGGATCGCTCGGCAGCCGGGGTTTCTCCGTCGATGACCGCGGCGCGCACGCCGCGAATCCCGAGGGATCGCACCATCCGCAGCTGATCGGCAGCGAGCGCCCTGGTTGGCGCGATGTAGAGGGCGGTGCTGCCTTCCAGCACGCCGGTCAGCGCGGGGAGCAGGTAACCGACTGACTTGCCGGAGCCTGTCCCCGTTGCGATGATCACGTTCCGGCCGGAGCGGGCATGGTCCGCGGCAGCCGCCTGATGTGCCCAGGGGGCTGGCACTCCGGCCCGGCCGAACGCTGCTGCCAGCTCGGCCGGGACCCAGGACGGCCAGTCCGTGCGGCGCCCTTCGCTGGCCGGCATGCGCTCAAGGTGCGTTAGCCGTCCCGACTGCGCGCCCTGGCGCAGAATCCGCCGGACACGAACGTCCTGTTCCTGGACACGAACGTGCTGTTCCTGGACACGAACGTGCTGCCCCCTACGAACGTCCTGGTCAAGGACACCAGCGTCCTGGTCGGGGACACCGGCGTCCTGGTCCCGGGCGTGCTCGCGCCCCCCGGCCGCGGGACCGGCATCCTGACCGGCTGCCGGGCTCCCGCGTGCCGCGCGGGTCGGTTGCTCCCCTGGGGCGAGCGGCGTCACGGCAGGCATCGGGTTTCAGTGTGTCATCCGGCGGCAAGATGCCTCGAAGCGTGATCTGGTATAGACATGACCTCAGAGCGTGATTGAATTCGCGTCGGGAGCAATCACGCTCCCCGTGGAAGCCCGGGATGCAGCCGGGCCGCGACGCTCAGACGATGGCCGTATGGCGCTGGAGGATTTGTGGATCTGAAGCTTGATCACCACACTAAGGACGGGATCGAGGTCGTCGACGTCGAGGGCGAGATTGACGTCTACACGGCGCCGCGACTGCGTGAACTTCTGATCGAGCTGGTGAACAGCGGCTACTACCAGCTGGTGGTGAACATGGAGAAGGTTGAGTTCCTGGACTCGACCGGGCTAGGAGTGCTGGTCGGCGGCCTGAAGCGGGTCCGCGCGCACGACGGATCGCTCGATCTGGTCTGCACGCAGGAGCGGATTCTGAAGATATTCAGGATCACGGGGCTGACCAAGGTCTTCGGTATCCATGACACCGTGGATGAGGCCATCACGGCAAGAAAAGCCGAGAAGTAGGCCGCCTGGCTCATGCCCGAGATGGCAACGGTTGAGGTTAGCTTCACGGCACTGCCCGCGCACGTGCGCACAGCCAGGCTCGTCGCCACCGCGGTGGCGAGGCGCAGCGGCGTCGATGAGGCGCTGCTCGATGAAGTCAGGCTGGCGGTCGGCGAAGCATGCTCGCGGGCGGTGGAAGCGCACCGCCTGTACTGTCCGGCCGAGCCGGTGCGGATTGCGCTGACCGATTCGGCCGGCCGGTTCGAGGTCGAGGTGACGGACACCGGCGGTGCTGGCCGCGGTGATCTCACCGCGGCTGACGGCATCACCGCCGCGGCGGAGCCCGGCGGCTCGCAGCGCCTGGAGCACGGCCTGGGCCTCGCGGTGATCGCGGGCCTCGCCGATGACGTCCAGATCAGCGAATCCCCGGGAGGCGTCAGCATCAGGATGAGCTGGCCTGCGGTAGGCCTGGGGCGCTGACCCGAGGCAGGTCCCTGGGCGCTGCATGGCACTGACTGTCCGCTGCATGCCTTATCCCCGGGCGATCCCCCGGCGGCACCGGCAGGCTGTCTTACCATCACGAAACGGCTCGCGGCCGTGCGCGGAAGGCCGGCCCGCATTACCATCCAGTGACCTGCCTGCGTAGACTCCCGGCACCGCCGGTCGCGGGCATCCCCGGTGCAACGGCTCGATCCGCCCGCGTCTGGGTACCGCGACACCGCACTGAGCAGCAGCTTCGCGCGAAGCCTGCTTGCCCTGTCAAGGAGGATAGATGTCAAGGCTCAACCTCGCTCTGGCGGGTGGTGCGCCCGGCGTAACCGGCGCCAACCTGACCTGGGTCGTCGTCGTGGCCGTGATCGCGCTACTCGCGCTTGGCGTGGCAGCCGTGCTGGTCAGGCAGGTGCTGGCGGCCAGCCAGGGCACCGAGAAGATGCAGGAGATCGCGCTTTCCATCCAGGAGGGCGCGGCGGCCTACCTCAGGCGTCAGTTCAGGACGATCGGTGTCTTCGTGGTGCTGATCTTCTTCGTGCTGCTGCCGCTGCCGGCCGACACCGCGTCTGTCCGCTGGGGCCGCAGCGGCTTCTTCCTGGTCGGCGCGCTTTTCTCGGCGCTCACCGGATTTACCGGTATGTCGCTGGCCGTCCGCGGCAACGTGCGGGTAGCGGCTGCCGCCCGGGCCGGCGCGGAAGGCGAGCGGCCGGCGATGCGGATCGCGTTCCGCACCGGCGGGGTGGCCGGCATGTTCACCGTCGGCCTCGGCCTGTTCGGTGCCGCGGTCGTCGTGATCCTCTACAAGGCGAACGCGCCCAGTGTGCTGGAGGGCTTCGGCTTCGGCGCCGCGCTGCTGGCGATGTTCATGCGCGTCGGCGGCGGCATCTTCACCAAGGCCGCGGACGTCGGCGCTGACCTGGTCGGCAAGGTCGAGAAGGGCATCCCCGAGGACGACCCGCGGAACGCCGCGACCATCGCCGACAACGTGGGCGACAACGTCGGCGACTGCGCCGGGATGGCCGCCGACCTGTTCGAGTCCTACGCGGTCATGCTGGTCGCGTCGCTGATCCTTGGCGTCAAGGCGTTCGGGTCGCAGGGCCTGGTGTTCCCCCTGATCGTCCCGATGATCGGCGTGATCACGGCGGTCGCCGGGATCTTCGTGGTGGCACCGCGGAAGAACGACCGCAGCGGCATGACCGCCATTAACCGCGGCTTCTTCGTCTCGGCGACCATCTCGCTGGTGCTCGTCGTCGGCGCATCGTTCCTCTACCTGCCGGCCAAGTTCAGCGACCTCAAGGGCGTTACCGGGCCTGGCAGCGCCGCGATCCTCGCCCATGGCGGCAGCCCGCGGTGGCTGGCCATCGGCGCGGTGCTCATCGGGCTGCTGCTGGCCAGCGCCATCCAGCTGCTGACCGGGTACTTCACCGAGACCAACCGTCGTCCCGTCCGCGAGATCGGGGAGAGCTCGCTCACCGGGGCGGCCACCGTCATCCTTTCCGGGATCTCGGTCGGCCTGGAGTCTGCCGTGTACTCGGCGCTGCTGATCGCGGCCGCGGTCTACGGTGCCTTCCTGCTCGGCACCGGCAACGCGACCATCGCGCTGTTCGCGGTGGCGCTCGCGGGCACCGGGCTGCTGACCACGGTCGGGGTCATCGTGTCGATGGACACGTTCGGCCCGGTCTCCGACAACGCCCAGGGCATCGCCGAGATGTCCGGTGACGTGACGGGCGAGGGTGCCCAGGTGCTGACCCGCCTGGACGCGGTCGGCAACACCACCAAGGCGATCACCAAGGGGATCGCGATCGCGACGGCGGTGCTCGCCGCGACTGCGCTGTTCGGCTCGTTCCGCACCACCGTGCAGACGGCGCTCGGCGGCAGGGCCGGTACCTTCAGCCTGTCGGTTGACAAGCCGAACGTCCTGGTCGGCGTCATGATCGGCGCAGCAGTCGTGTTCTACTTCTCCGGTCTCGCCATCATGGCCGTGGGCCGGGCCGCCGGGCGGGTCGTCTACGAGGTCCGCGAGCAGTTCCGCAACCACCCGGGGATCATGGACTTCACCGAGAAGCCCGAGTACGGCCGTGTCGTGGATATCTGCACCAGGGACTCGCTGCGCGAGCTGGCGACGCCGGGGCTACTGGCCGTGCTGACGCCTATCGCGGTCGGCTTCGGCCTCGGCTACGCCCCGCTCGGCTCGTTCCTGGCCGGCGCGATCGCGGCCGGCGCCCTGATGGCGGTCTTCCTGTCCAACTCCGGCGGCGCCTGGGACAACGCCAAGAAGCTGGTGGAGGACGGCAACTACGGCGGCAAGGGCTCCGACGCGCACGAGGCCACCATCATCGGCGACACGGTCGGGGACCCCTTCAAGGACACCGCGGGCCCGGCGATCAACCCGCTGATCAAGGTCATGAACCTGGTATCGCTGCTGATCGCGACGAGCGTGGTGAAATACAGCCATAACGGGGGCATGCGGGCCGGTGTCGCCCTCGTCGCCGTTGCCATCGTGGTCAGTGCCATCGTCATCTCCAAGCGGCGGTCGACGAGCATGGCGACAGCCGGGCCGGGCGGGACCGGCAACGCGGGCGGGACCGGCAACGTGGCCGGCCCCGGCAGCACGGCGGCCGGCCCCGGCAGCACGCCGGCGGCGGACGAGGACGGCATGGCCGCCACCCCAGCCGCTGCGCCGGCTGGGGACGAGGACGGGAAGGCATCCGCGGGGACCGCTACCGCCTGAGCGGCGAGCCGGGAGTGCTCGTCTAGCGGGCCGGCCAGCAGTCCGGCGCTCGATGGCGCACCATGGTCCTATGCAAGGCAGTCGGCGGCTGATCGTGATGCGGCACGCCAAGGCAGGCGACCTGCCTGGCGGCCCGGATGCCGAGCGGGCACTGAACCGGCGCGGGCTGCGTGACGCGGCCGCGGCAGGCAGCTGGCTGCGCGGCCGCGGTTTCATCCCTGACCTGGTGCTGTGCTCAACCGCCAGGCGCGCCCGGCAGACCTGGCGGCAGGCCGCGGCCGGGATCGGGGCCGCCGTGACCGTGCGCGAGGATCCCCGGCTCTACGAGGCCGGCTCAGCTGAGCTGCTTGACATCATCAGGAAGGCGCCGCCGGACGTGGCGGCGCTGATGTACGTCGGCCACAATCCGGCCGCTCAGGACCTGGCGAGCGGGCTGCTCGGACAGGTGCAGGGATTCCCCACCGCAGCCATCGCGGTGATCGGCCTGGCGGTGCCATGGGCTAGCGCGGCCGCAGGCGACGGTGCGCTAGCTGAGTTCTGGGCCCCGGGCTCGCCGACCTGACACGCGGCTGTGCCTTCCTGTGGCGTCTGGGGCCACCGCGGCGCGCCGTCTGTGGCNNCGTCTGTGGCTACCGCGGCGCGGGCGTCTGGGCTACCGCGGCGCGGCGCCTGCGGTTACCTCGGCGTCTGCGGCGTCCGCGGCCTCCACGTCGTCCCTGGAGATGCCGAGCAAGTACAGGATCGCGTCCAGGTGCGGCACGCTGACCGATGCGTCTGCCGCGTCCCGCACCGCGGGCTTGGCGTTGAAGGCGATCCCCAGCCCGGCCGTCGCGATCATGTCGAGATCGTTGGCGCCGTCGCCGACCGCGACCGTCTGGCTGAGCGAGGTGCCGGCCGCCGCCGCGAAGCGCCGCAGCGCGAGAGCCTTCCCCGCCCGGTCCACGACCGGGCCGCTCAGCCGCCCGGTGAGCTTGCCGTCGGCGACCTCCAGCGTGTTGGCGGTCGCGTAGTCGATGCCGAGCTCGGCGGCCAGTCCGTCGGTGAACTGGGTGAAACCGCCGCTCACTATCCCGCACCGGTAGCCGAGCCGCTTGAGCGTCCGGATGAGCGTGCGTGCCCCCGGCGCCAGCCGCAGCTGCGCCCGGACGGCATCGACCGCAGCCAGGTCGAGTCCGGCGAGCAGGGCAACGCGCTGCCGCAGCGCGGTCTCGAAGTCGAGTTCTCCGCGCATCGCCGCCTCGGTCAGCGCGGCGACCTGCCCGGCGCATCCGGCCCGGGCCGCGAGCAGGTCGATGACCTCGCCCCTGATCAGGGTGGAATCGACATCCATCACGATCAGGCGCATCGCACGCCGGTGCAGGCCGCCGCGCTGGACGGCAACATCTGCCCGCTGATCAAGTGACTCGCGGGCGAGGGCGGTGCGCAGCCCGTCCGGATCAGCCCCGGACACCTCGAACTCGATGCAGGTCACCGGCCGGTGCGCGAGCCTTCCGATCCGGTCGATGTTGGCGCCGCTCGCCGCGATCCGGCCGGCGATGGCCGCGATGGCCGCCGGCGCCAGCGGGCTGCCGAGCACGGTGACGTGCAGGCTGCCACGGCGCCTGGCCGGCTCGCCGGAGCCCGTGGTGATCTCGGCTTCCAGGTCCAGGTCCGCGGCTACGGTGGCCACCTGCCGGTGAATCGCCGTCAGGTCGGGAGCATGGTCGCAGGACAGCAGGACGCCCAGCACCAGGCGCCCGTGGATGACTACCTGCTCAACGTCGATGACGCTCAGCTCGTGCGCGGCGAGCACGGAGAACAGCCGTGACGTGACGCCCGGCCGGTCCCGGCCGGTCAGGGTGATCAGGAGAGTGATCGGTGGCCTGGACATTGCCGTCAACGCTACCGGGAGCCGCGCACCCGCGCAGCGCCCGATGCCGTAGGTTCGAGCTGGTGATGCCACGGGCAGGAGGGGGCCGCATGTCGGACGAGGTGCTGCGGCTGCGCGCGGTCAGCGTCCGGCGGGAGAAGTCGATGCTGCTGCGCGACGTGAACTGGGCCGTCCACAGCGACCAGAGCTGGGTGGTCATCGGCCCGAACGGCGCGGGCAAGACCACGCTGCTGCAGGTGGCGGCCGCCTTGCTGCCCCCCACTGATGGCACGGTGGAGATCCTCGGCGAGAACGTGACCGAGGCCGACGTCTTCGACCTGCGGACCAGGATCGGGCTCGCGAGCGCGGCGCTTGCCGACCGGGTGCCGCCCGCGGAGAAGGTCATCGACCTCGTGCTGACCGCCTCCTATGGCATCCTCGGCCGTTACACCGAGGACTACGAGTCTGGTGATGTCACCCGCGCGGTGGAGCTACTCGACGCGCTCGGCTGCGCGCACCTGATCAGGCGGCGATTCGCGACGCTGTCGGAAGGAGAGCGCAAGCGCGTCCAGATCGCCCGGTCGCTGATGCCGGATCCGGAGCTGCTGCTGCTCGACGAGCCCGCAGCGGGGCTGGATCTCGGCGGCCGCGAGGATCTGCTGCGGCGGATCGCGGCGCTTTCCCGCGATCCCAAGGCACCGCTGATGGTGATGGTCACCCACCATGTGGAGGAGGTGCCGCCCGGCTTCACCCACGCGCTGCTGCTGCGCAAGGGCACGGTGCTCGCGGCGGGCAGGGTGCAGGACGTGTTCACCGCGCGGCTGCTGTCCAGGTGCTTCGGACTGCCGCTGCTCGTCGAGCACACCGGCGCCCGGTGGACTGCGCGCGCCGCCCAGCTGCCCTGACCCTCGTTTCGTGCTTCCTGCCTCTACGATCATCACCATGCGAGGATCCGATGGGAGCCGCTGAAGCGCTCGCGATCTTCGCGGCGGGGGTGGCGGCGGGCGGGATCAACGCCGTTGTCGGCTCAGGATCGCTGATCACCTTCCCGACCTTGCTCGCGTTCGGCTTTCCCGCGGTCATCGCCAACGTGTCGAACAATGTCGGGCTCGTCTCCGGCAACGTGAGCGGCGCGTTCGGCTACCGCCGTGAGCTGGCCGGCCAGCGCGGACGGCTGCTCAGGCTCGGCGTCCTCGCCGCCGCCGGGTCGCTGGCTGGCGCGATCCTGCTGCTGTCGCTGCCGGCCAGCGCGTTCACGCTGATCGTCCCCGTGCTCATCCTGATCTCCTGCGTACTCGTGATCATCCAGCCGCGGCTGAACGCCTGGACGACCGCCAGGAGGGCTGGCCGGCGGGCTGACGGCAGCCCTGTGCTGGCCGCCGGGGTTTTCGGCTCCGCCGTCTACGGCGGCTATTTCGGCGCGGCCCAGGGCGTCCTGGTGATCGGGCTGCTCGGCAGCTTCCTCGACGATGACCTGCAGCGCGTCAACGCCGCCAAGAACGTGCTCGTCACGATCGTGAACGCGACCGCTGCCGTGGTATTCATCTTCTTCGCGCACGTCAACTGGATCGTCGTGCTGCTGATCGCGGCCGGCTCGACGGCGGGCGGCCTGCTCGGCGCGCGAGTCGGCCGGCGGCTACCGCCGCTCGCGCTGCGGATCCTCGTCGCCGCGATCGGGGTGATCGCCGCGGTAAAGCTGATCTTCTTCTGAGCCGGCCGCGCGGCGCATCCGGCCGGTCTCGCCGGCCGGCCGGGCGAGCATCCCGGCGTCGGCCGCGCGGGCCAGCAGGTCCATCGCATAGCCGCCCAGTGCTGCCGAGCCGTCCTGGATGAGCGCCACCTTGGGGAGCACCTGGTCGACCGTGATCTCGTGGGCGACCCACGTCCCGCCGCCTGCCTCGAAGTTCGCCAGCATCGGCTGCAGCCGGTCCAGGGCTCTCGCGAACCTGGCTTCCTGCGTCTGCCGTTCCTCGAACTCATCCCAGAGTGCCCGCATAGAGGAGGCCTGGCCAGCCGGCAACAGCGCGAAGATCCGGTCCGCGGCGGCCCTTTCCGCTGCTTCCTGGCGGGCGTGCTGCGCCTCGTCGGCGTAAAGGAACAGGTCGCCCGCGTCGATCTCGACCAGATCGTGCACGAGGAGCATGGCGATCACCCGTCCCAGGTCGGTGCCGGGCGGCGCATGATCGGCCAGCACCAGGGCCATCACGGCAAGGTGCCAGGAGTGCTCGGCGGAATTCTCCTGCCGCTCAGGCTCGGTGAGCCGGGTCTGCCGCAGCACGGCCTTGAGGCGGCCGGCCTCGGCCACGAATCGCATCTGCTCCTCAAGCCGCATGCCTCTATTGGAGCAGGAATGCTGGAGCAGGCGCCAGCACCGCGGGTGCCAGCAAGCAGGCGCCGGCACGGTGGCTGCGTACGGAATATGGGTGAGCTGGCGGCCGGCGCGGACTGCGCGGCGGGCACCGAGCGCAATCACAATGTGACCCCCGGTGATTGTGCCTGGTGCCGCCGTGCGATCATTTCCCTAGGGGACCCACGATGATACGGGGGACCGGCTCATCAAGGCTCGTCCTGGCGGGGCACATGCCTGGCCAGGGCGAGCTCTTTTTTGGCGGCAGATCACCGCAGCGCGCCCGGGCGCGCCCAGCTGCTTACTCGGCCCGAAGCGTGATGCCCGGCGGAATCCTGGCAGCGGCCGCCGCTGGCACCAGGGCGAGCAGGTTCCCGGCCGCCAGCAGGACACCGACGCCGAGGACGAGGGCGGGGACAGGAATGACCGTAACGGGCGCCACGCCGAGCGAGCCGGCGAAGGCCTGCCACGCCCAGCGCCCGGCGGCAACGCCCAGCGGGATGCCGATGACGGCGGCCAGCCCGATGTACGCCGCGCCGGAGGTGACTCCGGGCAGCCGCGAGATCAGCGTCATCGGGTACGCCACTGGTGCTCCCGGCAGCGTGCCGGGAACGTTGACCAGCGCGTCGCTCGCATTGCTCGATGTCAGGTAGCGGCCGTAGGCGGACGCGGTGCGGCGTGCGCCGGCCACCGCGCCCAGTGCCACGGCGCCGAGCAGCCCGCCGATCAAGGCGAGCGCGAGCGTCGCCCGCCAGGTGCTCGCGTACGTCGTTCGCCACCAGTAGAAAGCCGTTCTCATCGCGAGGAGTCAACTCCTGGGCAGGGCAGCCGTGCGATGTGCATGGGGGCCATTGTGCGCCGTGAGGTGGCAGGCGGGCAGGGATGGCGGCACCACAGTTGCCAGGCAGCCAGCACCACCGCGGCCTTCTGCGGGATCTTCCAGGGCACGGCCCTGCCCGCGTCGCCAGGCTCGGCGTGCCGGTCCGCGGGCCGGCACGCTACGATCCCGCTCAATGGCAACGATCCGGGTCGCGCTGGCTGAGGACCATGTCCTGCTACGGGAGGGCATATCCCGGCTGGTCGCCGCCAACGAGGACTTCGAGCTGGTTGGCGTGGCGGCCGACCTGCCGCAGCTGCTCAAGGTCGTCAGCGAGCAGGAGCCCGATGTGGTCGTCACCGATATCCGGATGCCGCCGACCGGAACCGACGAGGGCATCAGGGCCGCCGCCTGGATCCGGGAGCACCACCCGCGGGCCGGCGTGGTGGTGCTCAGCCAGTACACCGCGCCCGCCTACGCGGTTGCCCTGCTCGAACATGGCTCGGCCGGCCGGGCCTACCTGCTCAAGGAGCAGGTGGCCAGCGTCGACGAGCTGGCCCGCGCCATCAGGATCGTCGCGCAAGGAGGCTCGGTGATCGACCCGCGCGTGGTAGATGAGCTGGTGCGGGTGCGCTCACGGCACACTTCGCCGCTGTCGTCACTGACCGCGCGGGAGTCGGAGATCCTGGCCGAGATGGCGCAGGGCAAGAGCAACGCGGCGATCGCCGCCACGCTCAGTGTCACCGAGCGCGCGGTCGAGAAGCACACCAACTCCATCTTCGCCAAGCTGGGATTGTCCGAGGAGAAGGACGTCAACCGCCGCGTCAAGGCGGTCCTGCTTTTCCTTAGCGAGCCAGCGGAAAGCTGACCGCTGCTGGCCGGCAGGCTGACCGCCTCCGGTCATGGGGAGCGGCCATGGGGGGGCTGGCACACTGCCAGCAGGATGGCAGCACCCTCGGCAAGGGCGGCTGCTCGTGCGAAGCTGGAACCGTGACAGCCCCGCACTCAGTCCTGGTCGTGGATGATCAGGCACCATTCCGCTCGGCAGCGAAGGCCGTCCTGCGCCGGATGGAGGGATTCGAGCTCGCGGGGGAGGCCGCCAGCGGCCCGGAAGCCATCGAGCTAGCCGACAGGCTGCACCCGGCCCTGGTGCTGATGGATATCAACATGCCGGAGATGAACGGGATCGAGGCCACCCGCCGCATCACCGCCGCGCATCCGGATATCGTCGTCATCCTGTGCTCGACCTATGAAGCGAGTGATCTGCCCAGCGGCACCGCGGCCAGCGGCGCGAGCGGCTACCTGAACAAGGAACAGCTTGCGGCCGACACGCTGCGCCAGATGTGGGAGCACCCGGACATCGGCTCACTGGGGTCCGGCTAAGTCCGCCTGGCAGCATCTCCGCCGCCACGCGAGCGGTCCGCAGCGCAGGTTGGCTGGCGTCCGGCCAGCGCGTCCGGCCAGCTGGCGTCCGGCCAGCGGCGTCAGGCCAGCGGTATCGAGCCGTGGATCTGCGCTCCGTGCCCAGGCTCGGACTGCCAGCGGACGGTGCCGCTGATCGCGCCAAGCCGGTCAGCCATGTTCACGAAGCCGTGGCCCTTGCGCGCGCGCTCGGCGTCGAAGCCGGGCCCGTCGTCGTTCACCGAGAACAGCAGGCCGCCCGAGTCCTCCCAGATCCGCACCTCGACGCGGGAATCCGGCGCATGCTTGGCGGCGTTCTGCAGCGCCTCAAGGCAGCAGAAGTAGACAGCCGCCTCGATCTCGGGGGTGTAACGGCTGATCCCCTCGCTGACCACCTCGACGGCCAGCGGGCTGCGGCTGGCAGCGGCGCGCAGCGCCTCGCCGAGGCCGCGGTCGGCGAGCAGCGGCGGGTAGATGCCGTGCGCCAGCTCGCGCAGTTCCTGGATGGTCCGCTTCACCTCGACGCCGAGTTCGTCCAGCATCTCCGCCGCGGCGGCCGGATCGTCGGCGACGATGTCGCGGGCCAGCCGCAGGTTGATCGCCAGCGCGACGAGATTCTGCTGGGCTCCGTCGTGCAGGTTCCGCTCCACCCGGCGGCGTTCTGCATCGCCGCTGGCGACAATGCGGGCCCGCGATTCACGCAGCGCCTCGGCCTGGCCGCGAAGCTCGTCCAGCGTCGTCTGCAGCGCAGTGTCGAGTTGCGCGTTGTGAAAGGCCAGCCCGACCTGGCGGGCGAGCTCGGTGAGCACGCGGTCGTCATCCTCGGAGAAGCTGTCGGCCGCGGCGGGACGCTCGACGACGATCAGGCCGAGCAGCTCGCCGCCGTGGCTGGCGGGCGCCACCCGAAGCTGCTCGTGCGGCCGGCCCTCGAGCAGCTGCGGCAGCCAGACCGATGCCCAGGCGCTGCCGGACACTCCGGCTCTGGTCACGATGGGGCGCTCGCGCGCCGTCACCACGATAGAACGGGGCCCTGCGTCGGGCACCGACACCGCTCGCTCCAGCACGTCCCCCGCTCCGGTATAGACCTCGGCTCTGGTCAGCCCCATGGTCTTGCGCAGCGACTCGGCCAGCTGCAGCAGCAGCTCGTCCATCGGGATCGCCCGGGTCAGGCGGCTGCCGAAGGTGCGGAGCGCCTCGTCGGGCGCCTCCTTGGCCCCGTAGACGAAGCGGGTGGCCGAGGCGACAAGCCGGTCCCTGGCCGGCAGGTACCCGATCGCCGCCACCGCCGCCGCCACCATCGACAGCCCGAGAACCGCGCGGTCGCCCGAATCGTGCGGCGGCGTCCCGATACCGAACACGATGACCAGGTAGATAGCCGCGACCACGATGGTGAATCCCGCTACCGACAGCACCTGGACCAGCACCCGCCCGCCAGCGGGCCCGAGCCCGCGCACCTCCCCGGCGATCATGCCGAGCGGCAGGAAGATCGCGCAGCCGGCCGTCGCGGCCGCGACCGGCCCTGGCCAGTCGACGAGCACGTGCAGGACGACGACCACCAGCGCGCAGTCGGCGGCCAGCACGGCGCCCACGCTCATCCACTGCATCCGCTCCCGGTCGCGGCCCGCCGCTGCCAGGTAACGGAGCCGCACCGCCGGCAGAGCGCAAGCGGTGGCCAGCGGCCAGATCAGCGCTACTGCCCCGGCGGCGAGGGGGCGGCCGGCGATCGTCAGCGCTATTCCGGTGGCCGCCGCGCCGGCATAGGCCAGGACCGTCCCCGCCTGCCTGCTTCGCCCGGCGAGCTGGCCATCGGGCAAGGCGAGCAGCAGGTGGACCCAGACGGCGACGAGGAACAGCACGGCGAGCGTGGCAACGGCGCGGGCAGCCCGGTGCTGGCCGCCGGTCGCCTCGTCGCCGATCCGCGAGGCGGTCAGCGCCACCGCCGCGGCCAGCGGGCCGAGCGTCACCTGCCACTGGGGTACCCGCTCCGGCGCACGGCCGAGGACGGCGGCCGACAATGCGCCGACCAGGACGAGTCCGAAGGCGACGGCCGCCGCGGCAGGGAAGGGGGCACTGACCGGTACCCGGAGCCCGACCACCGCGATCGCGGCGGTGATGACGGGCAGCAGCATGCCGGCCACGACGCGGCGAGCGGTGCTGCCGTGCCGTGGCGGCATCACGATGGGGCGATTATCAAGGGCAGTGTTCATCATCACTCCGCTCGCAGCACGGTAGCTGCCGGCGTTCGCGCGGCCCGCAGGCCGGGGACGGCGGCCACCAGGTTGGCCAGGATCAGGGCGGCAACGGCGGCCAGGGTAATCGAGACGGCGGGGATGACCGGGTCGGGGACGGCGGCCAGCTCGCTGGCGAACGCCAGCCATAGCCAGCGGCCGGCCGCGATGCCCAGCGGGATGCCGATCACCAGCCCGATCGCGGCGGTCACGGTCGCCTGCCAGGCGACGGCGGCGGCGAGCTGCGACCGGGTGAACCCGATGGTCTTCAGCAGGGCGAAGTCGCGCCTGCGGCGCCGGATCGAGGCGTTCAGCGTGAGCCCGAGCGCGCCCACGGCGCCAGCGGCCAGGCCGCCGGCCAGTACCTCCGGCATCGCGCCCATCGACTTGTAGTTCACGATCTCCGCCGGGCGCTGCGCCGCCAGCAGGTTCACGTTAACTATCTGGGAGAGGCCGTGGCTCGCTGCCAGGATCTTCGGCGAGCGCATGAGCTGGCGGTACGCACCGGCGATCCGCTGCAGTGACTGCATCCCGGCGGCCTGGCTGACGCCGGGCCGCATCCGGATGAGGATGGCGTTCGGCCCGGCCAGGGAGCCGAAGCCAGCGGCGAGCGTTGCCGTGTTGACCACCGAGGTGTCGATCAGCGCGCCGGTGCCCATGGATGCGTGCACGCCAAGGACCGTGCCGATGGCCGGCAGCGCGGCCGTGCCGACAATCCGCAGTGAGCGCGGGGCCACAATCTGTCCCTCGGATACCCGGACGCTGTCGCCGATCCGCAGGTGCAGCTGGGCCAGGGTGGCGGGGCCGAGCACGATCTGGCCCGGGCCGTCGACCGCATGGCCGGACAGTACCGGCGGGGCCACCGCGGCACGGGCCGGGGCGGTGATGACCGGGACCGTCTGGCCGCCGACCTGGGCGGTGGCGAAGTAGACCCCGGTGGTCGCGGCGACCATCTTGTCGGCACGCAATTTCGGTTCGATGAAGTGAGGCGAGAATGCCCCGTAGCCGTCGGTCGAGTACAGCGCATAGCTGAAGTTCCACCCGTACAGGGCCGGATGCGAGATGAGGGTGCTGAGGCTGGCCCCGAAGGCGAGCGTCGTGGTGACGACGAGGACCGCCAGCCCCGAGGCTGCGATGACCGAGCGCACCGGCACCGCGGTGCGCCCCTGGCCCGGCTCCAGGGCGAACCGCAGCCCGGCGACTGCCGGGACCGGCAGCCCGGCGGCCAGGCCGGCCCGTACCGCGCCAGGCACGTGCCCCGCCGCTATCCGGGTGGCGGCGCGGTGCGGCGCCTGCCGGAAGCCGATCACGCCGGCCACCGCGCCGAGGATGATAGCCAGCGCCAGTGCGCCGAGCCCGAGGACGGCCCAGTCCAGGTAGATCCCCGACTGCGGCTCGACGGCGCGGGCCGGCCCGAACAAGGTGAGCGGGGACAGCCCGGCGGCAACGGCTGCCGCCAGCAGCGAGCCGGCCGCCGTGGCGGCGAGGATGCCGGGCAGGCCGTCGGCCGCGGTCGCCGCCGGGCCGGCCCCGAGCGCCCGCAGTACCGCGGTGTCCGCGGCGCCCTCGCGCAGCTGCCGGGAGATCGACTGCGCTCCGATGATCAGCGCGGCGAGCCCGGCGATGAGCCCGAACAGGCCGAGGGCGATGGCTTCCGGCCGGATCGCCCGCTGTGCCTGCGCCTCGATCGCCGCGGTGACGTAAACCTGGAGCAGCGAGCCGGCCCCTTTGCCGGACTGGGTAAAGTGGCTGCTGCTGAGCAGATTATCGTACTCCTGCTCGACCGCGGCGTCGTCGCTGCTGCCGCCGGCTAGCTGCAGGCCCACGTATTCATAGTTGGCGCAGCAGGGCACGATCATCCTGGCCAGGGCGGGCGTTCCGATCAGGAAGCCGGTCCGGTCGCGGTCAATGTCGTCCTGGACGACCTGGGTGTTGAGTACGCCGAGCCCGACCACGGTCAGCTTGAGCTTGCGGAAGTCGGAGTGCGTTCTCGCCGCGTTGGGCAGTACGCCAACCGAGATATGCGATCCCACGTGCAGGCCGAGCACCGACGCGGCCTGGGTGGTCGCGACCACCTGGTCCGCCCGCGCCGGATTGGCGCGGTGACCCCCGACGATCGTCAGGCGGTCCTGGTCGGAGTACAGGCCGTCCAGGCTGGCGACCAGCTCTACCTGCGTGATCAGGAACGTGGCGATCCCGCCGCGCGGAGTGAGCGTGGCCGCATTGAATCCTTCGGCGGACTCGACATGCGCGACGTGCTTCAGCCGGGCAAGGCTCCCGTCGAGGAATGCCGGCGCATAGGCAGGCGTCGTGGACGGCTGCACGATCAGGTCGGAGGGGTTCGTGCCCGCCAGGTAGTCGGGGTAGGAGGAGTCGGTGCGGCGGGCTGCGACAACCGAGGCCAGGGCCACCCCGCCGACGAGGCCGACCAGCACTGCCAGGGCGACGTAGCCGGTCCACCGGCGGCGGAGCGTGGCCCGGAACCGGTACCACGCCACCTGCCGCACTTGCCTGTTCATGCCGGCCCCATGATGCGCATCGGCGTCACTCCGACCTCAGCGCGAGCGCGGCACTCGTGCGGGCCGCGGCCCGGCCGGGCAGGGCGGCGACGAGGTTGGCCAGGATCAGGGCGGCGGCGGCGGCCAGCGCGATCGAGACGGCCGGGATGACGGGGTCGGGGACGGCGGAGAGCTGGCGGGCGAACAGCAGCCACAGCCAGCGGCCCGCCGCGATCCCCAGCGGGACGCCGATCAGCAGGCCGACGGCAGCGATGACGGTCGACTGCCAGGCCACCGCCGCCGCTATCTGACCGCGGGTAAATCCCAGCGTCTTCAGTAGCGCGAAGTCACGGCGGCGGCGGCGCACGGACGCAACCAGGGTGAGCCCGAGCGCGGCCACGGTCGCGGCGGCCAGCCCGCCGGCCAGGATGGCGGGCATCGAGCCCATCGACCGGTAATTCACGATCTCGGCCGGCCGCTGGGCCGGCAGCAGGTCCACGGTGTCCGCGAAGGAGGTACCGCCGCTGGCGGCCACCACCCGCGGCGAGTTCAGTGTCCGCGTGATCTGCCGGCTGATCGCCTGCAGCGACCCGAGGCCGGCCGCCTGGCTAACGCCGGGCCGCAGCCGCACCAGGATGGCGTTCGGACCGGACAGAAGGGGACCGAACGGACCGGAGGCACTTCCCGGGAGAACCGCCGTGGAGAAGAGCGCCCCGGTGCTCATCGAGGAATGGACGCTCAGCACGCCGCCGATCGCCGGCATGGTGGCCGTGCCCGCGATCCGCAGCCGGACATGGAAGTTACCGCTGGCCAGTGTCACCGTGTCGCCGACCCGCTTGTGCAGCTGAGCGAGGGTGGCCGGGCCGAGCACGACCTGGTGGCTGCCGTCGAGGCCGTGACCGGACAGGACGGGCGGGCCCACGGCCGGGCGGGTGGGGGCCACGATGGCCGGCACGGTCTGGCCGTCGACCTGGACCGTCACGAAGGACACCCCGGTGGTGGCGGCCACGGCCCGGTCGTGGGCCAGCAGCGGGCCGGCCCACTTGACGGGCACAGAACCCCAGCCCTGGACCGCGTAGTAGGCGTAGCTGAAGTTCCACCCGTACAGTGCCGGATGCGTGATCAAGGTGGTGAGGCTGGCACCGAAGGTCAGCGTGGCGGTGACCACGGTCATGGCCAGCACCGCGCCGGCCATGACTGAGCGGACCGGGACAGCGGTGCGCCCCCGCCCTGGCTCCAGGGCCAGCCGCATGCCTTCCACCCCCGAGGCTGGCAGCCTGGGGGCAAGCATCGCCCTGACCGCGCCCGCCCCGCGCCCAGCGACCTGCTCGCGGGCGGCCACCCGATGCGGCGCCTGCCGGTGGGCGGTCACTGCCGCCACGCCGCCAAGGACGAGGAGCAGCCCCGCCGCGCCAAGGACGAGCACTGCCGGATCGAGGTAGATCCCGCGTCCGGGGTCTACCTTCCGTACCGGTCCGAACAGCGAAAACGGTGACAAGCCGATAGCGGTGGCAACGGCGAGCAGCGACCCGAGCGTGATCGCCGCCAGGATGCCAGGCAGCCCGTCGGCCATGATCGCCGCGGGCCCGGCACCGAGTGCCCGCAGTACCCCGGTGTCATCCGCGCCCGCCCGGATCTGGCGGGACAGCGACTGGGTAGCGATGATCAGCGCCGCGAGCCCGGCGATCAGCCCGAAAACCGCGAGGGCGATGGCCTCCGGGCGGATCGCCCGCTGGGCCTGCGCCTCGATGGCGGCCGTAATGTAGACGTAGAGCTCGGATGAGCCGGTCTTAATGTAGGAACTGGTGGCCACCAGATGCTGGTACTCCTTGCCGGCCACCGTGTCATACCGGCTGCCGCCGTCCAGGCGCAGGCCGACGTTCATGCCGCTGGCACAGCAGGAGGCGAACTCCCGGGCGAGCGCGGGCGTGCCGAGCAGGAAGCCGGTCCGGCCGGCGTCGATACCGTCCTGGAGCACCTGGGTGTTGAACACCCCGATCCCGGTGACCGTCAGTTCCGCTCGCCGGCTGGCGGGAATGCGGGGGCTCTGCTGGGAGCTGCTGATCAGCCCTACCCGTACGTGCGACCCGACCTGAAGGTGGAGCAGGGCGGCGGCATCCGGGCTGGCCACCACCTCGTCCGCCCGCGCCGGATTGGCCCGGCGCCCGCGCACGATCGTCACCCGGTCCTGGTCGTAGTAGAGGCCATGAGGGCTGGCGAGGGTGGCGGCCAGCTGCACATGCGCGAGCAGGACCGTGCCGAGCTTTCCGGCCGGCGTGAGGGTCACCGCGTTGAAGGGCACCGCGACCGCGACCGCCCGCACGTGCGGCAGCCCGCTCAGCTGGCGAACGAAGCCCGGCGAGTAATTCGTCTTGGTGAATGGCTGCACCACAAGGTCCGAGGGGTTGGTGCTGGCCAGGAACTTCGGATACGAGCCATAGGTGCGGCGGGCGGCTACCACCGACGCCATCGCCACGCCGCCGACCAGGCCGATGAGCACGGCCAGCGCGAGATAACCGGCCCACCGGCGGCGGAAGGTGGCCCGGAACCGGTACCACGCCGTCCGCAGCACCGGCCCGTTCATGCCGGCCCCATGATGCGCATCGGCGTCACTCCGACCTCAGCACCAGCGCGGCGCGGGTGCGGGCGGCGGACCGCCCGGGCAGGGCGGCGACGAGGTTGGCCAGGACCAGGGCGGCCAGGGCCGCCAGGGCGATCGAGGCGGCCGGGACGACCGGGTCGGGCACGGCCGACAGTTCACCGGCGAACAGCAGCCATAGCCAGCGGCCGGCCGCGATTCCCAGCGGCACGCCGATCACCAGGCCGATGGCGATAACGACTGTCGACTGCCAGGCGATGGCCGCCGAGAGCTGGCGGCGGGTGAAGCCGAGCGTTTTCAGCAGCGCGAAGTCACGGCGGCGGCGGCGCACCGAGGTGACCAGCGTGAGCCCGAGGGCGGCGACCGCCCCGGCGGCAAGCCCGCCGGAGAGGATCGCCGGCAGCGTTCCCATCGTCTTGTAGTTCACGATCTCGGCTGGCCGCTGCGCTGGCAGCACGCTGGCCTGGATCTGCAGCGCTGACGGGCCGGCGTGCGCCAGCAACTGCGGCGAGTGCGCAATCTGGTTGTACTCGGCAGCGATCTTCTGCAGCGACCGCAGGCCGGCCGTCTGGCTGGTGCCGGGGCGCAGCCGCACGAAGATGGAATTGGGGCCGTTTTCCGGGCCGTACTCGCGGGTGAACACTGACGCAGGCACGACCGTCGTGGCGAAGAGGGCTCCGGTGCCCAGTGAGGCGTGCACGCCGAGAGTGTCGCCGATGGTCGGCAGGGCAGCGGTGCCCACGATCCGCAGCTCGGTACCGCGGATGACGTTGCCCAGGTAGACCCGCACGGTGTCGCCGATCCGCTTGTGCAACTGGGCCAGCGTGGCCGGGCCGAGCACTATCTGGCCAGACCCGTCCAGCCCGCGGCCGTGCAGGATCCGCGGGCCCACCGCGGGGTGAACCGGGGAGAGGATGGCCGGGACCGTCTGTTGCGTGCGGTCGATCTGGACCGTCAGGAAGTACACGCCGGTGGCGGCCTGGACCGAGCGGTCATGGTCCACCAGCTGGGTAACCTGCGGGGGGAACGGCCCCCAGCCGTCGGTCGAGTACAGCGCGTAGTTGAAGTTCCAGCCGTAAAGAGCCGGGTGCGAGACCAGGGTATTGAGGCTCGCACCGAAGGTGAGCGTGGCCATGACGACGCCGATGGCCAGCACCGCGCCGACGATGACCGAGCGCACCGGCACTGCGGTCCGGCCGTGCCCCGGCTCCAGGGCGAACCGCGTACCCGCCACCACCGGTGCCGGCAGCCCGGCGGCCAGCGCCGCCCGGACTGCGCCGGACCCGCGCCCGCCCGCCTGCCCGCGGGCGACCACCCGGTGCGGCGCCAGGCGGTAGCCGATGACGGCAGCCACCGCGCCGAGGACCGCGAACAGGAAAAGCGCGCCCAGTCCCAGCACCGCCGTGTCCAGGTAGATCCCGGCCGAGGGCTCAGCGCTTCGCACCGGCCCGAACAAGGTCAGCGGCGACAGGCCGACGGTCACCGCCGCGGCCAGCACCGATCCGGCAGCGATGGCGCCGATGATTCCCGGCAGCCCGTCGGCCGTGGTCGCCGCGGGGCCAGCGCCCAGCCCGCGCAGGATCTCGGTGTCGCCGGAACCGGCCTGCACCTGCCGGGAGATCGACTGGACGCCGATCAGCAGCGCGGCGAGCCCGGCGATCACCCCGAACACGCCCAGCGCGATCGCCTCCGGGCGGATCGCCCGCTGCGCTTCCGCCTCGATGTCCGAGGTGCTGTAAACCTGCAGGACCTGGAGGAGCTGACCCCCTCCATGTGCATAGAAGGAACTGGTGTTCTCCAGCTGCTCGTACTCCCGGGCGACGACCGCGTCATCGCGGCTCCCGCCCGTCAGCTGCAGGCCGACGTAAGCGTCACTAGTGCAGCAAGCTCGGAACTCCCTGGCCAGCGCAGGCGCGCCGAGCAGGAGACCTGTCCGGCCGGAGTCAATGTCGTCCTGCAGGACCTGGGTGTTAAACACCCCGATCCCGACCACCGTCAGGTCGAGCTTCCGGTAGAAGGGGGTGATCTTTTTCTGCGAGCCTGACCAAACTCCGACCGGCA
>PMSW01000041.1 GCA_003168215.1 Actinomycetota bacterium
CGGCGAGCGCCTCGGCGGTCTGCCGGCAGCGCTCAAGCGGGCTGGTGATGATCGCGTCCAGCGGGACGGCGGCGAGCCTGGCCGCCAGGGCGGCGGCCTGATCACGGCCGCGGTCATCCAGCGGGATACCGGGGGTACGGCCGGTGAGCACCGTTCCGGTGGTGGCCGTCAGGCCGTGCCGCACCAGGAGAACCAAGGTCACCCCATGACTCTAAGGGCTGGCCGGCCGTCTGCGTTCACGGCATGGACCGGCGGGGCGCCCTACCGGCCACCGGCCAGCACGAAGCTTGCCGTGCCGAAGCTGACCTGGTCGCCGGGCCGCACCGGGACGGGACTGCTGACCCGCCAGCCGTTGAGCCTGGTGCCGTTGGTAGACCCCAGATCCGCGAGCAGCCAGCCGGCGCCGTCACGTTCGAGGCGCGCGTGCCGGCGGGAGACCGTCAGGTCGGCCAGCACGAGGTCGCAGTCTGTGTCCCGGCCGATCGTGAAGAGGATTTCACGGCCAGCGGGAAGCAGCAGCGCGGGCCACTGGGCAGGCTGCCAGCGGGTGTCCGGCCTGCGCGCCGTGGCACGCCGCGCGGCGGCACGCCGCGCCGCCGCCTGCCAGCGCGCGGCGACCCCGGCTAGGAGGTCGGGCAGGAAGCCGGCCAGGCGCCGCCGGGCCGGCATGTCGGCGAGCAGCTCGTCGAGTTCGGGCCGCTCGCGGGCGCGCAGCGCGGCGTCTATCCGGTGCACGAAGCTGTCCTGGGTCAGCCGGCCCTCGGCGAAACGTTCCCGCAGCTGGCCGACGACCTGCTCCCGCTCGGCGTCGGAGGCGCGCAGCGGCAGCGGGGGGGTGCCTGCCCGGTCCTGCAGCCTTCCCATAGTCGAAGTATCAGCCGCGTCCGCCGGACGCACAAGGCTGCCTCAGGCCAGCCGGATCCGCGGGTCCGCGACGGTCAGCGCGATGTCGGCCGCGAAGTTGCCGGCGATGGTCAGCAGGCCGCCGACCAGTGTGTAGGCGAGCAGCACCGGATAGTCCTCGGTCTGCAGGCTGTCGTAGAACAGCAGCCCGAGCCCGTTGTAGTTGAAGACCACCTCGGCGACCAGGTTCCCGGCCAGCAGCGCCGGGATGGACAGGCCGACAATGGTGGCCATCGGCAGGCAGGCGTTGCGCAGCAGGTGCCGCAGCAGCACCAGCCGCTCGGGCAGGCCCTTGGCCCTGGCCGCCGTGATGTAGTCCTGGGCCAGCGTGTCCATCGCGCTCGATCGCATGTACCGCGAGTACCCGGCGACGATCAGCAAGGTACTGCAGCTGATCGGCAGCGCCATATCGTGCCAGTCCAGCATGACCGCCAGGACCGAGGAGGACTGGCTCGCTTCGTACCCGAAGACGGGGAAGGTCAGCGCGAGTGCCTGGATCGCGATCAGGTAGAAGAAGAAGTCAGGTATCGCATAGGCGGTGAACGCCGCCGTCGTGGTGACGTGATCGGAGATGGTGTTGCGGCGCACCGCCTGGAAGATACCGAGCGGCATCGCGATGAGCAGCGCGAGCAGCAGCGAACTGCCGGACAGGTAGGCGCTGCGTGCCCATCTCTGGCTGAGCAGGGTGGTGACGCTCTCGTTCAGCTTGTAGGAGTAACCCAGGTTGCCGTGCAGCACCTGATTGACGTAGCGGAGGTACTGCACGATGACCGGGTCGTCGAATCCGTGCTCGCGGTTCCAGGCCGCGATCAGCGCCTCCGGCGTGCGCGGCGGCAGCACCACGATCGCCGGGGACGGGTAGAGCAGGTGCAGCATGCCGAAGATGACGATGGAGAGGCCGAAGGCGATCACCGCCGAGATGGCTGCCCTGCGGACCAGGTAGGCAGTCACCGGGCAGGCACGGCCGGCTGCTGATTAGCGCGCCCAGCAGCCGGGCCAGTCACGGGGCACCTCCCGCGCTGCGGTCAGCTCAGCCGGATGCGCGGATCAGCCACGGTCAGCGCGATGTCGGCCATCAGGTTCCCGGCCACGGTCAGCACGGCGCCGACCAGCGTGTAGGCAAGCAGCACGGGGTAGTCCTCGTTATTCAGGCTGTTAATGAACAGCAGCCCGAGGCCCTGGTAGTTGAAAACGTACTCGGCGATGACGTTTCCCGCCAGCAGCGCCGGGATGGACAAGCCGATCAGGGTGGCCATCGGCAGGCAGGCGTTGCGCAGCAGGTGCCGCAGCAGCACCAGCCGCTCGGGCAGGCCCTTGGCCCTGGCCGCCTTGATGTAGTCCTGGGCCAGCGAGTCCATCGCGCTGGAGCGCATGTACCTGGAGTACCCGGCCACGTTGAGCAGGGTCAGGCACACGATCGGCAGCGTCATGGCGTGCCAGTCCAGCATGACCGTCGGCACCGAGGTGGACTGGCTGGCCTCGTAGCTGAAGATCGGGAACGCTAGCGCGAACAGCGCGATGGCGATCAGGTACAGGAAGAAGTCGGGCATCGCGTAGAGCACGAAGGCCACGGTCGTCGCGGCGTTGTCCCCGAGGGTGTTCCGCTTGACCGCCTGATAGATGCCGAGCGGGACTGCGATCAGGATCGCGAGCACCAGGGCCGAGCCGGAGAGGTAGGCGCTGCGCGCCCACCTCTCCTGGAATAGCTGCGCGACGCTCTGGTTCAGCTTGTAGGAGTAGCCGAGATTGCCGTGCACCAGACCGTTCATGTAATGCAGGTACTGCACGAGGACGGGCTTGTCAAAGCCGTGCTCGCGGTTATAGGCGTTGATCAGGACGGTATTCGCCCGTGCGCCGAGCACAGTGATGGCTGGCGACGGGAAGATGGCGTGCAGCATCGCGAAGATGAAGATCGAGATACCGACGACGATGACGATGGACGTGCCCAGCCTGCGGAGCAGGTAAGCGGTCATTTCCCTGTGCCTCCTTCCGTCGTTCTAAGCCGTCAGGCTGTCGGCAGCCGCCACGATGCCGGCGCCCGGCGCATAGCCCTGCAGGGGGAAGTGGCAGGCCGCCACGTGCCCCGGCCCGAATGAACGTAGCTGCGGCTCCTCCTGGGCGCAGAGCTCCTGGACGAACGGGCAGCGGGTGCGGAACCTGCAGCCGGACGGAGGATTGACCGGGCTTGGCAGCTCGCCCTTGATCCCGACCTTGGCGGTCGCCCGTGCCTCCACCGGCTCGGGCACCGGGATCGTGGCTATCAGCCCCGCCGTGTAGGGGTGCGCGGCGCGGTGATAGATATCGTCGCCGGAGCCGAGCTCGACGAGCTTGCCCAGGTACATGACGCCGATCCGGTTGGCCATGTACTTGACCACGGCGAGGTCGTGGGAGATGACGACGAAGGTCAGGTCGTGGTCGGCCTGCAGCCGTTTCATCAGGTTGAGCACCTGCGCCCTGATGGACACGTCGAGGGCGCTGACCGGCTCGTCGGCCACGATCACCCGCGGGTTCAGGGTGAGCGCGCGGGCGAGCCCGATCCGCTGCCGCTGCCCGCCGGAAAACTCGTGCGGGTAGCGCTCGACCGAGTTGCGCGGCAGCCCGACCTCGTCGAGCAGCTCGAAGACCTTCCCCTGCTGTTCCTGCCGGGTGCCGATGTGCTGGATCGACAGGGGTTCCCTGATGATCGCGCCGACCCGCATCCGGGGGTCGAGCGAGGAGTACGGGTCCTGGAACATCAGCTGCAGGTCGCGGCGCTTCCTGCGCAGGGCGCCCCCCCGGAGGGCGAGGATGTCCTCGCCGCGCAAGTTGATCACGCCTGAGGTGGGCTGCTCCAGCGCCACCACCATCCGCCCGATCGTGGTCTTGCCGCAGCCGGATTCGCCCACCAGGCCGAACGTCTCCCCGTGGTTGACCGTGAACGAGACGCCGGATACCGCCTTGACGCTGCCGACCTTGCGCTGCAGGATCGCGCCGGATGTGATCGGGAACTCTTTCACCAGGTCGCGCACCTCGAGCAGCGGCGCCCCGCTGGCCGCCAGCTCGCCGCCGGCTGCCAGCTCGCGGTCGGCTGCCATCTCGCGGTCGGCAGCCGGCTCGCGCTCGGTCACCGTAGCGCTACTGGTGCCCGGGCCGGCCGGCTTCTCCAGGTTCAGCGCCAGCGGGCCATCGGTCGGGTGCCAGCAGGAGAACAGGTGGTTGGCGGTCTCGCCAGTCAGCGGCGGCTCGTCGACGCGGCACTTGTCCGTAGCGCGGCTGCACCGCGCGGCGAACCGGCAGCCGGCCGGGGGGTCGGACAGGTCCGGCGGGATGCCCGGGATGTTCAGCAGCCGCTGCGTATTGTCCTGGCTCAGCCGCGGGATCGAGGCGAGCAGTGCCTGGGTGTAAGGGTGATGCATGTGGCTGAAAAGCAGCCCGGTCTCGGTGCTCTCCACCATCCTGCCCGCGTACATTACGTGGATCCGGTCGGCGTGGCCTGCGATCACGCCCATGTCGTGGGTGATCAGCAGCATGGCCATGCCAAGCCGTTCCTTGAGGTCGTCAAGCAGCGCCAGGATCTGCGCCTGGATCGTCACGTCCAGCGCCGTAGTGGGCTCGTCGGCGATCAGCAGTCTCGGCTCGCAGGTCAGCGCCATGGCAATCATCACCCGCTGGCGGAGCCCGCCGGACAGCTGGTGCGGAAAGTCGCTGAGCCGCTCCCTCGGCCTGGGCAGCCCGACCAGGCCGAGGACCTCGGCGGCCCGGTCCAGGGCCTCGGCCTTGCTCGCGCCACGGTGCAGCCGGACCGGCTCGGCTACCTGGTAGCCGATGGTCTTCGTAGGGTCGAGCGAGGTAAGCGGGTCCTGGAAGATCATGGCGATCTCGTTGCCGCGAATGTGCTGCAGGTCTTCCCTGGGCAGGCCGACGAGTTCCTTGCCGTCCAGCTTGACCGAGCCGTTGACGATCTGCCCGCCGGGTGGCAGCAATCCCATGATGGACAGCCCGGTCATGGACTTGCCGCAGCCGGACTCGCCCACCAGCCCGACCGTTTCCCCTGACTCGATACGCAGGTCAATGTTCCCGACGGCCTGCACGACCGACTTGGTCAGCTGGATATGCGTGGAGAGGTCGTTGATCTCCAGGACTGGGGCCATCCGGGGGTACTCCTCAGCTCAGAGTGGTGCAGGCCAGTGACGCGGCGGATCGGCAGCCGGGCTCAGCGCTTGCGCAGCCGCACGTCCAGCGAGTCGCGCAGCGCGTCGCCGATGAGGTTGCAGGCCATCACGACGAGGATGATGCTCACGCCGGCCGGGTAGATCTGCCACCAGTACCCGGCCTGCAGGTAGCCGATGCCGTTAGAGAGCATGTCGCCCCAGTCGAAGGTCGGGTAGTGCAGCCCGAAGCCGAGGAACCCGAGGGTGGCCACGAGCAGGATCGCGTCGGCGACATTGAAGGTAACGTTGACGATGATCACGCTGAGCGCGTTCGGGATCAGGTGCCGGTTGATCAGCCGCCACCGGCCGGATCCGGCGGCGCGCGCCGCCGAGACGAAGTCGCGTACTCGCAGCGTGAGTACCTCGCCGCGGACCAGCCGGGCGGGTACCAGCCAGGTGAAGGCCCCGATGATGAGGCTGAGGCTGAGCACCGAGGCGCCGTACCTGACGGCGACGATCAGCACCACGAACAGGATCGGCACCGAGAGAAAGACGTCGACGATCCGCATCAGGACCGCATCGGCAATCCCGCCGAGCAGCCCGGCGACCGCCCCGTAGAGTGCGCCGATCACGATCCCGATCGCCGCCGCCAGGAACCCGACCTCGAGCGACGCCTGGCCGCCCTTCATCAGCTCGGCCAGCACGTCGAAGCCCAGGTTGTCGGTCCCCATCGGATGGCCGGGTCCCGGCGCCAGGTTGACGCCGAGCAGGTTGGTGTTGAGCAGGTTGCCGTGATAGACGAGCGGGCCGCCGAAGCAGAACAGGACGAAGAAGGCGAGGATGGCCAGCCCGACGACGGCCAGCTTGTTCCGGACGAACTCCCTGGCGGCGAGCCGCCAGCCGCTCTGCACCGGCCCGACTTCACCGCCCTCGGGCGCGCGGGTCACGTCGAGCGGCGGGAGCGGGGGCGCGATGTTTGCCACTGGTGCCTCCTATTTCGTGACTGCGGTCAGGCCCGCATTGCGCACCAGGTGACGCCTCGGCGCCAGCCGGGCGGGCAGGCCCGGCGGCAGCGCCAGCGGCGTACCCGCGCGGCGGATCAGGTATGAGATCACCGGCCGAACCCTTCTTGCGACGCGCCCGGCTCAATTGCGCCAGCGCCCCTGTCTCCAGTGTGTATCACTGGAGACAGGGGCGTCCAGCGGCTCCTTTCGCCGGTAACGGTCAGGCCGTCCCGGCTGATGACGCGTTTACTTGGTGAAGTACCAGTACTCCGGGTTGAGGTTGTACTGGGTCAGCGTCTCGAATGAGGCCGGCGGCCCGGACAGGGTCTTCTTCCACACCTGGACGAGGTCCGGGTTCGGCTGGAAGAGGCCCACCTGCTGCTGGGTGAGGTACGAGGCCTCGGCCGTCACCGCAGCTGGGTTGCTGCTGGTGACCGACGCCTGGATCAGCTTGTCGGCCTCGGGGCTCGCGTAGCCGCCCAGGTTGCTCGACCCCGTGCTGTTGAACACGCCGAGCGTGGTCGGGTAGGTCGAGTCGGTGAACCCGCCGAAGTCCTCTACCGCCCACTTGTCGATCGTCTTGGGCGATGCCGGGTCGTTGTCGTTGGCGATCATGTGGTTGAAGTTGTCCGACGACAGGCTGATCGTGATCCCTGCCTTCTTCGCCTCCGAGGCGAGGTCGGTGGCCTGCTCGCCGATGATGGACGGCGAGGTGTTGTAGACCAGCGGGAACGTGAGCTTGGTGCCGGCCGGGATGCCGGCGCCGCACTGGGTCGCCCCGGTACCCGCGCTCTTGCACACGTCGGTGCCATTCGGGGTGACGGTCCAGCCGTGCCCCTTGAGCAGTGCGACCGCCGCGCTGACGCTGAACGGGTAGGGCGCAGTCTTAGCGTTCGACGGGGTGAACGGGCTCACCGGGATCGACGGGACAGGCCCGTAAGCCTCGCCGCCGGCTCCGTTGAAGAACGCGTGGATGATGCCGGACTCGTCCTGCAGGTGCGCTATCGCCTGACGGATGTAGAGCTGGCCGATGATGTTGTTGAAGTCACCGGTCGTATCCTTGAAGTTGTACGCCATGTAGTTCCAGCCGAAGTCGGGGTAGCCGAAGGCGTTGTAGCCGCCGGACTCCACCGACTTGATCTGCGGCACGTTGGCCAGCGGCACGTACCCGACGTCGATGCTGCCTGCCTTGACCGCGTTGTACTCGGCGGTGTCGGAGGTGAAGGGCACCCCGGTCAGGTTCAGGACCTTCTTCGACTCCGGCCCGCCGTAGGTGGCGTTGGGCGTCATCCCGAAGGCTTCCGTGGTGCTGTTGAACGAGGACAGCTTGTACGGCCCGTCAACGACCTGCCACAGCGGGTTGGTGGCGTAGGTCCCCACCGACTTGGACTGCGCGGACAGGTAGTTGTAGATCTTCGTCGCGTTGGCGGGGTTGGTGAAGTTCAGGATGGGGCCATTCGCGGAGGCCTTGGCCCACGCGTGCGAAGGCATTGGCTGGATCGAGGAGAACTGGTCCTCGATGAACCACGACGGGTTGTAGGCCTTCTTCAGGTTGATCACGATCGTGGAGGCGTTGGGCGTGGTCGCGCTCGCCAGCTCGTCCGGGATCCCGGTCTTCGGGGTGTAGCCGGCCCAGTTGGCGGGGCTCTCCTTGACCGCTGCCTTCATCTCGTCGATCCAGAAGAGGACGTCCTGCGAGGTGATCGGCTTGCCGTCGGACCACTTGTAGTTGCTCTTCATCGTGATGGTGACGGTCTTGTCGCCGTTGCTCCACTTGGGCTCTTCCGCCAGGCTCATCGCCGGCGTCTCGGCGGGCGCTACGCCTTTGACGAACCAGTACAGCGGGCGCCACATTTCGTAATCGAAGGACAGCACCGTGAAGACCGAGTCGTTGGCTGCCGTGATGATCGGGAGGATCCAGTTCGGAGTGGCACCTGGCGGCTCGGCGAAGGTGACCGTGCCGCCGTGCGGCGTGCCGCTGGCAGCTGGCACCGTGCCGAACGCGCCGGACGGCCCGAGGGTCGTCGAACCGCCTCCGCTGGTGCTGCTCTTGCCGCAGGCGGCAAGAACGGTGACTCCGGCGATCGCGAGCACCGCGAACTTAGTTGCCGGACGGGCGAATTTCATCGCGTCCCCTCGCTTCTCGTGGCGCGCGCGGACGCCGGTTAGCCGGGTCCTCGTCTTCGCGCCAAGCTGTGTGCAGCGAGCCATCGCTCGCCGCTTCTGCCGCGCACCGCCGGGCGTTCATCCGCGTCGCGGAGTTTGCCCTCGCCGGTGCACGGCATGCCCGAAGCGTAGGGTCACGCGGATAGCGATCTCAGGGCGAAAACGTTACAAGTTGTTATCGATGTCCTGCAGGACTGCCGGATTGGGCGCATCACAGGAGATTTGCCGGCCATCAGCCGCCGATTGCGTGCACTCCACCATCGACGTGCACGATCTCGCCGGTGGTCGCGGGGAACCAGTCGGAGAGCAGTGCCACGCACCCGCGGGCGGCCGGCTCGGGATCGGCCAGGTTCCAGCCGAGCGGCGCCCGGTCGTGCCACATCCCCTCGAAGGCACCGAAGCCGGGGATGCTCTTGGCGGCCATGGTCTTCAGCGGGCCCGCCGATATCAGGTTGACCCGGATCCCGCGCGGTCCCAGATCGCGGGCTAGGTAGCGAGCGCACGACTCCAGGGCCGCCTTGGACACGCCCATCCAGTCGTAGGCGGGCCATGCCCGGCTTGCGTCGAAATCCAGTCCGACGATCGAGCCGCCACCGCTCATCAGCGGCAGCGCGGCCATGGCCAGCGCTTTCAGCGAGTAGGCCGACACGTGCAGTGCCGCGGCCACGTCTTGCCAGGGGGTGTGCAGGAAATTGCCGCCGAGCGCCGAGGCGGGCGCGTTGGCGATGCCGTGCACGACCCCCTCCAGCGCGCCGACGTGCTCGGACACCCGCTCCGCCAGCGAGTCCAGTTGCGCGGTGTCGGTCACGTCGAGCTCAAGGACTGGCGCCAGCGCGGGCAGCCGCCTGGCGATCCGCTCCACCAGGCTGAGCCGCCCGAAGCCGGTCAGCACGACGGTGGCGCCCTCCTGCTGCGCGACGCGGGCCACGTGGAACGCGATCGACGCGTCGGTCAGCACTCCCGTCACCAGGATCCGCTTGCCGTCCAGGATGCCCATCGCGTTCCCCTCCGGTCTGCTAATGGCCCATGCCGAGGCCGCCGTCGACCGGCAGCACAGCGCCGGTGACGTAGGCCGCATCCGCGGAGGCGAGGAACGCCACCGCCGCGGCCACCTCGTCGGCCGTGGCGCAGCGCCGCAGCGGCACGCCGGCCAGGATCGCGGCCTTCTTGTCGTCAGCCAGCGCCGCCGTCATGTCGGTGTCGACGAAGCCGGGCGCGACCACGTTGACGGTGATGTTCCGCGATCCGAGCTCGCGGGCCAGCGAGCGGGCCAGCCCGACCAGGCCCGCCTTGGATGCGGCGTAGTTGGCCTGGCCGCCCGAGCCGAGCATGCCGACGACCGAGGAGATGAAGATGATCCGCCCGCGCCGCATCCTGATCATGCCGCGGACCGCCCGCTTGGCGACCCGGTAGGCGCCGGTCAGGTTGGTGTCGATCACCGCGCCGAAGTCGTCCTCGCTCATCAGCGCGAGCAGCTGGTCGCGGGTGATCCCGGCGCTGGCCACCACGACCTCGACGGGGCCGTGCGCTGCTTCGGCGACCGCGAATGCCGCGTCCACCGCAGCTGCGTCGCGCACGTCGCATCTGGCGACCGTCAGTCCGGGCACATCCGCGCCGGAACGGGACGTCACGGTCACCGCGTCGCCGGCGGCCGCCAGCCTGCGGGCGATCGCCAGCCCGATCCCCCGGTTGCCGCCGGTGACCAGGGCAGATCGGCTCATCTGCGGTAACACCTCCAGCATCCGGATCGTCAGGTGTGATCCTGGCGAGCGTACCCGGGGCCGGCTGGCCTCGCGCTGGCATGAGATAGGTTGCCTGCGTGGATCAGAGCGCAGCCAGTGCCGGGGGCGGCCGCATTGACCCGGAATTCACCGCGTACCCGCTCCGCGAGCTGGCCGGCGCCGCGCTGGAGCGCGCATCGGGCCTCGGTGCCGAGCATGCTGACTTCCGCGCCGAGCGCATCATCCGGCAGCGGATCCGGCTGTCCGACGGGCACCTGGAGACGCTCTTCGACGCCAGCGATCTCGGCCTCGCGGTCCGGGTGGTCGTCGACGGGACCTGGGGATTCGCCGCCGCGGTGGACCTCACGCCGGACGCTGCCGCCGCAGCCGCGGCGGAGGCCGTCGATGTCGCCCGGGTCGCGGCGGCGCTGAGCACCGAGCGGATCGAGCTCGCGGCCGAGGCCGCGCACGGCGATGTCACCTGGGTATCGGACTACCAGGTGGATCCCTTCAGCGTCAGCGCCGCGGAGAAGATCGCGCTGCTGGCCGGCTGGAGTGCCGGGCTGCTCGGCAGCGACAGCGTCGATCACGTGGACGCCTCCCTGCTGCAGGTAAAGGAGTGCAAGTTCTACAGCGACGGCGCCACCACCGCGACCCAGCAGCGGGTCCGGGTGCATCCGGCGCTGACGGCGGTCGCGGTGGAGGCCGGCGGCCGGTTCGAGACGATGCGCACGCTGGCCCCGCCAGCGGGCCGCGGCTATGAGTACCTCACCGGCACCGCCTGGGACTTCCCCGCTGAGCTTGCCGAGATGCCGGGGCTGCTGGCGGAAAAGCTCGCCGCGCGAGGCGTCCGGGCCGGCCGTTATGACCTGGTGATCGACCCGTCCAATCTTTTCCTGACGATCCACGAGTCGATCGGGCACGCGACCGAGCTTGACCGGGCGCTCGGCTACGAGGCCGCCTACGCGGGCACGTCCTTCGCCACCCTGGACAAGCTGGGCAGCCTGCAGTACGGCTCGCCGGTCATGCACGTCACCGGCGACCGCACGGCGCGGCACGGGCTCGCCACCATCGGATACGACGATGAGGGCGTCGCCGCCCAGTCGTGGGACCTGATCTCGGGCGGTGTGCTGACCGGTTACCAGCTGGACCGGCGGATGGCCAGGCTGAAGGGCTTCGGCGCCTCGAACGGCTGCGCGTTCGCCGACTCTCCCGGTCACATGCCGATCCAGCGGATGGCCAACGTCTGCCTGCAGCCGGCGCCGGACGGCCCTTCGGTTGCCGGGCTGATCGCCGGCGTGGAGCACGGGATCTACGTGGTCGGGGACAAGAGCTGGTCCATCGACATGCAGCGGTACAACTTCCAGTTCACCGGCCAGCGCTTCTTCAGGATCGAAAACGGGCGGCTGGCAGGCCAGCTCCGCGATGTCGCCTACCAGGCGACGACGACGGACTTCTGGAACTCGATGGAGGCCGTCGGCGGTCCGCAGACCTACGTGCTCGGCGGCGCGTTCAACTGCGGCAAGGGCCAGCCCGGCCAGGTCGCCCCGGTCAGCCATGGCTGCCCCGCCGCGCTGATGCGCGGAGTGCGGATACTCAACACCGTGGAAGAAGGGTCATGACGCCGCGCGCCCCGCAGCTCAGCGTAGAGCGCGCGCTGCAGGCAGCGCGGTGCGACGACTGCGTAGTGATCGCGGACGAGACCTCGTCGGCCAACCTGCGCTGGGCCGGCAATACGCTGACCACTAATGGCGTCGCCAGGTCCCGTCAGCTCACGGTCATCGCGATCAGCCGCCGCGGTGATGGGGTCTCGGCCGGCGTGGTGTCCAGGGCTGGCGTCCGCGACGACCAGATCACCGACATCGTGCGCGAGGCCGAGCACGCCGCCGCGGACGGCTCCCCGGCGCAGGACGCGCAGCCGCTGGCGGCACCGGGCAGCCTAGCCGCCGGTGCCAGCCTGAGCGGGATCATCAGCTGGGACGAGCCGGTCACCGGCACCGAGATCGGCGTGTTCGGGTCCTTCGCGCCGGCGCTCAGGGATGCGTTCAGCGCGGCGGCATCCAGCGGCCGGAAGCTGTACGGGTACGCGGAGCATTCGATGACCAGCACGTTTATGGGCAGCTCCAGCGGTCTGCGGCTACGGCACGACCAGCCGGCCGGGCAGGTGGAGATCAACGCGAAATCCGCGGACCTGGCCAGTTCCGCCTGGGCCGGCGTGGGCACTGCGGACTTCGCCGACATCGACGTGCCCGCCCTGGAGGCCGGGCTCGCCCGCCAGCTCGACTGGGCATCGCGGCGGGTGGATCTCCCGGCCGGGCATTATGAGACCCTGCTGCCGCCCACCGCGGTGGCCGACCTGATGATCTACCTGTACTGGTCGGCCTGCGGACAGGACGCACTCGACGGCCGGACGGTGTTCAGCAAGCCCGGCGGCGGCACCAGGGTCGGTGAGCGGCTGGCTGCGCTGCCGCTGACGCTGCGCAGTGACCCGCTGGCACCGGGCCTGCAGTGCGCGCCCTTCGTGATCGCCCATGCCTCCAGCCGTGCCTCATCAGTTTTCGACAACGGGCTCGCGCTGGCACCGACGGACTGGATCTCCGCTGGCGAGCTGGCGGCGCTGACGCATACCCGCCACTCGGCGCAGCGGGCCGGGCAGCCGGTGACGCCGGCGATCGGCAACCTGACCCTGGTGGCACCGGACGCCGCGGCCTCGCTCGATGACATGATTGCCCGCACAGATCGCGGCCTGCTGCTGACCTGCCTGTGGTACATCCGCGAGGTAGACCCGCAGTCGCTGCTGCTCACGGGCCTGACCAGGGATGGTGTCTACCTCGTGGAACACGGCGAGGTGACGGCCGCGGTGAACAACTTCAGGTTCAACGAGAGCCCGGTCGCCATGCTCGGCAGGGTCACCGAGGCGGGCGCCACGGCCCGGGCACTGCCGCGCGAGTGGAGCGACTACTTCACCCGTGCCGCGATGCCGCCGCTGCGAGTCGATGGCTTCAACATGTCGTCGGTCAGCCAGGCCAGCTAGGCGTCCTCGAGACGGAAGCCGACCTTGAGCCCAACCTGGAAGTGCGCGACGTCGCCATCGATGATCTGGCCGCGGATCTGGGTGACCTCGAACCAGTCAAGGTGCCGCAGGGTCTCGCCAGCCCGGTGCAGCGCGCCCCGGATGGCCGGCTCGATTCCCTCCGTCGAAGTGCCGACGATTTCGGTGACACGATAGGTGCGATCGCTCATGGTTCCCTCCCGGGATAGAGATATGACTCCCGACGCCGCGAAGCTGCAACGCCGTGCAAGGCATCTGCTGCCCGCTGATGTATACGACTACTACGCCGGAGGGGCAGGACGCGAGCGAACGCTGCGAGCCAACGTGAAAGCCTGGCGGCAGGTGTGGCTGGCGCCCCGGGTGCTGCGTGACGTATCGGCAACCGATACCGCGGTCCGGATGCTCGGCGCCGCGATGGCGACGCCCGTCGGCGTGGCTCCGACCGCCTTCCACCGGATGGCCCATCCCGACGGGGAGCTGGCCACGGCGGCCGGCGCGGCCAGGGCAGGCGCGCTGTACGTGCTGAGCACCCGGAGCACCCGCCGGATCGAGGATGTCGGCGCGGTGGTCGCGGCCGCCGGCGGTACCTGGTGGTTTCAGGTGTACGTCATGCGGGACCGGGAGCTGACCGCGGGCCTGGTGCGCCGCGCGGCCATGGCGGGCGCCGCGGCGCTCGTGCTGACCGGGGACACTCCGGTGGTCGGGCATAAGCGGTCGGAGCAGCCCAGGCGGGCGATCAGTGATGAGGACTTCCTGGTCAACCTGGGCCCGCTGGCTGACCTTGGCGCCGCAGCGCAGGCAGCCGACGCGACCTTTGCGGATATCGGCTGGCTCACCGAGACTGGCGGGGGGCTGCCGGTGATCGTGAAAGGCGTGCTGCGGCCCGACGATGCACTGGCCTGCGCGGCGCACGGGGCGGCGGGGGTGATCGTCTCCAACCATGGCGGCCGCCAGCTCGATGGTGCGACTCCTACGGCGCGGGCGCTGCCCGCCGTCGTCGCAGCCGCCCGGGCCGTTACCGTCCCGGCTGGCACGGTTCCGGCTGGCACCGCACGGGCTGGCGCTGAGGGCTTCGGCGTTTACGTGGATGGCGGGATTCGGACCGGCCAGGACGTGCTCACCGCGCTTGCCCTCGGCGCGCAGGCGGTCTTCGTCGGCCGGCCGGTGCTCTGGGCGCTGACCTGCGGCGGCGCGGATGGCGTCCGCGAACTGCTGACCGGGCTCACCGCCGAGCTGGCCCACGTGATGGCGCTGGCGGGCGCGGCATCGGTGGCGGAGGTTCCCGCCAGCGCGTCACCGGCCGCCGGGCCGCCGGCCGCCGCGGCGCCGCCAGCAGCCGGGCACGGCCACGGGCCGGCCAGTGAGCCACGGTAGCGGCGGCCTGCCGGCAGGCTTACCTTGGACATGTGAGAATCAGCCGCAGCGCCCGCCGGGAAAGACCCCAACTGGTCACTGAGGCGCGGCGGCCGATGTCGGAGGACATTGCCTACCGCCAGAGCCGTTATCTGATCATGATGGGAATCCGGTTTGTCTGCTTCGTGATCGCAGTCGTGCTTTTCGCCAACGGTGCCGGGTGGTTCACCGCGATCCCAGCCGCCGGCGGGATCGTCATTCCTCTCTTTGCCGTCATCTTCGCCAACGGCGGTCGCGAGCCGACGAGCCAGCGCGGATTCCGGGCATATGAGCCGAACCTGCCAGCCCGGTACTCCGGTCCGGCCGGGAGTTCATACCCGGGCGCGGCAGAGGCGCCAGCAGACGGCACCGCATCTGGCGGGCCGGATGCCGACATGGCGGGCAAGAACGGCGTGCCTCCGCCGAAAGCGCAAACTGGGCATCAGGCACCGCCAGGAAACGGCTGATCAGCAAGGATCAGCGAGGATCAGCAAGGATCAGCAAGCGTCCATGACGAGATCCGCTTCGTAATCCGGTCTTGACGCGCTAGAGGGGGGTTTCGGTGTAGCATGCTTACGGTGCTCTGGTCCCCCGCCGGGGCACCGTTGCCGGCGTTCCGGGCCCCCGTCGGAGCGCCGATGAATGCGACGCCGGGTGGTTTGCCCCCGTAGCCACCCGGCGTCGCTCTATCTTTAGCCCCTGATCTTTACCCCTGCTCGCCGCTTACTCGGTCTTGCGGAACTCGGCGATCGCCACGGCCATCATTCCCAGGCCCATGATCGCCACGATCCCGATTGACAGCCAGAGCGGCACCAGCCAGCCTCCCCAGGTGATGCCGGGCGCAAGACGCTGATCGAACGGTGCGGCGATGCTGAGATGGCTGAAGACCGCGTGCCGCATCGGGCCGACGACGTAGGTCAGCGGGTCGATGCGAGTGAGCACGCTGAGCCAGGCGGGCAGCCCGGTCAGCGGGTACAGGGCGCCGGACAGGAAGAACAGCGGCATTACGAGCATCTGCGTGAGTGCCATGAATGCCTGGAACTGCTTGATCCGCGCCGCCATCATCACCCCGAAGGCCGTCAGGGTGAATGACAGCAGAAGCAGTTCGCCGATCAGGGTGACAATGAGCACCGGGTTGTACGGCACATCGGCGAAGCCGGCCAGGATCAGGAACACGATGCCCTGGAATGTCGCAATCGTGGCGCCGCCCAGGCACTTGCCAATCACGATCGAAGCCCTGCTGACCGGTGCGACCAGGATCTCGCGAAGGAATCCGAACTCCCTGTCCCACACGATTGACGCGGCCGAGAATATCGCTGTGAACAGCACCGACATCGCCAGCACACCGGGGTAGATAAAGGTCTTGAAGCTCACTCCCGGCGGCATGCTGCCGCCGGCCAGCGAGGACAGGCCGGTGCCGAGCACGAAAAGGAAGAGAATCGGCTGGATGAGCGCGGTGACCGCGCGCAGCCGGTCGGTGCGGAACCTGATCAGCTCTCGCCGCCAGACGATGCTGACGGCCCGCAGATCATGCCGGTAGCCGCCTTCGGGCACCGCGACCCTGATCTGCTCGGCCAGCGCATCCGCCTCGGGGGCGATTGCTACCTCTGTCGCCATCGCCTATCTCCTCCCTCTGAATCGCGCGGCCATCTGGCGCATCGCATCGGTGCCGGAAGCCTCCGCGTCGCGGATCGTCGTCCCCGTGTAGGACATGAAGACGTCGTCCAGGGAGGGACGGGACACGCTGACCGACCGGATCGGCACGGAGAACTCCGCGAACAGCCGCGGCACGAATTGCTCGCCAGCGGCTACCGAGAAGGTCACCGCGCCCTCGCGGGTGACCGCCTCGATGCCGAACTTCTCCGCCAGCGCGGCAATGGCGGCCGGGTCATCGGCGGTATGGATCTGAACCCGGTCCATGCCGATGCCGGCCTTCAGCGCCTCCGGGGTATCGATGGCGACGATCTTGCCATGATCGATGATCGCGATCCGGTCGCAGTTTTCCGCCTCGTCCATGTAGTGCGTAGTCAAGAAGATGGTGATGTCCTCGCGGCCCTTGAGTTCGTTGATGTACTGCCAGATCGACGACCTGGTCTGCGGGTCGAGGCCGACCGTGGGCTCGTCGAGGAACAGCACGTGCGGGGCGTGCAGCAGCCCGCGGGCGATTTCCAGCCGCCGCTGCATCCCTCCGGAAAACGTGCTGACCAGATGGTCCTTGCGGTCCCACAGGCCCACCATGTCCATCACCTGCCGCATCCGCGGTGCCACCGCGGCCTTCGGCACGCCGTACAGCTCCGCGTGGAAGCGCAGGTTCTGCTCCGCGGTGAGGTAGGTGTCCAGCGTCGTGTCCTGGAAGACCAGCCCGATGTTGCGGCGTACCGCATCCCGCTCCCTGGCAGCATCGTGCCCGGCCACGCTGGCCGTGCCCGATGTCGCGTTCGCCAGGGTGCAGAGGATCTTGATGGTGGTTGTCTTGCCCGCGCCGTTCGGGCCGAGGAATCCGAAGGTCTCGCCCCTGGCCACCTCGAAGTCGATGCCGCGGACCGCCTCGACCTCGCCATAGCGCTTGGTCAGGCCGGCCACTGCGATGACGGGCTGCCGGCCGCTGCCGCTGCCCGCCAGGCCGGCGACCGTGCGGGCGCCGGCACTGGTGTGCAATGCCACTGTGATTGCCTCCCTGCCTGATGTCCGTTCCGAGCCTAACGGGGAGCGGCGTCCGGCTCACCCGGCCGCTCGGTCGTGCTGCTGCTGCTGCTGTCGTCGTCGTCATCGTCGGCGGCAAGCACCCGGTACAGCGCCCGTCTGGCGTCGGTGAGTATCCGGCGGGCCTGACCGATCTGGGCGTCGCTGCCCGCGCTCAGGACCTGGGACGCGGCCATGGCCACCTGCCCGATCAGCTTCCGCATATCGGCTGCCGCGCCGCCGGCGTGCCCGGTGACGGCATCCCATGGCGCGTCAAGCTCGTCCGGGTGCGCTTCGGCGTAATGACGGCCGTCCTCGGTGAGCACATACGCTCGCCGGCCGCCCTCCCCCGCCTCCGCGCGGATCAGCCCTTCGTCCTCGAGCTGCTGCAGCGCCGGGTAGACCGACCCTGGACTCGGCCGCCAGACCCCGCCGCTCCGCTCGCTGATTTCCTGGATGATCTGGTATCCGTTCATCGGGGCCTCGGCCAGCAGCGCGAGCGCCGCGGCGCGGACATCCCCGCGCTTGGCCCGCGGGCCTCGCATCATTCTCGGATCCCCGAGCCATGACCCCAGCCCCGGAAATCCTGGTGGCCCGCCGAATCCCGGCCGGCCACCGAATCCCGGGCCGCGGCCATGGCCTCGCCTGCCGCCTCCCCTGCGCGGCCAGGATTCCTCATCGCCCTGGTGCCGCCAGTTTTCTTCTTCTCGCATCGTGCCTTCTCCTTGTCTGCTGGCAGCCTGTTTGCCGCTGCCTTGCGTTGTCTGTGTCGTGCACTCTGACCCATCGCCGATGTTCCTAAGATGAGTCGAGTAGTTCAAAGATATATCGTTATAGATCGGATGGCAAGCCCCAGTTGCGCGGAGTGGCGGCGTGCCTGAGCCGGAGGGCGGACGGGACCTGTGGCGGGGCACGCGCCCGCTACCTGTTGGAGCGCGGGCAAGGGGTATCGGGTACGGGCAACTGGGTATTGGCAACTGGGTATCGGGCAAGGGGGTATATGGCCAATGGCGGGGCGCGGGCATGCGCGGCACCCTGAGGTGAGCGCAGGATCAGGATCACGAGGCCCGGACCTCCTGGTGAGCGCCGGATCAGGATCCGGCCGCCGGGCCCGGCAGCAGCGCCTACTCGGGCGAAGGCGTCTTCGAGCCCGGCGGCCGGGGATCGTGAGCCGGAGCCGGCCAGCCGGCTGCTAGCGTCGTCAGCCGCCCGGCCGTGGCCCCGAGCGGCTGGCCGCGCCCGACCGCCACCCCGAGCAGGTAAGCGGTCAGCGGAGCGGCGGGCCGGTCGATCTGGTGCGCCACGTCGCGGGCCAGGTCGAGTATCGTCCGCGCATCGGCCGTGCCGGGATCGATGTCCAGCTCAGTGCATACCGCATCGAGCCATCGCTGCATCGTGGTCACCGGCGTACCTCCGCCTCACCTTGGCTGCCGGGTACGTCAGTCGCGGCCGCGCCCCGCGCGATCATCCCAGGCCAGCATAGAGCCTGCCGAAATCGGCTGCGGGCCAGCGCGGCGCTGGCTCCGCCCGGCGCGCCAGCGGGTTATCCAGGCCGGCCCGCAGGCCCGCGCCGGCCCGCGTCGGCCCGCAGGATCATGGTGACCGGCGTGCCCATTCGCGGGCCAGGCTCAGATCGCTCGTCGTGTCACAGTCCAGCCAGGGCGGCGGATCGCCCGGGCCTGCCGGGTAACTGAGCCTGACCGGCCAGAGCGGGCCAAGCAGGCCGCGCAGCGAGTCGCCCGGGTAGCCATCCAGCCGGTCGCGGAGTACGGCGGCCGGCCAGCAGCCCGCGAGCCACTGGGGACGGCCGGCGTCGTCGATCAGGATCGCGCCGCGCGGAGACTGCCCGGCGTCGTGCGCGGCCGGGGCACGCCCGTGCCCGGCCGGCCGGCCCGTGCGCGCACCCGGCTGGCCGGCCGCGCCGAGCAGGGCCAGGAGGTGCCGGGCCCGCAGGAACGGCATGTCGGCGGCGAGCACCGCGACCCACGGGGCATGGACTCCGGCGAGACCGCAGCGCAGGCCGGCGACCGGCCCGGTGCATGGCGGGTCCTCGCGGACGAATTCGACCTTGCAGGAGGTATCGGCGCCTGCGCGGATACCGGGCCTGGAAGGGCCGACGATGACCACGTGACCGGCACCCGCCCCGGCGGCGGCCGACACCACGGCGGTCAGTAGCGTGCGGGTGCCCACCACCATGCCTGGTTTGTCCGCCCCGCCTAGCCGCGACCCCCGGCCGCCAGCCAGCACGACCGCGGCGAGCCGGGCAGGCAGGCCGCGTTGCTCAGGTTCGGGCGCCGGCACGGTGCCGCCGTCAGCCGCCGATGGCCGACATCGGCCTGGCAGGCTGCAGGAAGCCGGGATCGTCGATGCCATGCCCTGGCAGCTTCGCGGCGACCGCCCGCAGCCAGAGCGCGGCCAGCTCGCCGTCTGTCGCGCCGGATCGCATTGGCCCGCGCAGGTCGCTTTCCTCCCTGGCGAACAGGCAGTTGCGGACTTGCCCGTCGGCGGTCAGCCGGACCCGGTCGCAGGCGCCGCAGAACGGCCGGGTCACCGAGCCGATCACGCCGACCCGGGCTGGCCCGCCGTCGACCAGGAAGATCTCGGCGGGTGCCGCGCCTCGCTCGGCCGGCTCGTCCGGCGTCAGCGAGAACTCGGGCGAGAGCGCGGCCAGGATCTCGTCCGCGGTCACCATGTTCTCCCGCCGCCAGCCGTGCTGCGCGTCCAGCGGCATCTGCTCGATGAACCGGAGCTGATACCCGTGCGCCAGGCAGTATCTCAGCAGCGATGCTGCCTCGCCATCGTTGATACCGCGCATCAGCACCGAGTTGACCTTGACCGGCGCGATCCCTGCCGCGGTCGCGGCAGCGAGGCCGGCCAGTACGTCAGCCAGCCGGTCTCGTTTCGAGAGGGTCTTGAATACGGCCGGCTGCAGCGTGTCGAGCGACACGTTGATCCGGTCCAGGCCGGCCGCATGCAGCGGTTCCGCCAGCCGCGCCAGCCCGATCGCGTTCGTGGTCAGTGAGATCTCCGGGCGCGGTCGCAGCCTGGCGGTGCGCGCGATGATGGTCGGCAGGCCGCGCCGCAGCAGCGGCTCGCCGCCGGTGAACCGGATTTCGGTGATGCCGAGCCGCTCGACGCCGATCCGGGCCAGCCGGATGACCTCGTCATCGGTGAGCAGCAGCGGGCCGGGCAGCCAGTCCAGCCCCTCCGCGGGCATGCAGTAGCTGCAGCGCAGGTTGCACCGGTCCGTGAGGGATATCCGCAGATCCGTCGCGATCCGCCCGAAGGAGTCGGCAAGCACGGCAGCACCCCCCTCGCGATACGCTCACATCCGCCTCAATGCCACTCAGCCTACGTCTGGATCATTCGGCGCAGACCATCGGCGTGCTGCGGCAGGGCACCACGCAGCCCGTGAGTGCCGTCCCTGTTGCCCCGATTTGGCGCCTGGCCGGCCTTGGTGTGCGCGCCTCGGCAGGCCGGCTGAAAGTGCCCCGGGGCGCCGGTCAGGCGGCCTGTCCTTCGCCGCCGCTGGCTCCGGGCGGAGACGGCCGATCGATGTGCGGCCGGTAGTCCGGCAGCTTCTGCTGGTACCGCTGGCTGATGAGCGGGGAGGAAATGACGAAGTCGGCGGTGGCGCGGTTGCAGGCCACCGGGATGTTCCAGACCACGGCGACGCGCAGCAGCGCCTTCACGTCCGGGTCGTGCGGCTGCGGCTCAAGTGGATCCCAGAAGAAGATGAGCAGGTCGATCTCCCCCTCGGCGATCCGGGCGCCGATCTGCTGGTCGCCGCCGAGTGGCCCGCTCTGGACGCAGGTCACGCTCAGGCCGAGCTCGTCGCCGAGCAGCCGGCCGGTGGTGCCGGTCGCGAAGAGATGGTGCGCGGTCAGCAGGCTCCGGTTGAACCGCGCCCACTCGCGTAGGTCCTGCTTCTTGTGGTCGTGCGCGATCAGGGCAATCCGGCGGCGGGTCGTTTCCTGCGTGTCGGTGCTCTTGGTGATCATGCTTCTCAGTGTGTCCGGGCGAGATGAAGCAGATGGTAACTCGGCGTTACGGCGACGTTTCATTCTGGTCATCACCCGGGTCGCCCTGCGGCGGCCGGAGCACGCCGCGGATCGCGATCCGCGGCGCAGTCCCCTACCATCAGCTCACCGAGATCGCCGCTCCGCTGGCCGCGGGCGAGCCAGCTTGCCCGCCCCGACTCCGGACGCAGGCCGGGCGGATCACCGAGGATGGGGTCATGACCGTAAGCAGCGCTATCTGGCGGGATCAGCTCACCGATACCGAACGCGCCACGCTGGGCCGGGGAGACGGGGTCATTGCCGACCCGCGGCCTGATGTTCTCGTTGTCGGCGGCGGGATTCTTGGCGTTGCGACCGCGGCTGCCTGCCATCAGGCGGGCCTGGGCTCGGTGCTGCTGATCGAGACGGGCCGTCTCGGCGCGGGCGCCACTGGCGGCGCGACCGGGCTGCTGATCCCCGAGCCGCACCAGTGGAGTGATCCTGAGCCGTTCGTGGACCTGGAACGGGCCAGCCTGGAGCGCTGGCGGGACCTTGAGGAGGCGGTTCCCGGCGGCGTCGGCCTGATCGAGCTCGACTGGATTGGCCTGGCCCCGCACCCGGGAGGATTCGCCGCACATCAGCCGCCCGCCGTCGAGTGGCTAAGTCCCGGCCAGGTCGAGCACTTCATCCCCGGTCTGGCGCGGTCGATGGAGGGAGCGCTCATCCGCCGGCAGGCCAGGCTGAACCCGCTGCGGGCGGTTGCCCGGCTGGCCGCCGGGCTGCCCGCGGTGGCGACCGGCGTGGCGGCCACCGCAGTGACTGTCCGGGGCGACCGGGTAACGTCCGTTGCGACGTCGGCCGGGGACATCCAGCCGGGGGCCGTGGTATTCGCCACCGGCCAGCCGCCCGTGCTCGATGGCCTGCCGCTCCGCCTGCCGTCCGTCCGGGTCAAGGGGCACCTCCTCGTCACCGAGCCCGCGCCCGTCAGGCTGCCCGGCATCGTGGCGCCGATCGCCACTCAGATCGAGGACGGGCGGCTGCTTGCAGGCGGGACCTTCGATGTCGGTGACGAGAGCCCGGCGGTGCAGCCGGAGGTCATCGAGTCGATCATGGCGGGGCTCGCCGCGACGCTTCCGGCGCTACGCGGCCTGGGGATCGCCTACCAGTGGTGCTGCTTCCGGCCCCGCCATCCCGACCGGCGGCCGGTGATCGACCGGGTTCCCGGGCTGGAAAATGCCTGGCTCACCTCGGGTCATTTCCGGACCGGGATCCTGAACGCCCCGATGACCGCGGCCGTCCTCGCCCGCTGGATCGGCGGCGGCGGCCCGCCGGTCGAGCCGGCGACCTGGTCCGCGTCCCGGTTCGAGAGCCGGGCCGGCCGCTAGCCCAGCAGCCCCCCTGCCGCTAGCCCAGCAGCCACCTTCGGCCGCTAGCCCAGCAGCCACCATGGTGGTGAATCCGGGGATCGCTCGCCTTCGAAGGTGAGCGATCCCCGGATTCACCACGTTGGCGCGGAGCACTCGCGGAGCACTGGCGGGGCACTGGCGGGGCACTGGCGGGGCACTCGCGGAGCATTGGTGGGGGTGGTAGGGCTGGTGGGGGGCTACTGGCCGGTGCCGGGGCGGAGGCGGCGGCGGTCGTCGGGCAGCCGCTCGGTGGCGCCGGAGGCATCGAGGTACTCAAGCAGCGGGATCGCTACCCGTCTGGTCGTGCCCAGCGCCTGCCGTGCCTGCGCCGTAGTGAACGGCTGCGGCAGCCGGGCGAGAACGCGGGCAGCCAGCGCCGCGGCGTCCGGGCCAAGCACGATCTGGTCGCTGACCCGCAGCAGCAGCCCGGCCCGCTGTGCCGCGGCGATCGCCCGGGCGCCGAGACCGAGCTCACGGAGCCGGTCAGCCTCCGGGGCCAGGAACGGCGCGGCGCTCAGGTCGGCGCGCACCGCCCGCACCGCCGCCGCTACCGGTGCCGGCAGGCCGGAGCCGGGCGGCCCCGCAGCGTGCCCCGCGACTTTGATCATGCCGTCGCTGAGCACGAGCGGCGGCCGGGCGAGCGCCTCGACCAGGCGTCGGTCAGGCACGCCGATCGTGGCCCTGGCCGCCTCGGCCGGCATTCCTGGTGCCAGCGGATCGGCTGCGGCATGAGCGGAGACGGCCTCGGCGAGGCGCCGCTTCAGGCTGAGCCAGTGGACCGGATCGGCGAGCCACTCGCCGGCGACGGGGGCGGGCTGGTCGTGCACGCCCATCGCGTGCAGGTCGGCGGCCCGCAGCAGGCCGTGCCGCTGGAGCAGGTCAGCGGCGGCTGGCCGCTCCGGCCAGGTACCGAGCTGCGCTGCCGCCGCGGCAGCAGCGCCGCGGCCGCCCAGCGGCGGCGGCGCCACGTCAAGGATGGTCGCGCCCACGACCGACGGATGCCCGTCCGCCCGCGAGGCGGCGCCGGGGTCGCGCAGCAGGACGCGATCGCCCACGTGCAGCGGCAGCGGCTCGCGCAGCGTGAGCCTGGCGATCACGTCGCCGAGGACGCGCACCCTGGCCAGCATCCTGGCCGACCCGATGTGCAGCATCAGTTCCCGCGGCAGCCGCGGCGCCTGGCCGCGGACGGCGGGCCGGACAGGGCCGGACAGCCGGGCGTCGACCACATCGGTCAGTGTCCAGCGGCCGCCCTCCACCAGCGCCATCCCCCGGGCAACCCCGTATCGGCCGGCGCCGCTCCGGCTGGCATTGCCCCGGCTGGCTTGGGCCGGGCTGGCATGGGCCGGGCTGGCATGGGCCGGGCTGGCACCGGTCCGGCTGGTGCTAACCGGGCCAGCGCCGCGCAGGTTGAGCGCGACCCTGGCAACCCCGCTGGCGTGGGCCACGGGCATGCCGAGCGACTGGATCCCGCGGACCCGGACCGGCCGCATCGAGGGGGCCAGCCGCAGCTCCTGGCCGGCCTGGACAGTGCCGGACGGCAATGTGCCCGTGATCACCGTTCCGCTGCCGGTGATGCTGAACGCGCGGTCGACCCAGAGCCGCACGGCCGCATCAGGATCGGGCCTGGGCAGCGCACCGGCCATCCTGGTCAGCCCGGCGAGCAGTTGCGGCAGCCCTTCGCCGGTGACCGCGCTGACGGCGACCGGCTCCACCGTGCCCAGGCTGGTCGCGGCGATCTCGGCGGCGGCCTGTGCGAGCGCCGGGCCGGGGTCGGCAAGATCGCAGCGGGTGACGGCAAGCAGGCCGTGCCGGATGCCCAGGGCGTCGAGCACGGCGAGATGCTCGGCCGACTGCGGCATCCAGCCCTCGTCCGCCGCCACAACGAAGAGCACGCCGGGGACCGGGCCGACGCCGGCCAGCATGTTCGGCACGAAGCGCTCGTGCCCGGGCACGTCGACGAACGCCAGCCGTTCCCCGGATGGCAGGGTCAGCCAGGCGAAGCCCAGGTCGATGGTCATGCCGCGCCTGCGCTCTTCCGCCCAGCGGTCGGGTTCCATCCCGGTGAGCGCCCTGACCAGCGCCGATTTGCCGTGGTCCACGTGCCCGGCGGTGGCGATGACCTGCACGGCCCGCTACCCGGCCGCGGCGATGACCGCGCCGGTCAGCGGCTCGTCATCGGCGGCCGCCACGCCGCGCAGGTCGAGCAGCAGCCGCCCGTCGGCCATCCGGCCGACCACTGCCGCCGCCCTGCCGTTGCGCACCGCCGCACCTGCCCGCAGCCGCGGCGCCAGCCCGGCGGGCAGGCTGACCGCCGCGCTCGGCAGCACGACTCCGGGTCCGCCACCAGCGCCGACAGCTGCCTCGCTCGGCACCGCACGGGAGTCGATGCCGGCTGAGACCAGCGCCGCTGATATCCGTTCTGCCCGTATGGTGAGCGTTGCCTGCCGGGCGTCCAGCGCTTCAGCGACGGGTGCCGGCGGCCCGGCGAGGGTCGCCTCCAGCGCCGCGATCGTCAGCTTGTCCACTCGCAGCGCCCGCGCCAGGGGGTGCCTGGCCAGCCGCCTGACCAGCTCGGCGCGGCCGAGCAGCAGGCCGGCCTGCGGGCCGCCGAGCAGCTTGTCGCCGCTGGCAGTGACCAGGTCGGCCCCGGCCAGCAGCCAGGATTCGGCATCGGGCTCGTCCGGCAGCAGCGGGTGCGCGGCGAGCAGCCCGGAGCCGATGTCGCCGACGACGGGCACGCCGAGCCCGGTCAGCTCGGCGATGCCGGGCCGGGCCGTGAACCCCTCGATCCGGTAGTTGGACGGGTGCACCTTGAGCACGAACCCGGTGTCCGGCCCGACTGCGGCCGCGTAGTCGGCCGCAGTCGTCCGGTTGGTCGTGCCTACCTCGCGGATCCTGGCACCGGTCGACTCGATCAGGTCCGGCAGGCGGAAGCCGTCACCGATCTCGATCATCTCGCCGCGGCTGATCACGATTTCGCGCCCGGCCGCCAGCACGGTCGCGGCCAGCACCAGCGCCGCCGCGTTGTTGTTGACCACAGCCGCGGCCCCGGCCGCGGGAACGGCCCTGGCCAGCGCCTCAAGCGCGCCCCTGCCGCGGCGCCCCCTGGCGCCCGCGGCCAGGTCGAACTCCAGGTCGGTGCAGCCGGCGGCGGCCAGCACCGCGTCCCTGGCCGCGGCGGACAGCGGTGCCCGGCCGAGGTTGGTGTGCAGCAGCACGCCGGTGGCATTGATGACGGGGGTCAGCGTGGCGGCCCGGGCCGGCAGCGCGGTCACCGCCGCGTCAGCCACCGCCGCGGCGGCGATGCTGCCGGAGCGGGCCTGCTCCTGCGCCTGCCTGACGGCGGCCAGCACCAGCGCGCGGCCGAGCCGCTGCTGCGCGGCGGCGAGTCGCGGATCCGCGAGCACCGCATCGGTGCGCGGCACGAGCCGGCGGGCATCCACGAGGGCGACCATACCCGCGCGGGCACCAGCGCGGCGAGGGCCGGTCCATTCCTGGGGCTGCCGTTTGACTGCGCTCTGCATAGTGTGGCGCCCGCGGGGTACCCGTCCTGTGCCAGTCTTAACCCTCCACTAACGAAGGATGTGAGGTCGTGACTGGGACAACGCGGATTCCGCGGACCCGCGGCGCGCTGAGCGGGCTGCTGCTGATCCTGCTGGGCGCCTGGGGTGCCCTGATTCCCTTCGTCGGCCCGTACTTTCACTATGCCTATACGCCGGACAAGGCCTGGGCGTACACGACGGGCAGGCTGTGGCTGGAGATCCTGCCCGGCGTCGCGGCGGTGCTCGGCGGGTTCATTGTCATGACGAGCGCGCGACGGCCGCTGGCGCTGCTCGGGGCGTTCGTGGCGGCGCTCGGCGGTGCCTGGTTCGTGACCGGCAACCTGGTGAGCTCGCTCTGGAACCACGGCCTGCCCGAGGCCGGGATCCCGGTCGGCTCCAACATCACCCGGCTGGCGATTGAGGAACTCGGCTTCTTCACTGGCCTGGGCGTGATCATCGTCTTCTTCGCGGCCCTGGCCCTCGGCCGGTTCGCGGTGGTCGGGGTCAAGGACGCGGCGCTGGCTGACCGGGCCAGCGGCCAGGCAGCGGTCGGCGGCTTCGTCGGCGAGCAGCCTGTTCCCGCATCGCCGGCCTCGCCGTCATCCGCCGGCGATTCGTTCCCGCCTCAGGATGAGAGCCTCCAGCCGGCCGGCACCGCCTTTCCGGCCGGGCAGGGGCAGTCCCCGGCGGTCACCACCGGCCAGGCCCCGGCTGCGGAGAGCCGGTTCCCGGCGGAGCGTGATCCGTTCACCCCGGCGGAGCGTGATCCGTTCACCCCGGCATCCGGGTCATCCCCGTCGGCGTCCGGGCAGTTCCCGCCCGCGCCGTCCGGCGGCACCACCGGCAGCGGGGAATAGCGGCGTGGCTGGCTGGGCGCGGCCGGTCAGCGTACATACAGAGCGTCGATGACGTCGGCGTACTTGGCATGAACGACGCGGCGCTTGAGTTTCAGGGTGGGCGTCAGCTCTTCACTTTCCGCGGTCCATTCCACCGGCAGCAGCCGCCATGCTTTTACCTGCTGCACGCGGGCAAGCCGGGTATTTGCCGCCGCGACGGCTTCCCCGACGGCGGCGAGGACCGCCGGGTCGTCGGCCAGCGCGGCCATAGCCCCCGCGTCGATCCCGTGCGCCCTGGCCCAGGCGGGCGCGACGTCACCGTCCAGGGTGAGCAGCGCCACCACGTACGGGCGCTGGTCACCGAACGCAAGCGCCTGGCCCACCAGCGGGTGCGAGACGAGCAGGTTCTCGATCGCGGCCGGGGAGATGTTCTCGCCGCCGGAAGTGATGATCAGTTCCTTCTTGCGATCCACCACGGACAGGAACCCGTCGCCGTCCAGTGACCCGATGTCGCCGGTGTGCAGCCAGCCGTCGGAGTCGATCAGGTCAGCCGTCATTTCCGGCAGGTTGAGATAGCCGGGCGAGTTGAGCGGGCCGCGCACCAGGATCTCGCCGTCATCGGCGACCCTGACCTCCATGCCGGGTACCGCCTGCCCGACCGTGCCCAGCTTGAAAGCGTCCGGGGTGTTAGTGGTGAACGCGCCCGTCGTCTCCGTCATCCCGTACACGTCCAGGATCCGCATGCCGAGCCCGGCGAAGAAGTCACCGACGTCGGGCGGCAGCGGCGCCGCCGCGCTGACCACGACCTCGGCATCGCCCAGCCCGAGCAGCGAGCGGATCGGCCGCAGCACGGTTTCCTCCGCCGCGCCGAACTCGGCGGCCAGCCCGTCCGGGGTGCGGCGGCCGTACTGGCAGCTCTGCACGTACCGCAGGCCGGTATCCATGGCCGCCGCCACGGCGGCGCGCCTGCCCTCGTCCTGCTCGGCGGTGAGCAGGGCCTGGAGGCCGGCCTGGATCTTCTCCCATACCCTGGGCACGCCGAAGAACGCCGTCGGCTTCACCTCGCCGATGCAGGCGACGAGCTCGGTTGCCGGGTTGTGGCAGAAGTAGGTATGCCCTGCGTTATAGACCGCCAGGTAGAGGGTGAACATCCGCTCGGCGATGTGCGCGAGCGGCAGGTAGGACACCCACCGGACATGCGGCCGGGAGCTGCCGGACTCGGTGGCGGTGACGAGCTCGTACAGGATGCTGGCATGGGTGATGACCACGCCCTTGGGGGTGCCGGTCGTGCCCGATGTATAGAGCAGGGTTGCCGGGTCGGCCGGGCGGACGCCCGCGACCCGGCCGGCCACCTCGTCCGGCGCGGCGGCCAGCCGCGCGGCCCCCATCGCGGCGAAGTCCTGCCAGCTCAGGTAGAGATCCCCGGCCGGGCACGCGGCCGCATCCCGCACGATGACCCTCTTCAGCCCGGGCAGCCCGGCCAGCACCGGCTGCCACCTGGCCAGCTCGCCCGCGCCGTCAAGCACGACGATTCGCGCGTCGCAGTCGGCCGCCACGTAGCGGATCTGGTCGGCCGCGAGCGTGGCGTAGACGGTCACCGGCACTCCCCCGGCGTGCATGGCGCCAAGGTCGGCAAGCACGTGCTCAACCCTGTTCGCCATCATCAGCGCGACCCGCTCGCCGGGCTGCAGCCCGAGGGCAGCGAACCCGGCCGCCAGCTGCAGTGCCTGCTCCCGGGTCTGCCGCCAGGTGATCGTCTGCCACGGGCCGCCGTCCCGGTCGGAGTACGCGGGCCGGTCGCCGAAGGCGTCCGCCGTGGCGAGCAGCTGGTCGCAGAGCGTCCGGCCCTCAGCGGCCTTCTCCAGCGCCGCCCGCTGCCGCAGGACCTCATCTGTCACCGTGCACCTCCGCCGGACTCGCCCGCGTCATCAGAATGGAAATACCGCCGTAACGCATGTGACCACGCCACCGGCGATGCCGCAAGACGGCGTTGCCCGGACGGGGCATGCCAGCCTGGCTGGCGGGGCGGATGGGACCGGCGGGCAAGGGCTGCTGGGCGCCAGCCGGGCTGACGGCTCAGGCGCCGCCGCGCTGGGCGGCGACGACGTACCTGGGGTCACGGGCCGAGGCAACGCCAGCGCGCAGCACGGCGAACTTGGCGCACACCCCGCCGGCGGTGAGCAGCGCTGCCGCGGCTCCGGCCGCGATCCGGCTGCGGCGGGCCGCGAGCGTCGCGGCAGCCCCGCCGATCGTGAGGAAACGTGCCGTCCGCAGCAGGTTGCCGGAGTTGCCCTGGCGGTACGGCTCGCCGGACAGGCCGTGCAGGCGCTCGAGCCCGAAACCGGCCGCGCTCTCCATCACGGCGCCGGCCAGCGCGAGCCGCCGCGCGGCGTCGAAATCGGTCCGGTCGGCCCGGCACGCGCTGACCGCCAGGCCGCCCGCGCCGGCCGCCGTCATCGCGCCGCCGGCGAACAGCAGCGGCAGCTCCCGGTAGGCGGTGTGCCAGGCCGGGACCGCGGTGTTGGCGAGCAGCACGCCCGGGTAGGTGGCGAGCAGCGGCCCGGTGACGCTGGCCGCGAGGCCCGCCGCCGCGCCGAGCACGGGCAGCTGGCCGGTGACCTCGCTCGCCGCCGCGGCCGAGACGAGGCCGGAGTGCGCCGCGAGAATCCAGGAACCCATGCTCATCGGCGACGTCGGCTTGGCCACCCGCAGCATGTTCACGAAGCGCTCGGGCCTGCCGAGCTCGGCAGTGAGGAAGCCGGCCCCGCCGTAGGCGGCCGCCGCGGCGATCAGCCGTCCGGAGCGCGCGAGCGCGGGCCGCCTGGTCGCGGCCGCGGCCGCCGCCAGCACCGCCGCGGCACCGGACAGCTCGCCGAGGAACAGGTAGGCGGGCAGGTGCGGTTCCTTCCACCGGGTCACCTTGAGAATCGGCCGCCCGTAGTACGACCTGAACTCGGCCTCGGGAACCTGCCGTTCCTCGCTCACGGGCGCCGCCCGGCGAAGGCGGCGGCCACGCCGGCCACCAGCAGGGCAGCCGCTCCCCCGGCCCATTTCCACATGGCGGGCAGGTCCTTCGTCGTCACGACCGGATTCGGCGGCAGGCCGTAGACCTCGGGCTCATCGAGCAGCAGGAAGAACGCGCCCGCGCCGCCGATGCCGTCGTCCGGGTCGGCCCCGTACAGCCTGGCGTCGGTGACGCCGCTGGCATGCAGCTCCTGCACCCGGGCGGCGGCAGTAACCCGCAGCTCATCCAGCGGGCCGAACTGGATCGAGTCAGTGGGGCAGGCCTTCGCGCAGGCAGGCTCCATCCCGCCGCGCAGCCGGTCGTAGCACATGGTGCACTTCCAGGCCCGGCCGTCATCCTCCCGCCGGTCGATGACACCGAACGGGCAGGCGGACACGCAGTAGGCGCAGCCATTGCAGACGTCCGACTGCACGATCACGGTGCCGAACTCGGTGCGCACCAGCGCGCCGGTCGGGCACACGTCCAGGCACGCCGCATGGGTGCAGTGCTTGCACACGTCGGAGGCCATCAGCCAGCGGGTGGCGGGCGCCACGCTGTCCGGCGAGGCCAGGCCGGCCAGGGCCGGCCCGAGCACGTCGGCCGGCGAGAGCCCGCCGGCGGCGGGCGCGCCGGCATCCAGCGGCCCCTGCTCGATGAAGGCGACATGCCGCCAGCTGCTGGCGCCGAGCGCGCTGGTGTTGTCGTAGGACTCGCCGGACAGCTTCAGCACGCCCGCGTCCGGGTCGGGCAGCGCGTTCCACTCCTTGCAGGCCACCTCGCAGGCCTTGCAGCCGATGCACACGCTGGTGTCGGTGAAGAAGCCGACCCGCGGCGGGTGCTCCGCGTAGCCGGCCTCGCCGGACACATCATCGAGCCTGCCGTACAGGCGGCTGGCGACGGACGCCTGATGCTTCACCGGTCCTCCTCCAGGCCGGCCTCGCGCCGGTACCGCATGACCAGGTCGGTGAGCGCGGGACCGCGCGGCCGCCGGCCAGGCTTGACGTCGCAGGTCGCGACCTTGCTCTCCTGGATGAACACGTTCGGGTCCACGACGAACGGCAGCAGGTCGTTAACCGTGTCGCCGGTCACCATTCCCTCGCTGCCCCAGTGGTAGGGCAGCCCTATCTGGTGTATCACGCCCTCGCCCGGGATCCGCAGCGGCCGGACCCGGCGGGTGACGAGGACCCGCGCCTCGATCGCGGCCCGGGCCGTGATAATCGTCGCCCAGCCCCCGTTCTCCAGGCCGCGCAGCGCCGCCAGCGATGGCGAGACCTCGCAGAACAGCTCGGGCTGCAGCTCGGCCAGCCGGGACAGGGTGCGGCTCATCCCGCCCGCCGTATGGTGCTCGGTGAGCCGGTAGGTCGTCACCACGAACGGGTAGACCGCGGCCCCGCCGAGCTGGTTATGAGTGGCCGGGTGGTCCGGGTACGACTTGGCGACCGGGCTGTCGTCCTGCTTGTACAGGGCGTTCACCAGCGGCGATTCGGCGGGCTCGTAATGCGTGGGCAGCGGGCCGTCGGCCAGGCCGGCGGAGACGAACAGCGCGCCCTTGCCGTCGCGCTGCATGATGAACGGGTCGGCCCCGCCGAGCGCGGCCGGGCCGGCGGCACCGGGTTCCGGGACGAAGTCCGGCGGCTTCCCGCGCTCGAAGTCCGGCACGTCGTGGCCGGTCCACTGGCCGGCCTCGGCATCCCACCAGACGTAGGCCTTCGCCTCGCTCCACGGCCGCCCGGCCGGGTCCGCCGAGGCCCGGTTGTACAGGATCCGCCGGTTGGCCGGCCACGCCCAGCCCCACTCCGGCGCGACCCACGACTGCTCGGTATGCGGCCGGCGCCGGGCGGTCTGGTTGACTCCCCCGGCGAAGCAGCCGGAGTAGATCCAGCAGCCGCAGGCGGTGGAGCCGTCGCCCTTCAGCTCGGCGAAGCCGCTGAGCAGGCGGCCGTCCGGCCCGCGGCCGTTGACCTCCTGCAGCACTGCCTCGGCTGCGGGCTCTGCCTCCTCGCCGCTCTCCGGGTACTCCCAGGTCAGGTTCAGCAGGCCGCGGTCCCGCGCCGCGGTGGAACCGGCCAGCCTGGCGCGGATCCGCTTGCCCAGGTGATACGCGAACCACAGGTCGCTGCGGGCATCGGCAGGCGGATCCAGCGCCTTGTGATGCCATTGCAGCATCCGCTGGGTGTTCGTGAAAGTCCCGCCCTTCTCCACGTGCGAGGCGGCGGGAATGAAGAAGACCTCGGTGCCGATCTGGTCGGTGCGCAGCTCCCCGGTGGCGATCTCCGGGCTGTTCTTCCAGAATGCCGCGCTCTCGATGACGGTGAGGTCGCGCACCACCAGCCAGCTCAGCTTCGCCATCGCCAGCCGCTGCAGCCGGGCGCCCGCGGACCCCACCGCCGGGTTCTGCCCCCACAGGAAATAGCCCTTGATCTTGCCCTCGATCATGTCCAGGACAGTCCGGTAGGTGCCGTGGTCACCGGAGATCCGCGGCAGCGCGCCGAAGCAGAAGTCGTTCTCGGCGGTCGCCGCGTCGCCGAACCACGCCTTGAGCAGGCTGACCAGGTAGGACCGCTTGTTCCCCCAGAACCCGGTGTCCGGGATCCTGGTCAGGTAGCGCTCCAGGCTGACGTCGTCCGGCCGCGGCATCGGCAGGTAGCCGGGCAGCAGGTCGAACAGGGTGGGGATGTCGGTGGACCCCTGGATGCTGGCGTGCCCGCGCAGCGCCAGGATGCCGCCGCCCGGCCTGCCCATGTTGCCGAGCAGCAGCTGCAGGATGGCCGCCGTCCGGATGTGCTGCACGCCGGTGGTGTGCTGGGTCCAGCCGACCGCGTAGACCCACGCCGTGGTGCGCTCCCTGCCGCTGCAGCTGACCAGCGTGGCGGCAATCCGGCTGAAATCCTGCGGGGAGATCCCGCAGGCCCGCTGCACCCGCTCGGGGGTATAGCGGGCGAAGTGCCGCTTCAGCACCTGGAACACGCAGCGCGGATGGCTGAGAGTCAGATCGCGCTCGCCGGTCGGCCGCCAGGTCGCGTTGTCGTAACTGCGGGTGGCGGGATCGTAGCCGGAGAAAAGCCCGGCGCCATCCTCGGCGTCGACGTACTCCTCGGGCAGGATGTCGGCCGCATTGGTGTAGGCGGTGACGTACTCGCGGAACTCGTGCCCGCCGGACAGCACATGGTTGATCAGCGCGCCGAGGAAGACGACGTCGCCGCCTACCCTGTTCGGCACGTGCAGGTCCGCGAGCGCGCTGGTCCTGGTGAACCGCGGGTCCACGTGGATGATGGTCGCGCCGCGCCGCTTGGCCTCGACGACCCACTGGAACGCGACCGGGTGGCATTCCGCCATGTTCGACCCGGCGATCACGATGCAGTCAGAGTTCACCAGGTCGCGGGGGAACGTGGTGGCGCCGCCGCGGCCGAAGCTGGTCCCCAGACCGGGGACGGTGGCGGAGTGTCAAATCCGGGCCTGGTTCTCGATCTGGATGGCGCCCATCGCCGTCCAGAGCTTCTTGATGAGGTAGTTCTCCTCGTTGTCCAGCGTCGCGCCGCCGAGGCTGGCGAAACCCATCGTGCGGGCGACCCGCTTGCCCTGCCAGGTCTCCTGCCAGGTCTGCTCGCGGGCGGCGACCACCCGGTCGGCGATCATGTCCATCGCCCGGTCCAGGCTGAGCGGCTCCCACTCCGCCGCGTACGGCCGCCGGTAGAGCACGGTGGTCTGGCGGCCGGGATGGGTGACAAGCTGCTTGCTGGCCGCGCCCTTGGGGCACAGCCGCCCGCGCGACACCGGCGAGTCCGGGTCGCCCTCGATCTGGGTGACCGCGTCCGTGCCATCGCGCCGGGCCACGTAGACCAGCTGCCCGCAGCCGACCGCGCAGTACGGGCAGATGGACGAGACCACCCGGTCGGCGCTCTCGGTCCTCGGCGCCGCCGCCTCGGTGCCCGGCGAGCGCGCCGCCGTGCCGCGGCCAAGCTGGTCCCGTCCGGTCAGCTGCCGGTAGACCGGCCACTTGCCGAGCCTCCCGCGCGGGTCCATGGGACTATCCAACCGACATAGCCTCGGCAGGGCAAGACGGGCACGGCGACTCGGGAGGGCACGGCGCGATGACCGGCAGGACGGCCAGGCGGCGGGTGCTGCGGATCTCGCTGCCCGGCGGCGCCGTGGCGCGGGCGGACCTGCTCGCGGCCGAGGAGCCGCTCGGGATCCGGATCGGCGGCGAGGCGTTCACGCTGACCATGCGAACACCGGGCGATGACATCGACCTGGCCGCAGGCTTCCTGGTCAGCGAGGGCGTCATCCGGTCGGCGTCCGACCTGGCCACGATCAGGATCTGCTCCGACGGGGACTGCGATCACGACGACCATGACGCCACGGGCAACGTCGCCGATGTCACGCTGAGCCCGGGAGCCGGGGTCACGGCGCTGCGCCGCAGGAACTTCCTCACGACCAGCGCCTGCGGCGTCTGCGGCAAGGCAAGCATCGACGACCTGGCTACCCGTTCTCCCTATGATCTTTTCGCTGACCAGGTGAGCATGACGCCGGCCTTGCTCGCGCAGCTGCCGGACCGGCTCCGCGAAGCCCAGCGGGTGTTCGACCGCACCGGCGGGCTGCACGCGGCCGGGCTGTTCACGGCCGACGGCGAGCTGCTGACCGTGCGCGAGGACGTGGGCAGGCACAACGCGGTGGACAAGGTCGTCGGCTGGGCGCTGCGGGAGGGGCGGCTGCCGCTGGCCGGCTGCGTGCTGCTGGTGAGCGGGCGGGCCTCGTTCGAGCTGGTGCAGAAGGCAGTGATGGCCGGCCTCCCGGTGCTCGCGGCGGTGTCCGCGCCGTCGTCGCTGGCCGCCGAGCTGGCCGCCGAGTCCGGGCTGACGCTGGTCGGCTTCCTGCGCGGCGGCTCGATGAACGTGTACACGGCAGCGCAGCGGCTCGGACTATGAGGGCCGAGCCGCTGCGCTCCTGCGCCGCTGCGCTCCTTTGCGGCTACGCGGCGCCGGGTTCGAGCAGGCCGCGGCGGCGGCGGACGGCTCTGTCCGCCGAGGTGAACAGCGTGTCGACCGCGATCCCGATGATCAGGATGATGATCAGTATCGACGTGGCGCCCGCGAAGAAGTCCAGATCCTGGTAGTTGTTCTCCAGCACGCCGATCGACGGCTGGCCGATGATCAGCACGAGCAGCTCGCCCGCCATCAGGCCACGGAAGGCAAACGCCCAGCCCTGCTTCATGCCGGCCACGTAGGCAGGCAGTGATGCGGGCAGGATCAGGTACCGGTACAGGTTAAAGCCGCGCAGGCCCATGGTCTTGCCGGCCTTCAGCAGCAGCGGCGGCGTGTAGTCCACTCCGGTGATCAGCCCGTTAGCGATCGACGGCGCGGCGCCGAGCACCATCACGAACAGGATGGCCGGCGTCGTGAGCCCGAAGAGAATGATCGCGAACGGGAACCACACGATCGATGGCATCACCTGCAGGCCGGTGATGATCGAGCCCACTCCAGCGCGCAGCGGCGGGACCCTCGCCACCACGGCCCCGACCACCGAGCCGATCACCAGCGCGAGCGCGTATCCGATAGCCGCCCGGCGCAGCGTGATCCCGACTGCCTGCCACAGCAGCCGGTGATGCATCAGTCCCCAGAGTGTCGGGAACACCACCGTGGGGCCCTTGAGCACGTAGGACTTCCAGCCGGTGGCGACCACGAGCTGCCACAGGACGATGACAATGGCCACGGCGAGCAGCTTCGGCCAGGCTGCCGCCCATGCCGTCCGGGCGATCCGGCGCGCTCTGGGCTCCTGCGGCACCCCGCCGAGCTCTAGGTTGTCGAGGCCCTCGATAGCCGACGACTGCGTCTTAATCGCCATGACGCCTCATCTCCTGCCGCAGCCGGGCGGTCATGGTGCTGGCGAGCTCGGCGACATCGCGGGAATCCTCCGCGCGATCCCCGCCCCTCGGCACGTCGTACTCCTCGATGACCCGGCCGGGCCGGCTAGACAGGACCACGACGCGGTCGCCGAGCCTGGCGGCCTCGCGCACGTTATGCGTCACGAAGAGCACGGTCAGGGTCCGCTCGGCGCAGATCCGCTCCAGCTCCTCGTGCAGCAGGTCACGGGTCATCGCGTCCAGCGCGCCGAAGGGCTCGTCCATCAGCAGCACGTCCGCGTCCTGAGCGAGCGCGCGGGCCATCGCGACCCGCTGCCGCATGCCGCCGGACAGCTCATGCGGGCGCTTGTCCCCGAAGCCGCCCAGGTGCACGGTCTCGAGCAGTTCCTGGGTCTGGGCGCGCCGCTGCGCCTTCGGCACGCCGCGGGCGCGCAGCGCGAGCTCCACGTTCCGCGCGGCGGTGAGCCACGGGAACAGGGCCGGCTCCTGGAACATCAGGCTGACTTTCAGGCCGGCCGTCTCGATCTGGCCGGAGGTCGGCGAGTCCAGGCCCGCCACCAGCGAGAGCAGCGTGCTCTTGCCGCAGCCGGATGCGCCGATCAGGCAGACGAACTCCCCGGGCGCGACGGACAGGGACACCTTGTCCAGGGCCAGCAGCGCTGCGCGCCCCTGGCCGTAGACCTTGCAGACCTCGGTCAGCCGGACCGCGGCGGGCGCGCCGGCCGCCGCGCGGTCGGCCACGATGGTCAGGTTCGGAAAGGCTGACGCCCCCGGAGGTGACTCCGGGGGCGTCAGCCGACCACTACTCATGCTCATGAACTCACCGTGGGTTCCCCTGCCGCTTGCAGCAGTGTGTTGAGCGGACCGAGATCGTAGATGCCCTTCAGGTTGCTGACCGGCGTAAGCAAGCCGACAGCGACTGCGTGCTGCGCGTCGGTGAGCAGCGAAGACGCAATGGGGTCGTCGGTGAACTTGATCTGGGCGAACGCCGCCGAGAGGATGGCTGGCTTCAGGCCCTTGCCGAGTATCGAGGTCAGCTCGGCGTTGGCGGCCGTCTCGGCGGCCGTCTTGTTCTGGTTGATGAAGTTGTTCGCGTCAATCTGGCCCTTGAGCAGGCCGTTGACGGCGCTCGGGTGCGCGGCGAGGAAGGCCTGCGTCACGACCAGGTTGGTGGTGACGAACTGCCCCTTCGGCCACAGGCTGGCTTCGTTGACCAGGACGTGCCCGCCCGCCGCGACCATCTCGGCGTCGTAGGGAGCGGGCTCCCAGCCGCCGGCCAGCTGGCCGGACTGGAACGCGAGCACGGCCGCGGAGTTCGGCGTGGTCGGCTTGATCGGGACGTCTCCGCCGCCGGTCTGCGTGGTGGTCAGGCCGTGCTTCTTCAGCCAGTAGCGCAGCGCCACGTCCTGGGTGTTGCCGAGCGACGGGGTCGCCAGCGACTGGCCCTTGAGCTGTGCCGCGGTGGTGATGCTCTTCTTGACCACCAGCTCGGCACCGCCGGAGGCGGCTCCCGAGATGATCTTGATGAGCTTCCCGCCGGACGTCTGCCATGCCTTGATCGCCGGGTTCGGGCCGACGTAAGCCGCGTCCAGCTGGCCAGCCAGCAGCGCGGTAGCTTCCAGCGTGCCAGTGCTGAACGGCACCAGCTTGAGGGTCACGCTGCTGCCAAGGTCCTTCGTGAAGATGCCCTGCTTCACCCCGACCAGCGCGGTGGCGTGCGTGATGTTGGTCAGGAATCCAAGCCGCAGGGTCACCGGTGCGGCGGCGGCGGGACTGCTGCTGGAACCGCCAGAACCCGGCGAGCTGGCCGCGGATGAACCGCACCCAGCCGCCAGAAGAGTGACAGCGGCTACCCCCGCCGCAATAAGCCCTCGCTTCATCGTCCACCTTTTCCGATCAAGTTAATAGGTATAGAGATTTATATCACAGCCACGAGCTGGATGCACATCGTGGTGAGATCTAATAGCGGTAATAACGGGCATAGGCGGCGAATTTTGCTTCCCCTCTTCGTCCTGCCCTGCCCGGCTCCCCGGGATTCTCTCCGCTGTCCCTGCCGTCGATACCTGCCCCAGGCCGCAAACTTCTGCAGGCGGCACCCGCGAGCACGCGGGCGGGTAGCGTACCGCCAGGATGTGGCCCCGGCCGGAGCCAGACCAGGACGCCGGCCCGGGCCGGCGGCGAGGAGGACGCAGGTGGCAGGCCTCATCGAGGAGTACGCGATCATCGGCGACATGCAGACAGCGGCGCTGATCGGCCTGGACGGCTCGGCCGAGTGGCTCTGCCTGCCCCGTTTCGACTCGCCGGCCTGCTTCGCTGCGCTGCTCGGCGACGAGCGCAACGGCCAGTGGATGATCGCGCCGACCGCCTCGCAGGGGCCGCCGTCCCGCCGGGGCGAGGTGAGCAGGCGCTACCAGGGCGACACCCTGATCCTGCAGACCGAGTGGCGGACCGCGGGCGGGACCGTCCGGGTGATCGACTTCATGCCGCCCCGCGGCAACGAGGCACCGGTGCTGGTGCGGATCGTCGAGGGAGTCGAGGGCGCCGTCGAGATGGAATGCGTCTTCCGGCTGCGGTTCGGCTACGGCAAGGTCATTCCCTGGGTCCGCCGGCTCGACGGGGCCATCCTCGCCGTCGCCGGGCCTGACTCGGTCTGGCTGCGCACCCCGGTGCGGCTGACCGGCCACGAGATGGCTCATGAGGCGAGCTTCACGGTCCGGGCGGGCGAGCGGGTGCCTTTCGTGATGTCCTGGCAGCAGTCGCACCTGGCCGCGCCCGAGCCGGTCGACGCCGACGAGGCGCTGGCGGCGACCGGCGACTTCTGGGCCGGCTGGGTGGCCCGCTGCACTTACCACGGCGAGTACCGGGACGCCGTGATCCGCTCGCTGATCACCCTCAAGGCGCTCACCTACGCGCCCACCGGGGGCATCGTGGCCGCGCCGACCACCTCGCTGCCCGAGGATCTCGGCGGCGTGCGCAACTGGGACTACCGGTACTGCTGGCTGCGCGACGCCACGATCACCCTCGAGGCGCTGCTGCGCACGGGCTACACCGACGAGGCCGCCGCCTGGCGGGAGTGGCTGGGCCGGGCGATCGCGGGAGATCCGCGCGATGTGCAGATCATGTACGGCGTGGCCGGCGAGCGCCGGCTGACCGAGTGGGAGGCCGACTGGCTGCCCGGGTACGAGGACTCCGCCCCGGTGCGGATAGGGAACGCCGCGGTGAACCAGCGTCAGCTGGACGTCTACGGCGAGGTGGTCGACGCGATCGCGCTCGGCGGCCAGGCCGGGCTGAGATTCGACCGGCACACCTGGAGCCTGGTCCGCGCCCTGCTGCTGTTCCTGGAGAAGAACTGGCAGCTGCCGGACGAGGGAATCTGGGAAGTCCGCGGGCCACGGCAGCACTTCGTGCACTCCAAAGTGATGGCCTGGGTCGCCTTTGACCGCGCCGTCCGGCTGACCGAGCTCGGCCAGCGGGGTCCCACCCAGCGCTGGCGGGACGTCCGCGATCGCATTCACGCCGAGGTGTGCGAGAAGGGGTACGACGCCGGGCGCGGCACGTTCACGCAGTACTACGGAAGCGCCGAGCTCGACGCCGCGGTGCTGATGATCCCGGAGGTCGGGTTCCTGCCCCCCGATGACCCGCGGGTCGTCTCGACCGTCGAGGCGATCCAGCGTGAGCTCGTCCGTGACGGGCTGGTGCTGCGGTACTCCCAGCCTGCCGCCACGTCCGGCGGCACGGGAGGCGGGCCAGCCGGGCCTGGCTCAGCGGCCGGCTCCGCGCAGCCGGTCGTTGACGGGCTGGCGGGCGGTGAGGGTGCCTTCCTCGCCTGCAGCTTCTGGCTGGTGAACGCGCTGCACATGATCGGCCGCTACGACGAGGCGGTGCAGCTATTCGAGCGGCTGCTCTCCCTGCGCAGCGACGTCGGCCTGCTGAGCGAGGAATACGACCCCCGGTACAACCGGCAGGTCGGCAACACGCCGCAGGCTTTCAGTCACATGCCGCTGATCCTGTCGGCGCTTAATCTGGCGAGCCATTCCGGGCACCACTGTCGCAGGCCAGCCGGACGCAAAAGGCACGTACAGCCCTAAAGCCCTTTTCCTGAACGGAGACCGGTGTGCCCGTCCCGTTATCTACCGTCAGCGCCGCGGCGGAGATTGCCAGCTCGTCCCGCGGCGGGTTCGGGCGATGCGAGACTGACTCATAGCCATGCCTGCCCGTCCGCACATCCTGGTCGTCAACGGCCGCAAGGTCCGTCAGCCCGTCTTCGTGATCGGCGCCCCGCACTCGGGCACGGACCTGCTGGTGCGCGCCCTGAAGCAGACAGCCGGATTCCACGTCACCATGGGGCAGCGCGCGATCGTCAGCGTGGTGCACGCGTTCGCCCGGAGCCCGTCCATCCAGCGCGGCCGCGGCGAGGCGGCCACGACCGTGCTGCGGGATGCCTTCGCGCAGGCGTGGCAGATCTCCCCGTACGCCTGCATGGCCTGCTCGCCAGCCTGTCGTGAGGCGGGCCGGGTCGACGGCGCCGGCGTCTGCGTGGCCGAGCGCGACATTGTCAGGTACGGCGACGCCAGCCCCGACCTGATCTACTGCGCCGACGGGCTGGTGGACGCATTTCCCGATGCCCGGATAGTGCAGATCATCAGGGACGGCAGGGACGTGGTCGCCGGGATGCTCGGGGACTCCGGCGCGCTGTCCTGGTTCAGCCCCGGCGTGGCGAATGTGGAGAGCGAGTTCCCCAACCCGTTCTTCGGCATCGAGACCGAGGCTGACCTTGCGGTCTGGCCGGGCCTGTCGCTGGCGGCCAAGTGCGCGCTGCGCTGGCGCGGCTCGGTCCGGCAGATGGCCAGGCTGCGCAGCAGCATGGGTCCTGAGCAGCTCACCACCCTCCGGTACGAGCAGGTGGTCCGCCACCCCGTGGCGGCGGCCAGGGCAGTGTCCGACTTCATCGGCGCGAGGATCTCGGCCATCCCGGCACGGGACAACGGCACGGCCGGGCCGGGGCGGGCAATCGAGGCCGGCGGGTGGCGCCGGGTGCTTACTCCCCGGCAACTCAACGAGGTTGAGCAGGTGGCAGGAACCGATCTGCGCCGGGTGGGCTACGGCGGCTGACGGCGCCCGCTGGTTCACGGTGGCTGGCTGGCTTGCGGCGGCTGGCGGCTGGCGGCTGGCTGGCTTGCGGCGGCTGACTGCGCGCCCGGGCGGTGCGGCAGGATGGCCCCATGGATCTTGGCTTGCGTGATCGCGTGTACGTGGTGACCGGCGGCAGCCGCGGCCTCGGCCTGGCTACCGCGCAGGCACTGGCGGCCGACGGTGCCCGGGTGGTGCTCTCCGCCAGGGACGCCGCCGCGGTCGCCGCCGCGGTGGCCGGGCTCGGCGCCGGGAACGCGGCCGGGCTGGCCGCCGATCTCGCCGACCCGGCCGCGGCCGGGCAGCTGGTGGCCGCCGCCAGGGCCACGTTCGGCCGGCTGGACGGCGCGCTGATCAGCGTCGGCGGCCCGCCGGGCGGAACCGTCATGAGCACGTCCGACGACGCCTGGCGGGCCGCGTTCGAGTCGGTGTTCCTCGGTGCCGTCCGGCTGGCCAGGACGCTCGGCAGCGAGCTTGGCGAAGGCGGCTCGATCGCGTTCGTGCTGTCCACGTCGGTGCGTTCCCCGATCGACTCGCTGGCTCTCTCGAACGGCCTCCGGCCGGGCCTGGCCGGTGTCGCCAAGTCCCTCGCTGACGAGCTCGGGCCGCGCGGGATCCGGGTCAACGGCCTGCTTCCCGGCCGGATCGCGACCGGCCGGGTGCGCGAGCTCGATGCCCGCCGGGGTGCGCCGGAGGAGGTCAGGGCAGAGCATTCGGAGGGCATCCCGCTGCGCAGGTACGGCACGCCGGAGGAGTTCGGCCGGGTGGCCGCCTTCGTGCTGTCCCCGGCGGCAAGCTATCTCAGCGGCGCGATGATCCCGGTCGAGGGCGGCGCGCTGCGCGCGCTCTGATCGCGCGGGCCGCGATTGCCGCATCAGGCCGCGACGGCCTCGCGGCAGGTCAGGCTCTTCTGGCGGCGGCCTCGAGCGCGGCTACCGGGAGCCAGCCGTCGTGCTTCCACACGATCTTGCCTGAGGCCGAGGTGAGTACGTACCAGGGCTGGTCCGCTACCCCGTACCCGTCGGCGAGCCTGCCGGAGGTATCGAGGGCAACCGGGTAGCCCAGCGGCTTGCCCAGCCGCTGCAGGTACGCCCGCGCCGCGTCAGGTGATGGCTCGGTGACTGCCTCGTCCACCGCGACCAGCCGCGGCAGCTTGCCTCGCCGCGCCGCCCGGGCGTACCGGCTGAGCGCGGTGAGCCGCGCCCGCAGGTCGGTAGTCTCGGCCAGCCAGGTGGCGAAGAAAACCAGGAGATGCGGGCGGCCGGGGCCGAGGGTGACCGACCCGCCGTGAACAGCCGGCAGCACTGCCCGTGACGTGGGCGCCAGCCCGCCGATATAGGCCAGCGACCGCTGGCTGGCCAGCCGCGGGTGACCCGGCAGCAGGCTGGCGGCCTCCTCGGCCAGCACCTGCGCCTGCTGGCCGACGCTGGCATAGGCCATCTGGGTCAGGTACAGCTTCTGCTCCCGGCCCCGCTGGTCGATCACGAACAGCGCCGGGGTGTGGTCGATCTGACCGGCCTGGATCTGCACGTAAACGTGGTAGGCCTGCCAGACTGCCCGCAGCTGCGCGCGCGAGCCGGTCAGGAAATCCCACTGGCTGACCATGGAGTGGGCCCGGGAGTAAGCCATCACGTCGGCCACTGACCTGGCCCGCGGGTTCGCGTCGATGCCGAGCAGCTGCACCTGGTCCCCGGCGGCACCCAGCAGGTCCCTGGCTTCCACCATGCTGAGAGTGGTCAGCGGGCAGATCGTCGTGCACTCGGAGTCGGTGAACGCCAGGATCACGACCTTGCCGCGGAACTGGCTCAGCGACATCGGCTGGCCGAACTGGTTGACCAGCCGGAACCCCGGCGCCGCCAGCCCGCCCAGCGAGGTACCCGGATCCAGGTCCGGGTTGGCCGCGGCGGCCCGCGCCTGCCCGGCCGCCGCCTGGCCTGCCCCTTGCGCCGCTCCGGCACTGGCGCTGCAAGCCGTGACGGCCAGCAGCCCGGCAAGGAGACCAAGGCGAAACGGCATCCGCCGCCGCATCCGCCCGGCCGCGCTGGTCCTGTCCACGGCCATCATCCTGCCATCCGCCCGGACAGCCGCCGCGATCTGCCGGCCGACGCTAGCTAACGGCGCGGAGCGTGCCTGCCGCTCCCGCTCAGCGAGGGGAGCTGGGAGCGGCAGGCAGCGATCTAGTTGTGCTCGGCCAGCGTCAGCTGCACCCCCGAGCTGTTGTACTCGCCGCCGACGGCTGTGCACGACGTCGTGGAGCAGGTGAGTCCGTTGAAGCCACTGCCGTTGCCGTGACTGGGGTCCGGGACGGTGACCTGTGACCACGTGCTGCCGTTCCATGCCTCGATCAGCGGCAGGCCCGGGGAGCCGTCAGCATCGTCGCCGTACTCCCCGGCAGCTGTGCAGCTCTTCGCCGAGACGCACCGGACCGCGTACAGGCTGTCGTTCCCCTGGCTTTCGCCAGCCGGGTTGGCCGTCTTCTCGATTGACCACTTCGATCCGTTCCACCGTTCGGCTAGCGTGGTAGTCACGCTGGATTCCGGCGACCCCTCAAAGTAGAAAGCGGAGCCGACCGCCGTGCAATCGGTGCTGTAGCAGCCGACGCCGTAGAGTGCCACGTCGCTGGCCGTCACGCCGTCGACCTTGGGCAGGGCCGGGCTGCCCTGGGCGGTCCAGCTGGTCCCGTTCCAGTGCAGGAGCAGCGGCTTGGCACCGCCGTTGCCATTGTCGCCCGATGCATAGCAGTTCGAGGTCGTTACGCAAGAGACCCCGAACAGGTACCCCGTCACCCCGGACGGCACCGCCTGGACGGTCCACGAGGTGCCGTTGTAGCGCTCGATCAGCGGCTTATCGCCGCTGCTGTTCGAGCCGACCGCTACGCAGCTGGTCGCCCCGGCGCACTTGATCTCGTTCAGCGCGCCCCCCGCGCTGGGAATGGCGTCGATCTTCCACGTGGTGCCGTTCCAGGTTTCGATCAGTGGATCAGCGCTGGTGTATCCGACCGCGATGCAGTCCGTGCCCGAGATGCAGGCGACCCCGGACAGGCTGGCTTCCGAGCCACTGTCAGGGGTGGGCTGGATCGCCCAGGTGCTGCCGTTGTAATACTCGGCCAGGGTGAGCTCGGCTCCGGAGCTGCTGTAGTAGCCCCCGACCGCCGTGCAGTCGCCAGCCGAGTCGCAGGTGACCCCGAAGAGGTCAGTCGATGTGGCGCCTGCGGGGCTCGGAGTGGACTGGGCGGACCAGCCGGTAGCCGCGATGGCGGGAGCCGAGCCCAATGATAAGGCCAGCACCGTAGCGCCAGCCGTCGCCAGGAAGCCTGCAGCTAAGCGATTCATCGCTTCGCCCTTTCTCTTACGGGGCCAGTCCGGGTGACTGGCGCACCGAGAGCGCGCTGGGAGTCGAACCCACCGGGCCACGGCCCGTACCGGCATGGCGCCGCGCTCGTCGTTGCGGCGCTGACGCGCCCGGTTCATCTGTCGGGGGTGCCTCCCGCGCGGGGGCTGGTCCCGCTGATCATGCCCTGCAGCGGCAGCGCCGACTGCGGTCACCGCCCGACGGGACGCGATCCTGCGTGCATAGAGCCGGGCCGGCGATCGGGACATCGACTGCGTTCAGCGCTGCCGGGTACTGGCTGCCGAGGTCGAGCAAGCCGGCCCCCCGAGCCGGGGAGATGCCCATCCGCCCGGCTATATCCCACGGTACGGCAAAGGTCCCCTGTCCGGAAGTTCCGTCCTAACGGGCTGCTTGCCGCCGGCCGCTAGGACGCCGGGAGGGGCTCCTGGCTGGCGAACTGGGTCCGGTAGAGCTCCGCGTACAGCCCGCCGGCCGCGAGCAGCTCGTCGTGGCGGCCGCGCTCGCGGACCTGGCCGGCGTCGATCACGAGGATCTGGTCCGCCTCGCGGATGGTGGACAGCCGGTGCGCGATCACCAGTGAGGTCCGGCCGGCCAGGGCGGTCCTCAGCGCTCGCTGGACGGCCGCTTCGGACTCCGAGTCCAGATGCGCGGTCGCCTCGTCGAGCACGACCACCGACGGCGCCTTGAGCAGCAGCCTGGCGAGCGCGATCCGCTGCTTCTCGCCACCGGACAGCCGGTAGCCGCGGTCACCGACGATGGTGTCGAGGCCGTCGGGCAGCATCGAGATCAGGTCCCAGATCTGGGCGGCCCGGCAGGCCTGCTCCAGCTCCGGCCCGGAGGCATCGGGCCGCGCGTACACCAGGTTGGCGCGGATCGTGTCATGGAACATGTGCGCGTCCTGGGTGACGACGCCCACCACGTCATGCAGCGAGTCCTGGGTGACATCCCTGATGTCGTGGCCGCCGATCCGGACGGCGCCCTCGCCCGGGTCGTACAGCCGCGATACCAGGTGCGTGATCGTCGTCTTGCCAGCGCCCGATGGCCCGACCAGCGCGGTGAGCTGACCCGGCGGCGCGCGGAACGTCACGTCCCTGAGTACCTCCTGGCTGGCGCCCGCATGCTCGGGCACGGGCAGCGCGATCGACTCGAGCGACGCGAGCGAGACCTCGGACGCCGCCGGGTAGCGGAAGAAAACGTGGTCGAAGTCGATCTCCGGCGAGAGCGGAGCCGGCGCGGCCGGCCGGCCCGGGGCGGCCAGCCCGCCCGGCAGGGTCGGCGAGGCGGTGGTGGCAGAGCCGGTCCTCGGCAGGGCCGTGGCACCCGGCCGGTCCTGGATCAGCGGCTTCAGGTCAAGCACCTCGAACACCCGGTCGAAGCTGACCAGCGCCGTCATGACGTCCACCTGCACGTTCGACAGGGCGGTAATCGGGCCGTACATCCGGCTGAGCAGGCTGGCCAGTGCCACGAGCGCGCCGAGGCTGATGCTGCCGTCGATCACCAGGCTGCCGCCGAGGCCGTAGACAAGCGCGGTCGCGATCGAGGCGAGCAGGACCAGCGCGATGAAGAACGCCCGGCCGTACATGGCGGTGACTACGCCGATGTCGCGGACCCTGGCGGCCCGGCCCGAGAACACCTCGGCCTCCTCCCCGGAGCGGCCGAAGAGCTTGACAAGCATCGCGCCAGCCACGTTGAAACGCTCGGTCATCGTGGAGCCCATCGCCGCATCGAGCTGCATAGACTCCCTGGTCAGTCGCTGCATCCTGCGGCCGAGCGCTCGCGCGGGCAAGATGAATACCGGGATCAGCACCAGGGCGGCCAGGGTTACCACCGGGGACAGGTAGAACATGACCGCCAGCACCAGGATCAGCGACAGGAAGTTGGACACCACCCCGGACAGGGTCGAGGTGATCGCCTGCTGAGCGCCGATCACGTCACTGTTCAGCCTGCTCACCAGCGAGCCGGTCTGCGCCCTGGTGAAGAACGCGATGGGCTGCTGCTGGACATGCCGGAATACCTCGGTACGCAGGTCGTAGATCAGGCCCTCGCCGACCCGGGCCGAGTACCAGCGCTGGGCGATGGACAGGAGCGCGTCGAACAGGGCGAGGCCCGCCACGACGCCGGCGATCGTCAGGACGGCCCTGGTGTCCTTCGCCTCGATCTTGTTGACGGTCAGCCCGAGCAGCAACGGCACGGCCACCGTGACGACCGCGTCCAGTGCCGTGGTGATCATGAAGAGGGTGAGCTCGCCCCGGTAAGGCCTGGCGTAAGAGGCCACCCGCCGGACGGTGCCCGGCTTCAGCCGCTGGCGGGTGACTGAGCTGTCGCGGCTGAAGGACCGCATCGCCTGCCAGCTAGCCGGATTCATGGTGCCGGAAACCTCCAGGCGGCCGGGGAGCTTCCCGGATCAGCTACGGGCGAACTGGCGGTAAGCGGCGGGAATGCCAGCGGCGGAGTGCTAGCGGCGGAGCCGGGCCCGTTGCAGCGCCGCCTGGGAACTGCGCTCGGCAGCGGCCTGCTGGTCCAGCGTGTGGCCCTGGGCCTGGGTGAGCAGTTCCTTCGTGGCCCGGGCCGCGTCAGCGTCAGCGGTCAGCAAGCCGGCCACCAGGTCGTCCACCGCGCCGTCGAGGTCGGCGGCGGGCACCACGAGTTCGGCGAGTCCCAGTTCCCCGGCCTCGCGTGCGTCCATGCTGCGCCCGGTTAGGCATAGCTCAAGGGCACGCGGCAGGCCGAGAATATCGACAAGCGGCTTTGTCCCGGTGAGATCGGGCACCAGGCCGAGCGCGGGCTCCTTGATGCACAGCCGGGCGTCGTCGGCGAGCAGGCGCAGGTCGCACGAGAGGGCGAGCTGGCAGCCCGCGCCGATGGCGTGACCGCGGACCACGGCGACGGAGACGATCCGCGGATCGCGCAGCCAGGTAAAGCCTTCCTGGCAGGCGGCGATCCACTGCTCGAAGCCCGGGTCGTCCGCGCGCGGCAGCGGATCCTCGCCAGGGACTCCCTCCGCGGAGAACATGCGCAAGTCGATCCCGGCCGAGAAGGACGGGCCTGCCCCGCGCACCACGACTACCCGCACCCGGCCCGGCAGCCCGGCGCCGATCGCGGCGAGGCCGCGCCACATCGCCGGGGTCATGGCGTTGCGGCGCTGCGGCCGGTTGAGTGTCACGGTCGCGACGCAGCCGGCCGGGAGTGAATCGTCAATGTCGAGGCGGAGCCCGCTGCGATCGAGGTCAGCCGGGTCGATGGACAAGCATCCTCCAGGCTAGGCGGCTGGGCAGGAGAAAGGCGGGACAGCGAACGGCGGCGAACGGCGGGACAGCGAACGGCGGAACACGGAAATGGCAGGTCAGGGCAACGAATTGGCACGGTGTCACGAAGATGGCTGGCCGGGAGCGGGACCGGCTGCCACGGCGGCGACGCCTGATTGGGGGCGACGTGCCTCAGCGCTTCGCTTTGCCCTTCCCCCGGGTGGCTCCCCCGCGACCGCGCAGCGAGACACCCGTCTCGGTGAGGATCCGGTGCACAAAGCCATAAGACCGGCCGGTCGACCCGGCCAGCGAGCGAATGCTCTCGCCGGCGTCGTACCTCTTCTTGAGATCAGCCGCCAGCTTGGTGCGATCGGCACCGGTGACGCGGGTGCCTTTCTTGAGAATTTCGGCCACGCGTACCTCCCGGTGAGCTGAAGTGTCCGCTGCGTTACCGTATCCCGCCATGATCACGCATTAGATCGTGATCGGCTACCCACACGACAGCAAAAGATCCTTTCTTTTTCGCTAGGTTCCTGCCGGCCTTTCCCCCGGCGTCGCTCCGTGCCTGGCCTCCGGCCCGGACCTGTCGTCAGGCGAGCGCAACGAGGTCGGTGAGATCGTCGCTCCAGGCGTCCTCAACGCCGTCGGGCAGCAGGACGACTCGCTCGGGCTGCAGTGCCTCGACGGCGCCCTCATCGTGGGTCACCAGGACAATCGCGCCCTGGTAGCGCCGGAACGCGGCCAGGATCTCGGCCCTGCTGCCCGGGTCGAGGTTGTTGGTCGGCTCGTCGAGCAGCAGCACGTTCGCGCCGGACACCACCAGCAGGGCCAGCGCAAGCCTGGTTTTCTCCCCGCCGGACAGCACGCCGGCCGGCTTGGCCACGTCATCACCGGAGAACAGGAACGAGCCAAGGATGCTGCGGTGATCCGCCTCGCTCAACTCGGGTGCGGCCGAGCGCATGTTCTCCAGCACGGTCCGGCCGTTGTCGAGCATCTCGTGCTCCTGCGCGTAATAGCCGAGCCGCAGGCCGTGTCCCGGCAGCACCTCGCCGGCATCTGGCTCCTCGACTCCGGCCAGCAGCCGCAGCAGTGTCGTCTTGCCGGCCCCGTTGAGCCCGAGGATGACCACCCGCGCTCCCCTGTCGACGGCCATGTCGACGCCGACGAAGACCTCAAGCGACCCGTAGGACTTGGTGAGGCCCTGGGCGGTCAGCGGGGACTTGCCGCAGTGCACGGGCACCGGGAAGCGCAGCCGCGCGACCTTGTCCGCCCGGCGGTCGGCACTGACCCCGGCGAGCAGTTTCTCCGCGCGCTTTTGCATACTCTGCGCTGCCCTCGCCTTGGTCGCCTTGGCCCGCATCTTGTCCGCCTGCGTCTGCAGCGTCGTTGCCTGGCGCTCCGCGTTGACCCGTTCCCGCCGGCGCCGCCGGGCGTCGGTCTCGCGCTGCTCCAGGTAGGCCTTCCAGCCCAGGCTGTAGATGTCGAGGACGCAGCGATCGGCATCGAGGTGGAAGACCTTGTTGACCACGTTGTCCAGCAGCGCCGTGTCGTGGCTGATCACCACCAGCCCGCCGCGGAAGGCCCGCAGGTGATCGCGCAGCCAGGACACCGAGTCGGCATCCAGGTGGTTAGTTGGCTCGTCGAGCAGCAGCGTCTCCGAGCCGCCGAACAGGATCCTGGCCAGCTCTATCCGCCGTCGCTGGCCGCCAGACAGCGTGCGAAGCGGCTGCCCGAGCGCCTTCTGCGGCAGTCCCAGGCTGGAGGCCAGCGACGATGCCTCCGACTCGGCCGCGTACCCGCCGAGTACGGTGAGCCGTTCCTCGAGGTGGCCGTACCTGCGCACGGCCGCGTCCCGCCTGCCCGGGTCGGCGTCGGACATTGCCATCTCGGCTTCGCGCATGCCGCGCATCAGCGCATCAAGGCCGCGCGCCGAGAGCACGCGGTCCATCGCCAGCGCCTCGAGGTTGCCGACCATGGTGTCCTGCGGCAGGTACCCGACGGAACCGCCGCTGCGGACCTCGCCCGCGGCCGGACCGCCCTCGCCCGCCAGCACCCGCGCGAGGGTCGTCTTGCCGGCGCCGTTCCGGCCGACGAGGCCTATCTTGTCGCCAGCCGAGACCTGGAAGCTGGCGGCCTCAAGCAGCAGCCGTGCGCCCGCGCGCAGCTCTAGCCCGGTCGCGGAAATCATCGAAATACCACTCCCATAACGGAACAAAAAGGACATCATATTGCCCATATCACCCCGGCACCGGGGCGTTCCGTCACGACAAGAGCGGTTGCATGCAGCTAGCTTATCCGAGCCGCCGGCCGGGGCGGCAACGTCTTTGCCGGCGGCAGCCGGCCGGAGCGCCGGCCAGCGTCTCCGGCAGGCCTGGCCCTTCCTGGCAGGCCTGGCCCTTCCTGGCGGTCAGGCAGGATCAGTCAGCCTGATCCGGATGGCCCGGAATAGCCGCGGAGTGCTGCGCAGCACGGTGAGCCGGGGATCAGGCACCGTGAGGAACCGCTCGACGGCCAGCGCGAAGTACGGTGCCAGCCGCTGATCGGCGCGGAGCACGGCCATCGTCCGCCGGTCGCCGCCGAGCACCACCGCATCGATCCGGCCCGCATAGGGCCCGAAGACCGTCACCGCCGTGCCTGCCGCCGCGCCGAGCGCCTCAGCGGCCTGCTTCTCCCTGCGCCTGGCGAAGCGGTGCTGCGAGGTGCCGCCGGCCGCACTGCGTCCGTGTACCAGCCTGGCGCCGACCTTCGAGGCGGCAAGCTGCGGCACCGGGCCGGTGAATACCCCGGCCGCGTATCCGCCGAGTCGCACGAGGAATACGGCGACCGTGCGTTCCGCGCAGGCGTGCGCGGCGATCTGCCCGGCGCGTTCCGCGAGGGCGGGCACAGCGGCCCGGCCGGTGCCGGCCTGCGGGAGGCTGTCCGCCCCCGGCCGGCTGTCCGCCAGCGAGGAGCTTTCCGCCAGCGGCGGGAACGGTACATGACACTCCGCCACCGCCCCGTCCGCGGCCCGGAAGGTCACCGTGGCCGAGCCCGGATCAGCGCTCACGTCGCCATGGCGCTGACCGAACGACTCCAGCCAGCCGGCCAGCCGCTCCGGAGCCACGTCGATCCATCGCCCGCCGCCGGGTCCTTCGTCTGCCATGACGCTAAGCCTCCGGAACTTACCAGCCGCCATATAGATCACTAACACTGCCACTCCGGCGGGCCGCCGATGCCAGCGCGGCCGGGCGAGGTGACCTTTCCCGGCCGAGCCCGCCCCGCTCCCGCCGGCGCCCCCCGGCCCCGGGCCCGCTCCCGCTCCCGCTCCCGCAGGCCAGCCCGGCCCTGCCGGGACTAGTCAGGCTGACCGGCGGCAATCCTCAGCTTATCGTTGATGATCACCCATGATATGCAGCTCTCTGCTTGAGAGTCGGAGTGCTGCGCGGGAGGATAGCCCGGTGACGCTGAACCAGCTGCGCACCTTCCTGGCGGTAGCCGACCGCGGATCGGTCCGGGCCGCCGCCGAGGAGCTTGTCGTGACCCAGGCGGCTGTGTCAGCTTCGCTCGGCGCGCTGCAGAAGTCGCTGGGCCTGCAGCTAGTGCGTCCCGACGGGCGCGGGCTCCGGCTGACGGATGCGGGTGAGGCCTACGTCGGCTTCGTCCGTCGCATCCTCGGCCTCCTGGACGAAGCAGGCCGGGCAGCCACCTCGGCTGCTGACCCGGAGCGCGGCGAGCTCCGCGTCGCGGCGGTGACGACCGCGGCGGAGCAGCTCGTGCCGGGGCTGCTCCGCGGGTTCCGGCGCGATCATCCGCAGACTGGCGTGCTGCTCGAGGCGGGAAACCGTGATCGAGTGCGTGACCTCCTCGACCGCCATCAGGTCGACGTGGTCGTCGGCGGGCGCCCCGAGCCGGGCCGCGATGTGCGCGTGCATGCGGTCCGCCTGCACCAGCTGTCGGTCGTCGCCGCGCCGGAACTCGTCGCGGCAGCACCCGGCGGAGCGGGCCTGCTGCCCTGGCTGGCCAGCCAGACCTGGCTGCTGCGCGAGCCTGGATCCAGTACCCGCAGCAGTACGGAGGCGCTGCTTGCTGAACTAGACATCGCGCCGCTGACCCTGACCGTCGGATCGAATGGCGCGATCCGTGAATCGGCGAGCGTAGGACTGGGCTTGACGCTGATGTCGCGGGACGCCGCCGCGCAGGAGCTAGCGGCCGGGCGGCTGGCCGAGCTGCCGGTGCCGGGCACGCCGCTGCGCCGCGACTGGTATCTCATCGCGCACCCCGGGCCGCTGCCGCCGCCCGCCGCCCGGCTGGTCGCCCACGTCCTGAGCCAGGGCGACTTCCACCCCGCCAAGTCCCTTGCTATTCCCCCAGCTAGTCCCCCCGGCTAGTTCCCGGCTAGTCCATCCGGCAGCCATACCGCGACTTCCGCACCTGGCTGCCTGTCCGCCCGCCTGCCCGCAGGGCGGCGCCAAGCCACCTGCTGCGAGCCGGACTTCATTACCGTGGAGGATTTGCACGCTGTGGCCGGCCGGATCCTCCGTGATCATGAAGGAGCAGGCGATTCGCCGTCCGGGAGACCCTGGCGATGCCGGCCCGCAGTCCAACTATCAAGTCAAGGCTTGATGGTTATCACCAAACTCTCAATAGACACCTCGGCAATCGCTTGGCATCGTGAGTGAGAGGGAAATCACGATCGCGGAGGCATCATGGCCACTGGACAGAATCGCTGGAATGCAGGGGTCCTCCCCTACGCGGAGATGGGCTATTACGATGCGGACTACGTGCCGAAGGACACCGACATCCTGACGGCCTTCCGGATAACGCCGCAGCCGGGCGTGCCTCCTGAGGAAGCCGGCGCCGCGGTGGCGGGCGAATCCTCGACGGCGACCTGGACCGTCGTGTGGACCGACCGGCTCACTGCCCATGAGCACTATCAGGCCAAGTGCTACCAGGTCGACCCGGTCCCTGGCAGGGAAGGCGAGTACATCGCCTACATCGCCTACGACATTGACCTCTTCGAGGAGGGGTCGATCCCGAACCTGACCTCCTCCATCATCGGCAATGTCTTCGGCTTCAAGGCCCTGCGCGCACTCCGGCTGGAGGACATGCGGATTCCCTTGCCTTACGTGAAGACGTTCCACGGGCCGCCGCACGGCATCGTGATGGAGCGCGAATACCTGAATAAGTACGGCAGGCCGCTACTCGGCGCGACGACGAAGCCCAAGCTCGGGCTATCCGCGCGCAACTACGGGCGGGTCGTCTACGAGGCACTTCGCGGCGGGCTCGATTTCACCAAGGACGACGAGAACATCAACTCACAGCCGTTCATGCGCTGGCGTGACCGCTACCTCTTCGCGATGGAGGGGGTGAACCGCGCCATGCAGCAGACCGGCGAGATCAAGGGCCACTACCTCAACGTGACCGCTGCCTCGATGGAGGAAATGTACGAGCGCGCCGAATTCGCCAAGGAACTCGGCAGCATCGTCGTCATGGTCGACCTGACCGTCGGCTACACGGCGCTGCACTCCATGTCCAACTGGGCGCGCGCCAATGGCGTGCTGCTGCACCTGCACCGCGCCGGCCACGGCACCTACACGCGGCAGAAGTCGCACGGCGTCAGCTTCCGTGTCATCGCGAAGTGGTGCCGCCTGATCGGCGTCGATCACATCCACGCCGGGACCGTGGTGGGAAAGCTGGAAGGCGACCCGGCCATGGTGCGCGGCTATTACGACACGCTGCGCGAGTCGCTGACCCCGCGCGATCTCAGCCATGGCATGTACTTCGAGCAGGACTGGGGATCCATGCCCGCCGTCATGCCCGTCGCGTCCGGGGGAATCCACGCGGGCCAGATGCACCAGCTCATCGACTACCTGGGCGAGGACGTCATCCTGCAGTTCGGCGGCGGCACCATCGGCCACCCGATGGGCATCGCCGCCGGAGCCACCGCCAACCGGGTGGCCACCGAAGCCATGATCAAGGCCCGCAACGAGGGAAAGGACTTCGCCGCAGAAGGCGAGGACATTCTCGCCCAGGCGGCGAAGCAATGCCGCGAGCTACAGGCCGCGCTCGATACCTGGGGGGACATCAGCTTCAACTACGAATCGACGGACACCCCCGACGTCGTGGCCACGCCGACGGCCTGACGGCACCACCCGGCCAGGCGCCCGCCAAGGAGGCTTTCATGCGCATCACCCAGGGCACGTTCTCTTACCTGCCCGATTTCAGCGACGACGAGATCAGCGCCCAGATCCAGTACGCCATCGACCAGGGCTGGGCAGTCGCAGTCGAATTCACCGACGACCCGCACCCGCGCAACGTGCTCTGGGAGATGTGGGGCCTGCCGATGTTCGAGATCGGCGACGCGTCCGCCGGGCTGCACGAGGTGACCGCGTGCCGGGCGGCGTATCCGGATCACTACATCAAGGTCTCGGCGTATGACGCTGCGCTGGGTCGTCAGACCACCGCGCTCAGCTTCATCGTCAGCCGCCCGGCTCATGAGCCGGGCTTCCGCCTGGACCGGCAGGAGATGGCGGACCGGCGGATCAGGTACAGCCTGCACTCCTACGCCACCGATCGGCCGGCTGGCTCACGGGGCGGCTCGAACGGGCAGCGCGGCAGCTGATGAGCACCCCGGCCGCCAGTGCGCAGCACGGTTTCGCCATGCCCAGGCCAGGCCCAGGCCCAGGGTCAGCGTCAGCACCAGCGCCAGGCCCAGGCCCAGCGCCAGGCCCAGGGTCAGCACCAGCACCGGCGGCTGGCGCCAGCACGAGCGGCCCCCCGGCGGACGGACCCGATGCGGGCACCGGGCCGGAGGCCAGCGAGCACGACGCGCCGCTTCCCCCCGGGACAACCCTGCAGCTGGCCGACGACCGCCAGGCCCGGCTGATCGCCAGGATCCTCGGCGAACTCGACCGGGAGTTCATCGGCCTCGCCCCGGTCAAGGACCGGGTGCGGGAGATCGGCGCGCTGCTGCTGGTGGACAACCTCCGCGGCCGCTTCGGCCTGTCCGCCTCCCGGCCGAGCCTGCACATGTGCTTCACCGGCAGCCCCGGCACGGGCAAGACCACCCTGGCCGCGCGAATGGGCGAGCTGCTGCGCGAGCTCGGCTACCTGAGAAAAGGCCAGCTCGTCAGCGTGACCAGGGATGATCTTGTCGGCCAGTACGTCGGTCATACCGCACCGAAGACCAAGGAAGTGCTGAAACGAGCCCTGGGTGGCGTCCTGCTCATCGACGAGGCGTATTACCTCTACCGGCCGGACAACGAGCGCGATTACGGCCAGGAGGCCATCGAGATCCTGCTGCAGTTCATGGAGGCGCACCGCGATGATCTCGTGGTGATCCTGGCCGGTTACCGGTCCCGGATGGACGTGTTCTTCCAGTCCAACCCCGGCATGGCGTCACGGATCGGGCACCATATCGACTTTCCTGACTTCAGCCTCGATGAGCTGATGCAGATCGCCGAGCTCATGCTGGCGCGCGAGCAGTACCTGCTCGCGCCCGCGGCGCGGGACGCGTTCCGCGAGTACATCGGGCTGCGCATGAGCCAGCCGCGCTTCGCCAACGCCAGGAGCATGCGGAATGCGATCGACCGGCTCCGGCTCCGGCAGGCACGCAGGATCGTGGCCGGCGCCGGCCCGATCGGCCGGGACGATCTCATCCGGCTGACCGCCACGGACGTGCGGGGCAGCCGCGTCTTCAGCGACACCCTGGCAACGCCGCCGGTGGCAACCCCTCCGTCGGCCGTTCGCAGCACCGGGCCAGCGGCTCCCCCGTCGGCCGCCCCCGGGCCGGCCGCTCCCCCGTCGGCCGCGCTCCCGCCAGCAGCGCTCCGGCCGGCTGTGCCCTCGCTGGCTACTGAGCTGACGGGCTGAGCGGCAGGGCCAGCCGCACGGTGGTGCCGCGGCCCGGCACGCTGGAGAGCGTGAGCCGCCCGCCGAGCAGCTCGGCCCGCTCCCGCATGCCGGGCAGGCCGAACCCGGTGGGCGCGGCCGGCCCGGTGCTGCGAACGGCCGCAGTCACGTCGAACCCGTCGCCGTCGTCACTGATCTCGAGCAGGACCCGGTCCGCGGCCACCGACAGCCGGATCCTGGCCGACTTGGCCGATGCGTGCTTGGCCACGTTCTGCAGCGCTTCCTGGGCGGTCCGGTACAGGGCAGTCTCCAGGTGCTCGGGCAGCCTGGACTGTGCCGCCTCGACCTGCACATCGAACTGCGGGAACGAATATCCCAGGCTCTCCAGGCTGGCGACGAGGCCGAGGTCGTCAAGCACCGGCGGGCGCAGTCCCGCGATCGCCGAGCGCGTCTCGTCGAGTGCGGCGCCGGCCAGGTCCTGTGCCCGGGCCACCTGCTCCGCTGCCACTGCCGGGTCGCCGGGAATCGCGTCAGCGGCAGCGGACAGATGGAAGAACAGGCTGACGATCCGCTGGCTGATGCCGTCGTGGATCTCGCCGGCCAGCCGCCGGCTCTCGTGCTCCTGCCACTGCACCATCTGCTCGGCGAACGCCTCAAGCGCCGCTTCCCGGTCTGCTAGCCGCTGGTGCAGCCTGGCGTTCTCGATCGCCCCGGCGACCAGCCCGGCCACCGACCGGAGCAGGTCGACGTCCGCTGCGGCGAACTCGCGGCGAAGCCTGGTGTGCACGTTCAGCACGCCCACCAGATGCCCGAGCGGCGTCACGATCGGGACCGACACCATGGACGTGAACTCCTCGCCGCGCAATGCCGGGATATAGCGGTAGCGGGGATCGGCTGTCTTGTCGTCCACGATGACCGCTGGCTGACCGTGCGCGGCCACCCAGCCGGAAACGCCCTCCCCGATTCCCAGCTCGATCTTCCCGGCCAGTCCATCGAAGGGCGGCGTCGCACCGCGCAGCTGGAGCATTCGTCCCTGCTCGTCGAGCAAATGCACGAAGCACACATCGGTGTCGGTCGTCTCCGTGACCAGCTTTGCCGTTCCCTGCAGGATGACGTCGAGCTCAAGGCCGGCCGAGATCGTCTCGATCACCCGCGAGAGGAGCTCGACCTCACGCTCGGCATCCGCGCCGGTGATCCGTGCCCTGGTCAATGGAAGACCCCCTCGCGCAGCGCCAGCGCAACGGCGGCCGTCCGGTCCTGCACGCTGAGCTTGCGGTAGATCCCGCGCGAATGCGTCTTCACCGTCTCCTCGCTGACCACGAGCTTGGCCGCGATCGCCCGGTTGGTCAGGCCGGCCACGAGCAGTGAGAGCACCTCGCTCTCGCGCTGGGTCAGCCCGAGATGCGCGCCGGGCCAGAACTCGCCGCTGCGCAGCCTCGCGGCGGACAGTGCCACCCGCCCGGCCAGTGCCGGGTCGATGAGGACCTCGCCGTCGGCAATGCGGCACAGGTAGTCGACGAGTTCCGCGCCGCGGATCCGCTTCAGCAGGAAGCCCGCGGCGCCCACCCTGAGCGCCTGGTACAGGTACTGCTCGTCGTCGTACACCGTGAGGAAGACGATCTTGCATTCCGGCTGGTGCCGGACAATCTCCGCGCACAGATCGAGGCCGCTGCTGCCCCGGAGGCGGATGTCGAGCAGCACCAGGTCAGGGGTCAGCCTGGCCACGAGCCGCACGGCCTCCCGTGCGTCGCTGGACTCGCCGACAACCTCCACCTGCTCGCGATAGGGCTGCAGCATGGCCTTCAGGCCGTCGAGCACCATCTGGTGATCATCGATGATCACCAGCTTCAGCGGGCCGGGCGGCTGGCCGTCCATGTCGGGAAAGATACCCATCCTGGCCGGCCCGGATCACGCCTGTGCCTCGAGCAAATGCCACAGCAGGAGAAGCTGCGCAATCGCGAGGGGCTCACTGCGGCCCGCCCCGACGATGCCGAGGGTGTCGGGCAGTGCCTTGCCATGGTCGAGGGACAGCTGCGCCCAGATTGCCTTCTCGATAATCCTGGAATCCTCGCGCGGCACGTACCCGTGAATATGCAGGGCGTCCACCGGGCGGCCATCGCTGTCCCTGATCAGCTTGAGGTGGGCGGTGCGCCTGTCGTCGTCGGTCAGTACATGCGACCAGCTGGGATGCTGGATCGTCGGCCTGAGCAGTATCTCCGCTGACAGCGGGGTGCCGGAGGGATCGGCCCGGCTGGCCACCGGGGCGAACCGGATGGAGATGTCAGCCCACTGGCGCTGCGGGTGGATGAACGCGGCCGATTCCGGTTCCCGCCTGGCCAGCTCGGCCAGCACCTCGGCCTCGCTGTAGCCGCGTTCCGCGCAGTCGCGCCGCAGCTTCCATCCCTTCCGCACGTCCTCCGGCGGATCGAGGTAGACGGTGATGTCGAAGCACGCCCGGGCCAGCTTGGTGTGCAGTGGCAGCAGCCCCTCGACGAGCACGAAATCACGAGGTTCCACCAGCACCGGGCGGGCAAGCCTGCCCGTCGAGTGATCGTAGACCGGCTTCAGGATCGGCCTGCCCATGGCCAGCAGCTGAAGATGCTGCTCCATCACGTCGATGTAGTTGCAGTCCGGGTGGAGCACCGTGAACGGGACGCCGCGGCGTTCTTCCCTGTCGTAACGGTGATAGTCATCCACGCAGATGGCCGTGGCCCGGTCCGGGCCGAGCGCCTCGGCGAGCCCGCGGGCGAGCGTCGTCTTGCCCGCCGCGCTGTCACCGGCGATGGCGAGCATGACCGGGCGATGGTGCCCGGCGGGAGCAGCATCGCTGCGGCGCAACCGGATGTCCTTGTCGGGGATGGTCATGACCCCCTCCGCCCTGGCCGTCGCCTGAGGCGATGAAGTGCCAGCCTAGGGCGGCACCGGCCAGGCCACCTCCCTCTGAACGGGGAGACCAGGGGTGAACTGGGCCGCCGGAGACTGCCGGCGCGCCGGGTACGCATCCGGGATACCGGCCTCCCGGCGATTCCGCGGCTTCTCCCCAGGGCGATTCCGCCGCTCCCCCCGGGTCATTCCGCCGTTGTCCCGCGGCTCTCTCCCCCGGTCAATCCACCCGCCGGGGGGAGGCGGCGGGAGGATCGGGCACCTAGCGTCGGAGCTGTCCGCGACCCCGCGACAGGAGGGAGTCGGAGCAGATGAACCCGCTAGCCGCGACCGCAGCCGCCCTGGTAGCGCCAGGCAAGGGCATCCTCGCCGCCGACGAGAGCATCCCGACGATGTCGGCCCGGCTGGCGAAGGCCGGCGTGCCGCCGACCGGGCATAACCGGCACGCGTACCGCGAGATGCTCGTGACAACGCCAGGCCTCAGCCAGGGCATCAGCGGCGTCATCCTCTGCGCGGAGACGCTCGGCCAGCGGGTGTCCGACGGCAGGCCTTTCCCGGTGGCGATCCGCGAACTTGGCATGCTGCCGGGGATCAAGGCAGACACCGGCACCCGGCCGCTGGCGGGGACCACGGGCGAGACCGTCACCGAGGGCCTGGATGGTCTGGCACCCAGACTGCGGCGCTACGCCGGCGCCGGCGCAATGTTCGCCAAATGGCGGGCCGTCTTCCGTATCGGCCCGGGCTCGCCTTCGGCCATCGCCATCCGGGCGAATGCGCAGGCGCTAGCTCGCTACGCCTCCGCCTGCCAGAAAGCGGGGCTAGTGCCGATTGTCGAGCCCGAGGTGCTGATGGAAGGTGATCACTCGCTCAGCCAGTGCGAGGTGGTGACCTCACTTGTGCTCCTGCAGGTGACCAGCGAACTGCAGGACTACGGCGTCGACTTCGGCGGCATAGTGCTGAAGCCGAACATGGTGCTGCCGGGCAGCGCCTCAGCAGGGCATGCAACGGCCGGCCAGGTGGCGGTCGCCACCGCCGCCGTCCTTGGCGCGCTGCCCGCTGCCCTCGCGGGCGTCGCCTTCCTCTCTGGCGGCCAGCGGCCGGCGCGAGCCACCGAGAACCTCGCCGCCTTGCAGCAGATGCCGCGCATCTGGCCGTTCACTTTCTCCTTCGGCCGGGCGCTAGTTGATCCGGCTCTTGCCGCGTGGCGAGGCGAGGACGGCCGCGTGGCGGCCGGCCAGCTGGCACTGGCCCGGCGGGTGGCGATGAACGTGGCCGCGCTGGAAGGCCGGTATAACCCGGAGCAGGACTTCGCGCCGGAGCTAGCCTGACGCCGTCAGCGTGGCCTGGCGCCGTCAGCGTGGCCTGGCGCCGTCAGCGTGGCCTGGCGCCGGCGACTCGCTTACGCGCTGCCCCGGTCACGCGCGACCCGGTTGAGCGCGCTGATCACGCCGCGCAGCGAAGCCTGCACGATCGACTCGCTGATGCCGACGCCCCACAGCACGCGGTCGCCGACCTCGATCTCCAGGTAGGCCGCCGCCTCCGCGTCGCGGCCCGCGGTCAGTGCGTGCTCGGCGTAGTCGAGCACCCGGACGCTCACCCCGCCGAGGCCCATGTCGATGGCGGACAGGGCCTCGCAGAACGCCGCGATGGGCCCGTTGCCCATGCCGTTAAGAGTGTGCTCGGTACCGAACGCGCGCACCGTGGTGCTGATCCGCTCCGTGCCGTCCTTGCCCTCCGACGCGAACTCGACTAGCTCGAATGCGCCTGCCTCGAGGTACTCCGCAGCGAAGATCTGCCACATCTGCGCGGCGTCCACCTCGCCGCCCTCGCCATCGGTGTGCCGCTGGATGACGTGGCTGAACTCGATCTGCAGCCGGCGCGGCAGGTCCAGGTTGTGGTCGGCCTTCATGATGTAGGCGACGCCGCCCTTGCCTGACTGCGAGTTGACCCGGATGACCGCCTCGTAGGAGCGGCCGACGTCCTTGGGGTCGATCGGCAGGTACGGCATGGCCCACGGCATCTCGCTGACGGCCTGGCCGGCCTCGCCGGCCGCCCGCTCCAGGTCGTCGAAACCCTTCTTGATCGCGTCCTGGTGCGAGCCGGAGAACGACGTGTAGACCAAGTCGCCCGCGTAGGGATGGCGCTCATGCACGCCGATCCGGTTGCAGTACTCGGCGGTACGCCGGATCTCGTCGATGTCGCTGAAGTCGATCATCGGGTCGATGCCCTGGCTGTAGAGATTCAGGCCGAGCGTCACCAGGTCGACGTTGCCCGAGCGCTCGCCGTTGCCGAACAGGCAGCCCTCGATGCGCTGCGCGCCGGCCAGTACCGCGAGCTCGGCGTCCGCGGTCGCGGTACCGCGGTCGTTGTGCGTGTGCACCGACAGCGCGATGTGCTCGCGCCTGCTGAAATGCCTGCTCATCCACTCGATCTGGTCGGCGTAGACATTCGGCGTTGACCGCTCGACCGTGCAGGGCAGGTTCAGCACGATCTCGCGGTCCGCGGCCGGCTGCCAGACGTCCATCACCGCCTCGCAGATCTCCAGCGAGAAATCGAGCTCGGTGTCCATGAAGATCTCCGGCGAGTACTCGTAGCCGAAGTCGGTGCCGGGCAGGTAGCTCTCGGCGAACTTGATCACCGCGCGGGTGCCCTCGACGGCCACGGCCTTGCATTCGGCGCGCCCGTCGCCGTCCCAGCCGAATACCACCCGGCGGAACATCGGCGCGGCCGCGTTGTACAGGTGCACCGTCGCCTGCCGCGCGCCGGCCAGCGACGCCACGGTGCGCTCGATCAGTTCCTCGCGTGCCTGGGTCAGCACCGAGATGCGGACGTCGTCCGGTACCGAGCCGCCCTCGATCAGGCTGCGGATGAAGTCGAAGTCGGTCAGGCTCGCCGCGGGGAAGCCGACCTCTATCTCCTTGTAGCCCATCCGGACCAGGAGGTCGAACATCGCGTGCTTCCTGGCGGCGTTCATCGGGTCGATCAGCGCCTGGTTGCCGTCGCGGAGATCGGTCGAAAGCCACCGCGGCGCGGCGGTGATGGTCCGCGACGGCCACTGCCGGTCGGGCAGGTCGATAGCGGGGAACGGCCGGTACCGGTGGCATGGCATGCCAGACGGACGCTGGCTGGCGGGATTGCTCATAACGTTGCTGCTCCTGAGATCATTGACCGGCGGGGAGTTCGGTCGGCGCAGCGGAGCAGCCCGCGGCGAGGGGCCGACCGGACTGGTTACCGGGCCTCGCCGCGGCAGCGAAGGAGCAGCGCGCGCATCATGACAGACCCAGGCTAGCCCACCCGGCGCGCCCGGCGCGACCGATCAGCCCTGGCCGGCGTGAATGTCCGCGGCGCCGACTCAAAGCTGGGTGGTGACGGCCTTGAGCTCGGTGTAGTTGTTGAGGACTTCGTGGCCCATCTCGCGGCCCCAGCCGGACTGCTTGTAACCACCGAACGGCAGCGATGCGTCGAACACGTTGTAGCAGTTGATCCAGACGGTGCCGGCCCTGAGCTTCTTCGCCAGGGCATGGGCCTTGGAAATATCCTTGGTCCAGATGCCAGCGCCGAGGCCGTACTCCGAATCGTTGGCCACAGCGGCGATCTCATCCAGGTCAGTGAACGGAGCGGCGACCAGCACCGGCCCGAAGATCTCCTCGCGGACGACCTTCATATCCGGGCTGGTGTTGGTGAGCACGGTGGGCTCGATGAAGTAGCCGCGGTCGCCGAACCGGCCGCCGCCGGCCAGGGCAGTGGCACCTTCTGCCTTGCCGGAGTCCAGGAAGCCGGAGACGCGCTGGAATTGCTCGTCGGAAACCAGCGGGCCCATCTGCGTGCCCGGGTCCATCCCCGCTCCCATCTTGATCGACTTGGCGATCTCGGCGACGCCGTCGACCACCTCATCGAAGCGGCTCTCCTGGACGAACAGCCGCGAGCCGGCCACGCAGCACTGGCCGTGGTTGAAGAAGATCGCGTTGGCNNGGGTCAGCTTCTTCAGGTTGCTCGCGCCGGCCGCCGCGACGATCAGCTTGCCGACCTCGGTGGAGCCGGTGAATGCGACCTTGTCCACGCCGTTGTGCATGGCCAGCGCCGCGCCGGCCGTCTCGCCGTAGCCGGGCACCACGTTCACCACGCCGTCGGGCACGCCGGCCTCGGCGATGAGCTCCGCCAGCCGCAGCGCGGTCAGCGGGGTCTGCTCGGCCGGCTTGAGCACTACGCAGTTACCTGTCGCCAGCGCCGGCCCGAGCTTCCACGCGGCCATCAGCAGCGGGAAGTTCCACGGGATGATCTGCCCGACCACGCCGAGCGGCTCGCGCAGCGTGTAGGAGTGGAAGTTGGCGCCCGGCATGTACGGCACCGAGATGTTGATCGTGTTGCCCTCGATCTTGGTGGCCCAGCCGGCCATGTAGTGGAACAGGTCCGCGGCCAGCGGCACATCAGCGGCCTGCGCGACCGCGAACGGCTTGCCGTTGTCCAGCGACTCGAGCTGGGCGAGCTCGTCGACGTGCTGCAGGATGAGGTCGCCGATCCGCCAGATGANNGTCCACTGCCCGTTGATGAACAGCTGACGCGGGGCGCCGATGAACTCTTCGACGTTCCGGTCCAGTGTCACTGTCATGGATACTCATCTCCCGTTTTCGCACCTCGGCGTGCAGACGCGCAGCGGCGCCTGCCGCCCCGGCTGGGGCGTGGCGTAGCTGCGGCCATCCAGTAGTCCCCATGAGACTACAAAGGCCTGCCAGGCACAAGGGGGCCAGGCAGCTAGCCGCGGCCGGTCAGCCCGGGCGTTGCGGGTCAGCCGGGCGTTGCGGGGTCAGCCGGGCGTTGCGGGTCAGCTAACGGTGGCTGGCTTTGCGGCGTCCAGGAACCGCAGCGTCGCGGAGACCGTTTCGTAGCGCCACAGCGCCAGGGTGCGCTCGAACCCGTCTGCCTCGGCAAGCCGGTCGTGCAGCGCGGCCGCGATGGGGAGAAGCTGCTGGCGCTGAGCGTCAAGCAGCGGAGCGGAGGAGTCCCCGGCACGGTCGAGCAGAGCCAGCTTCACCAGCAGCTCTGACCGCACGTCCCTGGCGTGCGCCACTGGCCGCGCCAGCCACGCCGCGCCGGCCGCGCGCCCAGCGGGCGTGACGGCGACAACGGAGCGGACCGGGCCCCGGCTGGTCGGCTGCTCGCCGGCCGCCTGGAGCAGCCCCAGCTGCTCCAGCCGCTGCAGCACCCGGTAGACGACAGGTTTGGGCACTCGCCACACCTCCCCCATGCTGCCGCCAGTGCCAACCAGCCTGGCTACGGCGAAGCCGTGCGTGGGCTCCTCGCCGACCAGGCACAGCACGAGCCACTCGGTCAGCGACAGTCTCTGTTCCTGCGGCCCGGGCACCGTCCCAGGCTAGGGCACCAGGCCCCCGGAGCCAGCCCGGGTGTCAGACGTTGAAGCCCAGCGCCCTGAGCTGCTCGCGGCCATCCTCCGTGATCTTGTCGGGGCCCCACGGCGGCAGCCAGACCCAGTTGATCCGGAAATCGTTGACCAGGCCCTCGAGAGCCACCCTGGTCTGGTCCTCGATGACGTCGGTCAGCGGGCAGGCCGCGCTCGTCAGCGTCATGTCGATGGTCGCGACCCGGTCGTCGCCGAGCGTCACGCCGTAGATCAGCCCGAGATCGACGACATTGACGCCGAGCTCGGGGTCGACCACGTCTCGCAGTGCCTCGAGTAGGTCCTCGGTCTCCTGGTCGAGCTGCTGGCCGGCGAAGCCTGCCGCGTGCTCTTGGTCAAGCTCCTGGTCGGCCT
>PMSW01000056.1 GCA_003168215.1 Actinomycetota bacterium
TGTTCCCAGCAGATGAGCACGACCTCAGCCTGGATCGCGAGCAATGACTTCACGATCTTCGCTGGACGGGCGTCGACGGGGTACTCGGACAGCAGCGTCAGGCCAAGCCGCTGCGACAGGGGCAGCAGCGTGAGGTCGGGTCGGTGCACCGGATCGGAGTACTTGGGGGTGACAAGGGCGCCCGGCGAGGGCAGCGTGGAACTCAGCGTCACGGCGTTCGGCGCGAAGAGCGTGACGAGCGCGCCCGCCCGTTCCCAACCTCGCGGAATGAGCCCATCCGGATTGGCGTCGCCCTTGGCATCGACGCCCTGGGCACCGTGGTCGGGTTTCTCGCCGTGCCGGATCATCAGCAGGGTGCGTGGCTGGGTCATGCGTTCTCCTGTGGTCAAAGCTGAGCGCGAGGGCCGCTGGCGAAAGTGCCACCAGGTCGTGTGCACAACAATCTCCAGGACACAATGGCGCAGCGGCCGCCGCATTGCCCGCCGGCGCGCTGCGAGCCCCCGCCCGGCAGGCGTCCTTGGTCACCAGCCCCACGCGAACATTCCGCCGCATTGAACGGCCAGCCCTGACTACTGCGTACTGGCGTCGGGACTTTGGACCCTAGTGAAGACATGGTCGCCGCCGGAGAGTGGAGCCAATCCAGGAGGCACGCATGTCAGTCCAGTCCCCCACCGCGCCCGCTCGGCCCCGCGAGGTCGTCGTCCTCGCCGGCGTCCGGACCGCCATCGGCAAGTACGGCGGAGGTCTCAAGGACGTCCCGCCCGCCGACCTTGCGGCGCAGGTGACCCGCGAGGCGGTCGCCAGGTCCGGTGTCGACGCTAGTGACGTCGGACACGTCGTCTTCGGCCAGGTCATCCACACCGAGCAGCGCGACATGTACCTGGCGCGCGCCGCGGCCATCAACGCCGGGCTGCCGGTGGAGACCCCCGCCCTCACGGTGAACCGGCTGTGCGGCAGCGGGCTGCAGGCGATCATCTCCGCCGCGCAGACGATCGCGCTCGGTGAGGCGGACGTCGCCGTGGCCGGCGGTGCCGAGTCCATGAGCCGGGCGCAGTACTGGCTGCCCGGGATGCGCTGGGGCCAGCGGATGGGCGACGGCGGCGTCATCGACGCCATGACCGCCGCGCTGACCGACCCATTCGATGACTGCCATATGGGCGTCACCGCGGAGAATATCGCCGAGAAGTGGTCAATCTCGCGCGAGGATCAGGACGCCCTCGCGATGCAGAGCCACCACCGCGCGGCGGCGGCGATCTCCGGCGGCCGTTTCACCGACCAGATCCTGCCGATAGAGATCAAGGGCCGCAAGGGCACGACGATTTTCGCGCAGGACGAGCACGTGCGCGCGGGCATCACGCTCGCGGATCTCGCCAGGCTGCGCCCCGCGTTCGCCGAGGAGGGCACCGTGACCGCGGGCAACGCCTCGGGCGTCAACGACGCTGCCGCCGCGGTGGTCCTCGCCGACGGCGCCACGGCACGGGCGAGGGGCCTGACGCCGCTTGGCCGCCTGGTCGCCTACAGCCATGTCGGCGTCGAGCCGCGGTACATGGGCATCGGGCCGGTTCCGGCCGTGCAATCGGTCCTCGCCAAGGCCGGGCTCGCGCTATCCGACATCGACGTGTTCGAGGTCAACGAGGCCTTCGCCGCCCAGGCACTGGCCGTAGCCCGCGACCTCGGACTGCCAGCGGAGAAGACGAACCCGAACGGCAGCGGAGTGGGGCTTGGCCACCCGATCGGCGCGACCGGGGCGATCCTCACCGTGAAGGTGCTCTACGAGCTCGCCCGCACCAGCGGGCGCTACGGGCTCGTCACCATGTGCATCGGCGGCGGCCAGGGCATCGCCGCGATCTTCGAGCGGGCCACCGGCGATGACTGACGAGCGGGGCCCGCTGGCCCAGGTTCACCGGCTCTACGTCGGGGCCGAGACGCGCGCCGCCTCGGCGCTGGAGTCCCTCGTCGGGAGCAACGCCTTCGGCGAGCTGCTCGCGACGTCCGCATCGAACGCGATGGCACTGGCCCGGCTCGCGAACGGCGGCATCGACCGCGGGGTACGGGCACTGCGGGTGGCTGGCCGTGCGGACGTCACGGACCTGGGCCGCCAGCTCGCGCACGGCGGACAAGCTCGAGCGGATGCTGCAGTTCATCGAGGAACTCGAAGGCCGCCTCCAGGCCAGGTCTGCACCTCCGGCGGATGCCGCCCCCCTGGCGGATGCCGCACTCTTGCTGCCCTTCCTCGACATGGTCACGACCGGCGACCTCACGTACCTTGACCGCCCCGGCGGCCACATCGGCCTGATGGCGGGGTCGAAGGCCCGCACCCAGATCTGGCCGGACATCGCGGCCTGGATGGCAGGCCGCTCCGCAGCCTGACGCCGCCGCACCAGGCTGGGACGCACCACTCCGGCGCCCTTCCGCCCGGTACCGTCCCGGTCCGGGCACATCCCCTCCTCGCCCTCCCCTCCCCCACCCCCTCCCACGCTTCAGGACAGGAGCACGCAGATGACCACCACCGACACCATCGCCGACACCATCGCCGCCCAACTACCGGCCCAGAACCCCGAGGGCAAGCTCACCGGCCGGGTCGCCTTCGTCACGGGAGGCACGCGGGGCATCGGCGCCGCGATCTCCCAGAGCCTGGCCCGCCAGGGCGCGGCGATCGCCGCCGGGTATGCCGGCAACGTGACCAGGGCAGAGGCCTTCGCCGAGGAATTCCGCTTCACGCACGCCGACGACGGCGTGAAGGTCACGCTGCACCGGGGCAACGTCGGCTCCGGTGACGACTGCCGGCGCGCGGTCGCCGAGGTCATCGAGCAGCACGGACGGCTGGACATTCTCGTCAACAACGCGGGCATCACGATCGACAAGACGGTCGCCAAGATGACCGACGACGACTGGAACAAGGTCCTGTCCGTCAATCTCTCCGGCGCCTTCTACCTCTCCCAGGCCGCGCTGGCGCACATGCTCGAGCGGGGCACCGGCCGCATCATCAATGTCTCGTCCGTCATCGGGGAGACCGGCAACATCGGCCAGGCGAACTACGCGGCGTCGAAGTCGGGCCTCTTCGGCCTGACGAAGACCCTCGCACGAGAGGCACTGTTCCAGCTCGCCCGCTCGGGCAAGCTCAGCGATCACAGCATCGGCGTCACGGTCAACACGGTCACGCCGGGCTTCGTCGCCACCGAGATGCTCCAGGGGGTACCGGACAAAATACTCGAGAAGATCAAGGCCCAGATCCCCATGGGCCGTCTCGCCCAGCCGGAGGAGATCGCGCGCGTCGTCCACTTCCTTGCCGCCGATGCCGCCGGGTACATCACCGGCCAGGTGTGGGGCGTCAACGGCGGCCTCGATATGTAGGGCGGCCTCGCGCCCGCGGCGCCCTGCCGCCCGGCGGCGCAGCCCGCGCCGCCCGTGCTGCACCACGCTGTGATGCAGCCCACTACCATTATTTAGCTGAATTAGCAGAGTACATGCTAATATAAATAACGTGCCCTTCGGAGATACTCCGGCCGGCCCGCCCAGACCTGAAGCCGCCACGACGTAAGGAGACCATCATGCCCACCAAGACCACTCCCCCCACTGACGCCCCTTTCGGCGTCGACCTCGGCGCCTACGAGGAGGCCGCTCAGCGTATCCGCGACCTTAACGAGCGCCTCATCGAGAGTTCCAAGGCCGCCGGGCTCACCACGCTCGATGCCTACGAGAAGGCACTCAAGAGCCTCGTAGACTTCGAGCAGAAGGTGGCCGGGGCCAGCCAGCTCGACTGGGTCTCCGCGCTCGCCTCGACGTACGCGGCGTTCGTCCAGGACGTCAGCGGCGCCTACACGAAGGCAGCGCGCGACCTGCTCGGCTGAGCCGACGCGGACTGCCGGACGGCGGAACCGCCGGACGGCTTCAAGCTCCCTCCGCCGGGACAGGAAGGGACACGACATGGCAGCGGACAGGCGCACGGCCCTCGTGACCGGGGCCGCCAGCGGCATCGGGGCGGCGATCGCGACCCGGCTGGAAGCTGACGGCATCGACGTCCTCGCCGTCGACCTGCAGCCGGCAGCGGGTGGCCCCGGGACCGCGTTCAAGGCGGACCTGACGACGCGCGAGGGCAACCGGGCAGCTGTCGATGCTGCACTTGAGCGCTTCGGCCGGCTCGACGTCGTCGTTGCCAACGCCGGATTCCAGCATGTCTCGCCCATCGCCGACTTCCCCGAGGACCGCTGGGACGCCCTCATCGCGATCCTGCTGACGAGCCCGTTCCTGCTGGCCAAGTACGCCTGGCCCGCGCTCGCCGAAAGCGGCTCCGGCCGGTTCATTGCCGTAGCGTCCGCGCACGCCCTGGTCGCCTCGCCGTTCAAGGCGGGCTACGTGTCGGCCAAGCACGGGGTGCTCGGCCTGGTGAAGACGCTCGCCCTCGAGGGCGCCGCCGCGGGCATCACCGCCACCGCCCTGTGCCCGGGCTACGTGCGGACGCCACTGGTGGAAGCGCAGATCACCGCGCAGGCCGCGGCGCACGGCCTGCCAGCGGACCGCGTGCTCGAGGAGATCATCCTCGCCCCGCATGCGGTCAAGCGGCTGATCGAGCCTGCGGAGGTCGCCGCGATGGCGGCCTTCCTCGTCGGACCGGACGGCGCGTCGTTCACGGGGGTCGCGATCCCGATGGACCAGGGATGGACGGCGCGATAATGACACCGGGGGCCCCGCCGACGGTCCGTCCCCGGGTGTCCGCGGGAACCTGCCCGCCCGGCATCGTCGACGCCGGCCTCGGGTCCCTCTTCGAGATATACGGCTCGTTCGTCCGCGGCGCCGCGGACTACTACGGCGCGCTGCTCGCCCGCACCGCCACCCCACTCGACGTCGCGGCCGACATCCTGGAGTGGTCGGCGGCCGTCGCCGGGCGCAGGCCCCCTACCTGGACGACGCCGCACGAGATCGTCGCCGAGTGGCCGATCGCGCGGCTGCGCGACTTCAGCGCGCCGGGCACGCCGGCCGGCGCGGGGGCAGACCCGCTCCTGCTGCTGCCGCCGCAGGCGGGCCACGACTCCTGCATCGTCGACCACGCGCCGGGGCAGTCCCAGCTGCAGACTGCCCTGGATGCCGGGCTCCCGCGGGTGTTCTCCCTGGACTGGCGTCCGGCGACCGCGGCGACGAAGGACACCAGCGTGGAGGCCTACCTCGACGTCATCGCCGAGTCGGTCGAGCACGCGGGCGGCCGGGTCAACCTGGCCGGCGACTGCCAGGGCGGCTGGCTCGCCGTCATCTACGCGGCCCTGCACCCCGAGACAGTGACCACGCTGACGATCGCCGGCGCGCCTGTCGACTTCCACGCCGGCGAGCCCCTGATCCACGACTGGATCCGGCTGCTGTCCCCGGCCGGGCAGCTGGATTTCTACCGGGCGCTGGTGGCCGCCAACGGCGGCGTCCTCCCCGGTGCCGCCCTGCTCGCCGGCTTCAAGCTCATGCAGCCCGAGGCGGAAACGGACCGCCAGCTCCAGCTGCTCGCGCACATCGGCGACGCCGGGTACACCGAGCGGTACCGGAAATTCGAGGACTGGTTCCAGCACACCCAGCCCATCCCTGGCACTTTCTACCTGTGGATCGTCGAGCACCTCTTCATGCGCAACGAACTCGTCTCAGGGGAACTCGAGGCGGGCGGGCGGCGCGTCGACCTCGCCGACATCCGCTGCCCGCTCTACCTGCTGGCCGGCACGAAGGATCACATCACCCCGCCACCGCAAGTCTTCGCCCTGGCCGATTTCGCGTCGACGCCAGCTAAGGAGATCACCCAGGTGACGACATCCGGAGGCCACCTCGGGCTGTTCATGGGCCATGAGTCCCTGCGCGGCCCCTGGACCGCCATCTTCACCGACATCGCCCGCCGCTCGGCCGCCGGGTTAGCCGCGGGCCCGGCGTACGGCGTTGGCATCGACGAACGCGCGGTAGATCTCCGCGAGAGCCCGGCGCTGCGAGGTCGTCAGCTCCTCGGCCGCCTCGATCGCGTCGAGCACCCCGGCATCGGGGGAAGCGTCGTCGCCTGGCTGCACGAACCCCGCCTCCGCGTAGAGAGAGTCTGCCGTCGTCTTCAGCGACTCCGCGATCGCGTTGAGAACGGCGTCGGACGGAGCGCGCAGGCCGCGCTCGATCTGCGAGAGGTAGGGGTTGGAGATCCCCACCGCCGCCGCGAACTGACGCATCGGCAACGCCGCCAGTTCGCGCTGCTTGCGGATAATCGCCCCCAGGCTTGGCAGCGGGTGGTCCGATTCGCTCACGGACCCAGCGTAAGGGCCGAAACCGGCGTCTCGCCGCTCCGGCATGACAAAATCGCTGCGCCGTGCCGCGGTAGGCCGCCGGCAAGCCGGGGCTGACAGGGCTGCCACACCCCAAATGGGTGCAACGGCTCATCCGGTCCGGTCGCCCAGGGATAAGAATCATCCGGTCCGGTCGCCCGGGGATAAGTAGGTAGCGAGGGTCCGTCCTGCGGGACGGGCCCTCGCATCGTTGCCCGGCTGGCGGCCGACGCGATCCGCCGGTGAACGGGGGAACTGGTTTACCTAGGGCCGGCGGTGCTGCCACGGGCCGTAGCGCAACCAGAGGACCGCGAGGAGCCCGATCAGGAACCAGGGGATGTATGACCGCACCAGCGCTCGTCCGAGGACGGCGGTGATCACGATGACGAGGGCGAGGAACAGGACGCGGTGGAGCGGATCTCCGTGCCGCTGGAGGTACCCGTACCGCACTGGGTGCTCGTGCCGCTCCGGATGCCCGTGCCGCTCCGGATGCCCGTGGCGCTCGGACCTCGCGTCGGATGACTCGCTGTCCGGCAGGTCGGTGAACAAGCCAACCAGATCCGATTGGGTTTTGGCGCTCATCGCCTGATCGAGGCGCTCGTTGAAATCAGCCTGGTCGAGCCGCCCGTCGCTGTAATGCTTCGACAGGCGGTCAGCGACCTCGGCGCGTTCGGCGTCGGAGACCAGCATGCCGGGATTGGCATAGCTGGCGCGGTGGTGGGGCGGCGATCCAGGTGCCGATGACCGCCTGCCCGGCGCTGACATGTTGATACGACCTCCGTTGGTCAGTGCGAACCAGTTCAGTGCGAGTCAGTTCCGTGCGAGTCAGTTCCGTGCGAACCGGGTTCCGTGCGAACCCGTTCAGTGCGAGCTTGGCCCGTGCGACCGGTCTTGCAGGGACTGGATGAATCCGCTGGCGATGGACTGCTCGGCGCCCTCCTCGGGGATCAGCAGCCAGCCGGCGAGGTAGATAGGCACGCCGGCGCCGCCGACGAAGGCAAGCACGACGAGGACGATCCGTACGACTGTCACGTCGACGCCGAGGTAGCGGGCGACGCCGGCGGCGACTCCCGCCAGCATCCGATGCTGGGCGGGGCGGCAAAGCGGCTCCGGCCAGGCCTGGTCGCTGGCTTCTTGATCGGTAGCACTGTGGTCGCTGGCTTCTGGATTCGCGGTGGTTGCGTTCATGACTCCAGCGTGGCGCCCGCGAACTCGGCCACGCCATTGGGAAGACCCCTGATCCGACCCTGATGCCGCACCGGCAGGGATCGGGGTTTACCCGGATAGCCGGGCGGGCGATATGGCGCGATGATAGACACGTGGAGAAACCAACCGACTCCGCGTCGCACTGGCGTGCTGCCCGCCCGCCGGACGGTCCCTGGCGGGATTGGCCAGGCAGCGGCGACGTGGAGTCGCCGGAACGCTGGCCGGGCGGCCGGACGGGCCATCGGCACTTCCGGCGCAGCGGACCCGACCGGTGGGGACCCGGCCGGTGGGGACGAGGGCCTGGAAGCAGCGGGCCGCTGCGGCGCGGGCGGGATGACCGCCTCGTCGGCGGGGTGGCAGCAGGCCTGGCGGCGCGGACGGGCTTCGACGTTACCGCCGTGCGGATCGTGTTCGTGCTGGCCACGCTGCTGAGCGGCGGCACCGTGGCGGCGGCCTATGTCCTTGCCTGGCTGCTGGTGCCCGCTGACGGCGCGGACGCCAGCATCGCGAGCAGGGCACAGACCGACGGGCGCGGCATTGCGCTCGCCGCCGGCCTCGCGGCGCTGCTCATCGTGGTGCTGATCATCGCCTCCGTGCTTGGCGCCGGCTGGCTTGGCTCCACGCTGGGCTGGCCGTTGGCTATCAGCGTGGCCGGCCTCGTGCTGATCTGGAGAAACGCCCCTGCGGACGAGCAGCAGATGATCCGGCGCCTCGCCGGGCCGCTGCCAGGCCTGACCGGCGAGAACAGGCGATTCCGGATCGGGGCGCGCGTGTCGGCTACCTGCCTGCTGCTGGGCGGCGGCCTGCTCGCCCTGCTGACCGGGCACCCCCGCGATTTGCTGCGACCGCTGGGCGGGGTGGTACTCGTGCTTGCGGCGATCGTGGTGGTACTCGGCCCCTGGTGGCTGCGCATCGCCCGTGACCTCGTCGTCGAGCGCCGGGCGCGGGTCCGGGCGGAAGAGCGGGCCGAGATGGCCGCCCGGGTGCACGACTCGGTGCTGCAGACACTCGCCCTGATCCAGCGCCGCGCGGACGAGCCCCAGCAGGTCATCCAGCTGGCCCGGGCACAGGAGCGCGAGCTGCGCTCCTGGTTGTTCGACGGCGTGGCCCCCGGCTCGATGGGCGAGACGGGCCTGACTGTCGCCGCCGGGGTGCGGCTCATCCAGCAGGAGGTGGAGGCTCAGCACGGCGTGGCCGTCGAGGCCGTCACCGTCGGGGACTGCGAACTCGACGATAATCTCAGCGCCCTGCTGGCGGCTGCGCGCGAGGCGACGGTCAATGCAGTGAAGTGGTCCGGCGCCGAGGTCGTCTCGATCTTTGCCGAGGTCGAGCCCATGGAGGTGTCGTTGTTCGTGCGGGACCGCGGCCGTGGCTTCGACCCGGAGGCGGTGCCCGCTGACCGGAAAGGGCTGGCCGAATCCGTCCACGCGCGGATGAGCCGCCGCGGCGGTTCCGCGACTGTCCGCACCGTCCGGGGTGAGGGCACCGAGGTGTCCCTGACGATGCCCCGCGGCGCCGGGGAACGCCAGCAGAGCCGGGCGTGAGCGCGCCAGGTGCCCGCGCGCCGGACGGCGGCAGGCCGCGGGTCTTCATCGTTGACGATCACGGCCTGTTTCGTACGGGCGTACGGTCAGAGCTCGGCGACCAGGTAGAGGTGGTGGGCGAGGCCGGCGACGTCGAGCCCGCGATCGCCCTGATCTCCGAGTCTCTCCCCGATGTCGTCCTGCTCGACGTGCACCTGCCCGGCGGCGGCGGCCAGGCCGTGGTCACGGCGATGAAGGCCACGCACCCGCAGGTGCGTTTTCTCGCCCTGTCTGCTTCCGATGCGCCCCAGGACGTGATTGCCGTCATCCGGGCGGGCGCGCGCGGCTACGTGACGAAGACGATCTCCGGTGCAGAGCTGGTGGATGCGGTGCGCCGGGTTGCGGTCGGTGACTCGGTCTTCTCGCCCAGGCTGGCCGGGTTCGTCCTCGACGCTTTCGCCGCCCTTTCCCCGGCCAGCGCCGACCGCCCGTCGTTCGATCCTGAACTCGACCAGCTAACGCCCCGTGAGCGGGAGGTTCTCCGCCTGATCGCCCGGGGCTACACCTACAAGGAGATCGCGCGGGAACTCTACATCTCCATCAAGACGGTCGAGAGTCACGTTTCCTCGGTGCTACGCAAGCTCCAGCTCTCGACCCGGCACCAGCTGACCCAGTGGGCGGCCGAGCGGCGCCTGACATAAGCACGCGAAAATCCGTTATTTAAGGTTCGGGCCGGCCTTCGAACCGGCATTTACCCGTCAGAGCGGACCCGGGCAGCCGCCCAGTGGCGCGCGTTCCGTTAAGGCGGAAATAAAGACGGGTTAGAACCCGCCTAAGTTTCCGTGTTAACGGAATCGGTCATGGACGCCGCGATGGCGTCAGGACAGCCATTCGAGCCAGGTCCCGTGCAGGTCCCGTGCGGGTCAGTGCGGGCCAGGACCTGGGTGCCGTCCCGGACCAGGACGAAGGACGGGCCGCCGGGCAGGACCGTGAGCCAGGGGAGCACGCCGGGGGCTTCGTTCGATAGCCAGACGGCGCCGAGCCGGCGCACGGCCGCGCCGAACTCCCGCCGCTTCCGCTCGTCCACCTACGCCAGGACGGCGGAGTGGTAGACGACGAGGGTTGCGCCGGAGGGAGCGCGAGCGGCCAGGTCCGGAAGGTCTGCCGGGAGGTCGCCGCGGTGCAGCGCCGGCGGCCACCGCCGTGCCGTCGCCAGTGCCCGCCGAGGCGTTCGGCCCCGGCCGGTCTCGCCAGGCCAGAGCAGGCAGCTGAGCCCGGCCACGTCATCCTCGCCGGCGGCGCCGAGCGGATTGAGGTCAAGGCCGGCCCGCCAGGCCACCTCCGGGACTCCTGCAGGCAGCGGCACTGGCCGCTGGGCCGGCAAATGCAGGACCGGCGCCTGCGGGTCGGTGCCGGCCACTAGGTGCCCCCAGCGCGGGCACAGGCAGCGGCGCGCCGCAGCGGGCGTGATAATCGTTGAATGCCGGAACTCCCCACGGGGACCGTGACGATGCTCTTCAGCGACATCGAGGGGTCGACGATACTGCTGAGCCGCCTTGGCGATCGGTATGCCGAGGCGCTGTCCGCCCAGCGTGCCATGATCCGCGGCGCTGTCGGTGCCTGCCATGGTCACGAACTCGGGACCGAGGGCGACAGTTTTTTCGTCGTCTTCGAGTCAGCCGGCGACGCGGTGCGCTGCTGCGTGGCGGCGCAGCGCGCGCTGGCCGGCCACCACTGGCCCGATGGAGTCGTTGTCCGGGTCCGGATGGGCCTGCATTCGGGTGAGCTGACCCGCCATGAGGACGGCTACATCGGCATGGACCTGCATCGCGCCGCGCGGATCGCCGCCACCGCGAACGGCGGCCAGGTGGTGCTGTCCGACGCGACGCGGGCGCTCGCGGAGTCGCAGCTGACCGCTGGCGTGTCCGTGGACGACCTGGGCTGGCACCGGCTGAAGGACATCGAGGCGCCCGAGCGCATCTACCAGCTGGTCGCCGACGGGCTCGAGCGGCGGTTCCCGCCGTTGCGAAGTCTCGGCGCCCAGACCAGTCTCCCGCTGCCGGTGACGCCGCTGGTCGGCCGGGACGGTGAGGTGCAGCGGCTCGGCGCCGTGCTCAGGCAGCCGGGCGTTCGGCTGGTGACGCTGACCGGCACTGGTGGTGTCGGCAAGACGCGGCTGGCCCTTGCCGTGGCGTCATCGCTGGGCACGGCGTTCCCGCACGGGGTGTTCTTCATCCCGCTGGCAGCGGTGCGTGATGCCGGGGTGATGTGGAAGGCGCTCGCGGACGGCCTGGATGTCGTCGGCGACCGGCCTGCCGCGGAGATGGTGACCGGGCATCTCAGTGACCGTCATGCCCTGCTAGTGCTGGACAATCTTGAGCAGCTGGACGGGGCTGCCGGCGTGGTGGCCACGCTGCTGCCGGCTGCCCCGGGCCTGGTGGTACTGGCAACGTCGCGGGGACCGCTGCACTTGCAGGGCGAGCATGAGCAGCCGGTGCTGCCGCTGGAGGTGCCTCGGGAGGCGGGCGCCGGGGCGGGCGTCGAGGAGGTGGCTGCCTGCGCCGCGGCGCAGCTGTTCGTCCAGCAGGCCGCCATGGTCAGGCCGGGCTTCGCCCTCACCCCCGGCAACGCCGCGGACGTGGCGGCCATCTGCCGGCGTCTGGACGGGCTGCCGCTGGCCATCGAGCTGGCCGCATCGCGGGCCAGGATGCTGGCACCGGGAGCTCTGCTGGCCCGGCTGGGGCAGAGCCTGGGCCTGGCCGCGGGGGACGTCAGCCGACCATCGCGCCAGCAGACCTTGCGGAATACCATCGCCTGGAGCTACGACTTGCTGACGGGTGACCTCCAGGAGGACCTCCGGCGGGCAGGCGTGTTCGCCGGCGGCTGCGACTTCGATGCGTTCGCGACGGTGGCCTTGGCTGATCACGGTCCCGGAGCCGGGTTCGACCTATTGCAGCAGGTCACCGAATTGCTCGACGTCAGCTTGATCACGGTTACGGATGATCTTGATGGTGAGCCGCGGGTGGGCATGCTGGAGACGATCCGCGAGTTTGCGCTCGAGCGCCTGGCGCAGGCCGGTGAGCTGGATATCACCCGGCGGCGGCATGCCGGGTACTACGCGGCGTTTGCCGAGCGGGCGAATGACCAGCTGGGCGGCCCGGCGCGGCTGGCGTCCCTGCACCGGCTGGAGGCCGAGCATGACAACATGCGCGCCGCATTGAGCTGGGCGCTGGAACCGCAGGAGGCAGGCGCAGGCACGCCAAGAGACGCAGGCACGGCAAAGGACGCAGACTCAGCCGGCCGCGACCGGGTGGCGATCGGCTTGCGGCTGGTCCAGGCGCTGGCACTGTTCTGGCTTCAGCACGGTCACGCCGCCGAAGGGCAGCGGTGGCTGCAGCAGGCGATCGAGCTGGCCTCCGATGAGGCCGGGGCACCGCTCGGCCACGTGGCGCACTGGCTCGGAGCGCTGCTGCAGCAGCAGGGCCGCAACGAGATGGCTGTCCCGGTCTTTGAGCGCAGCCTGGCCATCTGGCGTGACCTCGGCGACCGGGACCGGATGGCACGAGAACTCAACAGCCTTGGCATCACCCATAGTCATCTCGGCGACCCGGACACCGCGAGATCCCTGCTGGAGGACAGCATCGCGATCGCCCGCAGCCTCGGCGGCGGCACCCGGCTCGCCCCCGCGCTCACGAGCCTGGGCCACGTGGAAAGTGCCGTGGGCAACATCGACCGCGCCACGGAGGTACTGCAGGAGGCGCTCGCGCTCGACCGGGCGCACGGCGACGTGCTGGGCGTGGCCATCGACCAGCAGGCGCTGGCCGTGGCCAGCCTCCGCGCCGGCCGTGCGCGGGAGGCCCACGATTTGCTGTCTGACTCCATCGACTACGTCGTCAGCTCCCGCGACACCGAATTCCTGGCCAACACCCTGGAGCTGTCCGCCGCAATAGCCGCGCAGCTCACAGCCGGCCTGCGGGCGGCTCGGCTGGCCGGCGCCGCGGAAGGAGTCAGGCACCAGGCGGGCCTGCCGGTGTCAGAACGCGACGCGGCCATGCTCGAGCGGTTCCTGGCTCCGGCCCTCGCGACCATCGCACGCGAGATGTGGGACGCCGAAATCACGGCCGGCCGCGCGCTCACCCAGCAGGAGGCAGCAGCGCTCCTTCTGCAGGAGGCATCAGCTCGGGACACGCTCGCGTGACCCAGCGCGCAACCGGCCAGGTCAGCGGTCACCGGTCAGGTCAGCGGTCACCGGCCAGGTCCGCCCACGCGAGAGACGGTCACGATAGGTTGACCCGCATGCGGCGCCGAGCGATCTGGGATCGTCGCGACGCCACCGGGCTAGGGGGTAGCGCCGCGCTCCGGACTGCAGTGCTAGGGCCGCGCCGGGCGACGAGGGGGCCTGGCGCCATCCTCGGCCTGGCGGTCGCGCTTGGCCTGGCGGCCTGTTCGCCGGCTGCTCGTCCCGCCGGGGGTGCCGCGACGCTCGGGGGCGTTTCGCCGGGGCACAGCCCGGCGAGCCCGGCTGCGGCAGGGAAGAAGAGGACGAGGACGGGCACTGGTGCCGTCACCCGCTCGGCAGCCTCGGTGACCATCGCCGCGGTGGGCGACATGATGCTAGGGAACACGCCGGATCTGCCTCCGGACCCGGCGGCCTACCTCGATGCGGTCAAGCCGGTCCTCGACTCGCACGCCAAGATCGTCTTCGGCAACCTCGAGGGCACGCTCACGACGGCGACGACCAGCAAATGCGGCTCGCTGAAGGGTCCGCGCAAGGACTGCTTCGCCTTCCGGGATCCGCCGCGGTATGCGAGGTACTTCAAGGACGCAGGGTTCACGATCCTGAACGACGCCAACAATCACTCCTTTGACTTCGGCGCCGCCGGGCAGGCGCAGACCGTCCGGGCGATCCATGCGGCCGGCCTAGCCCAGACCGGGCTGCCCGGCGAGATCACCCTGGTCAAGGCGAACGGGATCAAGGTGGCGTTGGTGGCGTTCGCGCCCTACAGCTACGACGCCAGCCTGCTGGATCTGCCCGCGGCCCGGGCACTGATCAAGCGAGCCGGTCGGCAGGCCAGAGTTGTCGTCGTCTACATGCACGCGGGCGCCGAGGGCTCGGGTGACGACCACGTGACCGGCCAGGAGGAATACTTCCTCGGCGAGGACCGGGGTAACCCCGAGGAGTTCGCCCACATGGCGATCGACTCCGGCGCCAGCCTGGTGATCGCCAGCGGCCCGCACGTCGTGCGGGGCATGCAGTTCTACAAGGGGCACCTCATCGCCTACAGTCTCGGGGATTTCGCCAGCTACGGCGACTTCTCCACCGACGGCGACCTCGACATGAGCGTCATCCTGCACGTGCGGCTGTCATCCGCCGGCCGGTTCGAGCGCGCTCGCATCTACCCCGTGCAGTTCACCGGCCAGGGCCAGCCCGTGCGCGGCGGCGGTGCCGTCGCCTTCATCGCCGGGCTCTCCGCGCAGGACTTCGGCGCCACGGCGGCGCGCATCTTGCCGTCAGGCGCCATCCGGGAGCCGTAAATCCGGCGAACGAGCACCGCCGGGATTTCATCGCGGCCTGCGCTCTTCCTCCTCGTGGTGGATCCGGTCCAGGCAGACCGCGACGGTCAGGATCAGCGCGTCGTCCTGGTCCGGGGCCACATCCACGCCGTAGGTGTCCCGCATCCGGAACCATGAGCGGGAGATCTGCGCCAGGGCCGTCCCGCCGGAACGGATCTCGAACTCCTTATCCAGCACGTTGCCGACGGCCTCCAGCTCGCCGCCGTCTCGCAGCTCGACGACCGACCGATGGCGCAACGGCGAGATGAGCGCCTTCTTCACCGTCGCGATCACGGTGCCGTCCCGTTCGATGTCCATGCTGTCGCGAGCGGCCAGCAGCCTCTTGCGGACGGTCGCCACCACTGCGCCCGAGGCGTCCTTGAGCTCAAAGGTCTCCCTGAGCCGCATGGCCTTTCCGTCGACCAGGAAGACCTTGTTGCCGCGTGCGTCAGTAACCCAGAAATCATCCCCGATGGAAAAAACCTTTTCCCTGACCAGATATCGCATAACCGCCATCGTGGCACGCCCGCGCAATCGATGAGGACCGCGGCACTGAGCCATGTCCGCGGCCAGCGGCGGAACTCAGCTGATCTGGTCGATATCCGTCGTGGTGATAACGCCGCCATCGACTGTGTAGGTGCCCCGGTAGGTCTTGACGGTGCCGTCAGTTTGCTGGGCAACCAGCTCGGCGGTCACGACGTTGCCGCTGACCGACAGGATGATCAGCGTGTCCTTGGCCGTGGTTCCGAACCCTTCCACGAAGGTCGGGTAGGACACCGAGCTGTTCCGCCCGCCGAGCTCCCATGCACGCCCATAGTGGTGACTGTTGATCGCCGCGATGTACGCCGAGACTGTCGCGGCCGGCCCGGCGGAGGCGGCCGGCCTCCTGCGGCTGCGCGGGTTGCTGGCAGCACTCGGGCTGCCCTGGCCACCAGCACTCCCCCGGCTGCCGGGATGGGCGTGCCCGTTCGGGCCGGCCGCAACGAATGGCAGAGCGCGGGCGGCATGCCGGGAAGGGGATGCGCCGCCAGCACGCAACGCCAGGAAGGCGGCGCCCGCGATGGCGAGGATGACGACGAAGACGGCTACCGCGATAACGGGTGACCCCCCGCGTGACCGGCCGCGCGGCACGGGCGGGCCCGGCCGTTGCCAGCCCGGGCCTTGCCCGCCTGGCCGCGGCCAGGCGGGCCTGCCCGCGGCCATGACCGGACCTTGCCAGCCTGGCCTGTCCGCTGCCATGCCCAGATCCGCCAGCCCCGGTGCCACCGCGGCCGGCCCGGCGCGGACGGACACGCGCGCGGTCCTCGTCAGCGGCGGCGGCGGTAATAGCTGAGCCGGGGAACAGCCCGGCTCGGCCGCATGGCCGTTGGCTGCCGGGGCATCCGCGAGGTCCCTGGCCGCGGGGGCATCCGCGAGGTCCTTGGCTGCGGGGGCATCCGCGAGGTCCTTGGCTGCGGCCGGGCCGGCCGTCAGCAAAGGCGCGGCCAGCGCCATGGCAACTCCCGGCGAACCAGCCAGCAGCTGCCCGCTCGCCCCCCACTCGAGCCCGCACGCCCGCAGCAGCGACGCCGCGAACTCGATGCAACTCTCATAACGATCATCTGGCGAGTCGGCCATCGCCCGAGCCAGCACCAGGTCGATCGCTGGCGGCAAGTCCGAGCGCAGCGAGGTCAGTAGCAGCGGAGGCACGGCGAGCTGCACGCCCAGCGGCCCAAGATCCTCTTCTCGCCTGAACGGGGGTTCGCCAGCGAGCATCTCGAAGGCGGCACAAGCCAGCGCGTAGAGGTCAGCACGGCCGTCGACCGGCCTGCCCTTGATCTGCTCGGGAGCCATGTAGTTCAGCGTGCCGGCGAACTGGCCGGATAGCGCCGGGCCGGCCGCTGACAGCGCTTGCCTGCTGAGCCCGAAGTCAGAAAGGTAGACGTGATCGGGGTAGCCGCCGCCCGCCGCAGCGGCGAGCAGCATGTTGGCAGGCTTCACGTCACGGTGCACCAGGGCAGCGGCGTGCGCCGCATCAAGCGCAGACGCGACCTGGCCGACGATGCTGCCGGCCCGCGCGGCATCCAGCGGGCCGTGCCGGCGGACCAGCATCCGGACGTCGCCCCCGCCGACGTAGCGCATCGCGATGAAAAGGACTCCGCCGGCCTCCCCGGCCTCGAAGACCGGGATGATGTGCGGATGGTCGACAGCCGCGGCCGCTCTTGACTCGCTGATAAACCCCTGGCGGAACGAGGCATCGCTGGCAATCTCAGGCGCGAGGATTTTCAATGCCACCCACCGGCCCAGCCGGATGTCGTACGCGCGGTAGACAGCAGCCATGCCGCCCCAGCCGACCTGCTCCCCCAGCCGGTAGCCAGCCACCTGCGCGCCAGCCGCGAAATCACCGGAAACCGGATGGACCTCCTCAGCCACCGCACCTCCAGCGTCGCCAGACAGCCCGATTCCCGTTACCGCTACTCACACAGGCATCGTCCTGCCGCCAGGATCACTCGGCTTACTGGCAAATTGCGGGCTTCAATCCAGTATTCGCACTGCCCGCTACCAGCTGTCAACCCGTGCGCTCGCCGCGTCGCAGTGCCGGATCGGCTCCGGTAGGCCGCTGGCCCCGGATTGTGGTAGCGGGCCGTTGCGCATCCCCTCGTAACTGCATACAGTTTAGAAGGTTCTCATCCCCCGAACCGCCGACGACGGGAGCACGCCATGAGCCGAGATGTAGCGAAGGCCTTCGCCGATATCGATGCCTTTGACCCCGACAAGTTCGTCGCTCACCTCACCCCGGACGCCAGGTTCCGCTTCGCCAACATGGATCCGGCGATCGGTCGCGATGCCGTGAAGGAGGCTGTGGCTGGCTTCTTCTCCACCATTGACGGCCTGACCCACCACATCAAGAACGTCTGGGAGTTCGAGGACACGGTCATCGTCCAGATCGATGTCGAGTACCTCCGTAAGGACGGCAAGACCGTGATTACGCCGAACGCCGACATCCTGATCTATGACGGTGACCTGGTCCGCGACTGGCAGATCTACATCGACGTCGCCCCGGTCTACGCCTGAGCTGACGCGATGATCACGCTCACCGACATTGCCTATGTGCGCTCTGGCGTGGCTGACCTGGAAGCTGCTGTCCGTTTCGCGACCGGCATCGTCGGGCTGGAACTGGCCGCTCCCACCGAGATCGGCGTCGCCCAGCTGCGTGCCGACCACCGCCACCACTGCCTCGCGCTTGTCGAGGGGCCGTCCGGTGTCATCGCGTCCGGCTTCAGTGTCGCGGACACCGACGCGCTGGCCGCCGCCGAGACGGAGCTCGAGCGCTCCGGCACGGCCGTGCGGCGGGGCTCGGCAGCAGAGGCGCGGTCCCGCCGGGTCCGGGAGTTCATCGCGTTTGACGACCCGTTCGGGAACCGGCTGGAGCTTGTCAGCCAGCAGGAGACGGTCGCCCGGCCGCTCGTTCTTGCCCGGTCGTCGGGTATCACCGAATTCGGTCACCTGTGCCTGGACGCGCCCGATGTGCATGAGGCATACCGGTTCTGGAGCACCCGGTTCAACGCGCGTGTCTCGGACTGGCTGGGCGACCGGGCCTGCCTGCTGCGGATCGATCCTGTGCACCACAAGCTCGCGGTCTTCCAGGGTGACGGCCCGGGGCTGTGCCACATGAACTTCCAGGTGGGATCCATCGACGACCTGTTCCGCAACTGGCACTTCCTGCTGGAGCACGGCGTGGAGATCGAGATGGGGCCAGGCCGGCATCCCCAGTCCACGGCGATCTTCCTTTACTTCCTCGGCCCGGAGGGGTTCACCTACGAGTACTCCTTCGGCGTGCGCCGCATCGAAGACGACGCCGCGTGGGCACCACGCACGTTCGATCCGGAGGAGGCCGGTTCCATCGACATGTGGCTCGGCCCGGTCAAGCGCGTTTCCAGCCAGGCCCAGCTGCAGCCGAAGAAGGCCGGAGTGCCCGCCCCATGAGTGTCCCGACCCTCGCTCCCAGCCAGATCGACGTGGGCGGTATTGCCACCGACGTGATTGACACCGGAGCGCCGGACGGGCCGGCTGGGCCGGACGGGCGGCCTGGGCCGCCCGTGCTGCTGCTGCACGGCTCCGGGCCCGGCGTGACCGCCACAGCGAACTGGCGTCCCGTCATTCCGGCGCTCGCCGCCGGCCGCCGCGTCATCGCGCCCGATCAGCTGGGCTTCGGCGGCACGGCCACCGGCGAGCAGCGCACCTACGGCCGCGCCGCCTGGACTGAGCACGCGCTCGCCCTGCTCGACACGCTCGACGTCGCCGCAGTGGACATCATCGGCAATTCGATGGGCGGCGCCATCGCGCTGTCGATCGCGGCAGCCCGGCCGGGCGCAGTCCGGCGGATCGTGCTGATGGGGTCGATGGGCGTGGCGATGGCGCTGCCCGGCGGGCTGAACGCCGTCTGGGGCTACACCCCTGGGGTAGAGCAGATGCGCCAGGTCATCGGGTTGTTCGCGCACAACAGGGACCTGATCACCGACGAGCTGGTCGAGCTGCGTTACCGGGCAAGCCTCGATGCGCCGGTCCGGAACTCCTGGGCGGCGATGTTCCCCGAGCCTCGGCAGCGCTGGGTGGACGACCTCGCGCTGCCGGGCGCGGAACTCGCTGCCATCAGCGCGCCGGTCCTGATCGTGCACGGCCGCGACGACCGGGTGGTGCCGTGGCGGGATTCCTCAGCCCAGCTACTCGATCTCCTCCCCGACTCGCGGCTGCATATCCTGGCCGGCTGCGGACACTGGACGATGATCGAGAGAACGGCCGACTTCCTCGCCGTAGTCCAGCCGTTCCTCGGCGGCTGAGCTGGCCGGTCAGTCCGTGCCGGTCAGTCCGTGCCCGGTCAGTGCGTGCCGGTCAGCCGAAAGGCAGCCGACGGCTCGCGCTCGACGAGGGCCACCGCGTGCGGTACCGCGACGGGCACGTATTCCGGCGCGCAGTCGGTTAGCACGCGCAGCGCGGTGCGCTCCAGGTGATGCGCCATCCCGGCGAGGGCGCCCGGCTCATCGCCCGCGATCAGCGCCTCCAGGATCTGGACATGCTCGACGTCGCCAGCGGCCTGCCAGCTATTCGGATCAGACAGCTGATAGATCCGGATATAGCGAATCGTCCGGTCCGCAAAGGCCTGCAGCTGCCGCTGCAACGCGTCCCCGGCGCCAGCGGTGATGAGCCGGTGGTAGTCGGCGTGCGCCGCGAACCAGGCGTTAAAGTCCCCCGTCCTGGCTGCGCGCCGCATGGCGGCCAGCAGCAGCCTGGCCTCCTTGCGGCTGGCAGGCCCGAAATTGCCCATCGTCATCGACAGGGCAAGGGTCTCCAGCAGGATCCGGCTCGCGTAAACGTCGTCAAGCTCCTGCGGGTCCAGGCCGGCGATCCGGGTGCGCTGGTTTGGCTCGATCTCGACCAGGCCCTCTTCCTGCAGCATGCGCAGCACCTCGCGCAACGGGGTGCGGCTAACCCCCAGCTGCTCGGCGAGGGTCACCTGCGAGAGCTTCGTGCCCGGTGTCAGCGTGCCGTCGAGGATGCACTCCCGCAGATAGGCGTGCACATACGGGATAGCTTGCCGGGCTTCTGGCAGATGAACCTTGCGGATATCAGGGAGCAGGGCGGTGCGGGCCATAGGTCTATCCTCCCCGATTGATCGAATCCTGCATACAGTTACCGGGCGCCGCGGGGTTGATTTAACACAACGGACTCTTGACGCAACACAAAAAGTGTATACAGTTTAGAACGTGACCAGCCATGTGCCCGCGGTTCCCGCTGATCCTGCCCGGCTGCTAGGGCGCGACTACTGGCTCGTGCTGTCCACCCCGGGAGAGAGCACCGACCAGGCCGCCATCGAGGCGCACGTCAAGGAGCACATCGCGTGGCTGCTGGAACTGGAGCGCGCGGACGTGCTCTTCGCCTCCGGGCCGCTGCTGTCCGGACCTGGCGTCGGGCCCGGCTCCGGGGTGACCGTTCTTCGCGCGCCCGACGAGGATGCCGCCCGCCTCATCGCGGCGGATGACCCGTTCGTGCGGGCCGGGCTGCGGACGTTCGAGGTGCATCGGTGGCGGCTCAACGAGGGGTGCGTCTCGGTGCGGGTGTCGCTGGGCACCGGGACATATGAGTGGCGCTGACCGGCGGTGCGTGAGTGGCGCTGACCGGCGGTGCGTGAGTGGCGCTGGCCGGCTGCGTGACCTCAGGGAGGTAGTGATGGACCGAGTGGGCATCATCGGCCTGGGAAAGATGGGCATGCCCATCGCCCGCAACCTGGCCGAACGAGGCTTCGAGGTCATCGGCTATCGCCGTAGCGGATCACCGGAGCTGACCGCGTCCGGCGGCACCGTGGCCGGCTCGCCCGCGGAAGTGGCCGAGCGTGCCGACGTCCTGCTGTCGATCCTGCCTGACGCGGCCGCGGTCGAGGAGGTCGTCTGCGGCGACGCGGGCACGCTGACGAGGCTTAAGGCGGGCACCGTCCACATTGAGATGAGCACCGTCGACGTCAGCCGCAAGAGCCGTATCCGGGACGCCGTCCGGCGCCACGGCGGTGACCTGCTGGACTGCCCCATCAGCGGAAGCCCCGGCATGGTGGGTCCGCGGCTGGCGACAACCTTCGCCTCCGGGGACCAGGCCAGCATTGACATCGTCCGGCCGGTACTTGACGCCATCTCCGGCCCCTGGGTGTACACAGGAGCGTTCGGAACCGGCGCCCGGATGAAGTACATCGCGAGCATGCTCCTGGCCACCCATACCGTCGCGGCCGCCGAGGCCATGGTGCTGGCCCGGCGCAGCGGCCTCGACCTGGAACTCGTGCAAGACACCCTGGATAACTCGATCGCGGCATCGGCGATCTGGAAGCAGCGCGGGCCGCTCATGCGGCAGCGCACCTGGCTGCCGGCTCCTGGCCCGATCGACACGCTGCACTCCATCCTGCAGCAGATCGAGGACTCCGCAGCCGCCGCCGGCCTGGAGACTCCTGTCTTCGCGTCCGCCAAGACGGTGTTCGACAAGGCAGTCGCTGACGGGTGGGGAGAACTCGACATCTCCTGCGTCCACGATCAGATCTCCGGCGAATCCGCGCTCAGCCAAGGAGCATCCTCATGACGTGGTCGCTGGCGACCTACCAGCGGGGCGAGTTCATCGGCGTGGCCGCCCTGCGCGAGGACGGAACCCTCGTCGCGCCGCCGGACCTCAAGCGGTGGACGTCCATGCTCGAGCTGCTCGCGGACTGGGCCCAAGCCGAGGACATCCTGCGCGCCATCGAGATCGACGACGCCCCGGTCATCGACTACGACACGCTCCTCGCGCCGGTGCGGTGGCCCCGCAAGGTCATCTGCGCTGGCGTCAACTACCGGCGCCACATCCGCGAGATGGGCGGCGAAGTTCCCGGTGCGGACTGGACGCCGTTCTTCTTCCTGAAGCCTCCCACGACCACCGTGATCGGCCCTGCCGACGCCATTATCGTCCGCTCCGCCGAGATAGCGCGCTACGACTGGGAAGCCGAACTCGCCGTCGTCATCGGCGTCGGCGGCCGTGACATCGCGCCCGCGGATGCGCTGGCGCACGTGGCCGGCTACTGCGTGGCCAACGACGTCACCGCCCGCGGCCGCCACAAGCGGCAGACCGTCCCGGCGGACGCCTTCGTCTATGACTGGTTTGCCGCCAAGTCCGTCGACGGCTCCCTGCCCCTCGGACCCGGCATCACCCCGGCATTTCAGGTACCCGACCCGCAGGATCTGCGCCTGCGCCTGTGGGTCAACGGCGAATTGCAGCAGGACGAATCCACCTCCGACATGATCTGCACCGTCGCCGAGCTCATCTCGGCGGCGAGCGACGTCGTCACGCTCGAGCCCGGCGACGTCATCCCCACCGGCACCCCGTCCGGGGTCGGCTCAGGCCGGGGGCTCTACCTGCGGCCCGGCGATGTCGTGCGCACCACCATCGACGGCCTGGGCACCCTGGAAAACCCCGTCACCGATCCATCGGGAAGGACGTCATGATCTACGTATCGCACCAGCTTCCGGTCAACGCCCCCGGCCAGCCGCGACTTGACCGCGCAGCGGTCTGGGCCGGCCTGGTGCTCAAGGCAAACAACGCGCTGCCCTTCGTGCCCAGCATGACTTTCTGCGAGGTCACGGCACGCCACGACGACACCGTGTTCGACCGCGACATCGATTTCCGCGGCCAGCGCTTCACCGAGCGCATCACGCTGGAGGAGCCGCACCGGGTGGTGTTCACCCGGATCGCGGGCCCGGTGCTCGGCACCATCGCCAACGAGATTGAGGGCACGGACGACGATCTCAGGCTGCGCTTCAGCTTCGCCCTCGTCGTGTCCGGCGTCGAAGGAGGCTCGGCCGGCGAGCAGGAGTACGCCGACTCCATGACCGGCGACTACCTCAAGGCCGTCGAGGCAACCCTGGGCGCCATGCGCCGGATCGCAGCGGACGCCAGCGCGGTCTCGGCCTGAGCGGACGGACATCCATCGGGCGGAACGTCCCGCGCAGGAAAACCGCCCTGGCGCGATGGCGCGCTGGCTTCGCCGGGACACCCGGGCCGCCCTCGGGACACCCGGCCGGCCGGCTCCGCCGCCCGCCGCCCGCCGCCCGAGTCGGTGCAAGCGGCGACCGACCATGATCTCGAAGGATTTGGCGTCACCTGGGACGCGAATCCTTCGGATTAATGGGTCCGGTACCGGGCCGCTCGCCGTCGGCAGTGCCAGTGGGGTCAGAGAGGTCAACGTGACCAGCGGGACAGCATCAAGTCGGCCGCTGGCCGGCCGGTCGCTCAGCCCAGGGCCGACGGCCGACAGCGCAGCCCAGGGCCGGCGCTGCCCGGCGGTTGCGCGGCCCGGGGCACTGAGCGGCAGGCCTCAGCGGCGCGCCCCGGGGCACTGAGCGGCAGGGCTCAGCGGCGCGGCTCGAGATTGCGCAGGAACGTCTCCGGTGGCGGCGCTCCCCACAGGTGCGGCGGGACTTCCCAGTCGCCAGCCACCCAGGAGTCGTCGATCTGGTCGATGTCGGAGAACCACTCGATCCACGATCCCCAGGGATCCGGGTTGTAGTGGAAGAAGTTGGAGCCGATCGTATGACGGCCCAGGCCCCACCCGGCATCGCGGCCGCGGCCGCGCATGCGGTCGGCGCCGAGCGCGATCGCGTCAATGGACGGCACCTCGAAGCTGGCGTGATGAAAGCCCGGATGGCTGCCGGCGATGAATCCGAAGATGTGATGGTCGCCGGGCCCGGCGTTGAGGAACGTCACCAGATCGTGGATCCGGTCACTCACGCGGAGGCCGAGCACCTCGGTGTAGAAGCCGGTCATCTGCTGCGGCTGCGGCGTGAACAGCAGGGTGTGCCCGAGCCGGCGCGGCATGACGTCGTCGGCGGCCTGGCGCCACTGCGCGACGCCGATCCGCTGCCGTGTGGCGCCGACGTTCGCCAGCACCTCGGCGACCGGGCGGGCGGGTGCGGCGGGCTCATCGATGAGCTGCACCGCGGTGCCATCGGGGTCACGGACCCACAGCCCGTCCTCCGGTGCGCCGGCCGGCGGCTCGATGACGGGCGTGCCGGCGCGCTCCAGCCGGTCCCGCAGCGAGTCCAGCGTGCCTGGCTGCAGGGTGAACGAGACATGGTGCAGCCGCTTGGCCGGCGCCTGCACCATCCGGACCTGTTCTTGGTCGCGGCCGGGGCACTGGGCGATCAGCAGCCCGTCCTTCTCCCCGGTTTCCAGGCCGAAGTCCTGCAGGAACCCTTCCGCCACCTCCAGGTCTGGTACTTCCAGCGCGTAATGGTGCAGGCCTGAGATCACAGCTCTTTTCCTTTCTCGAGAAACTGTATACAGTTTAGCCAGTGACTGGTCATCTGGGAAGGCATCGGCAGGTCATCTCAGAAGACGGCTGCCCGTCCGGACGCACATCGGCCAGTCGCCTGGAGAGACCGCAGGCCATCGGGGAAGGCAGGCAGGCCATCGGGGAAGGCATGTGCTGGTCGGCTGGGAGACAGGAGAACCCGCAGTGAGCCTGGCGTCAACGCAGCGACGTAACCTCGCCGAGGCCGCCCGCGTCATGTCCCGGCTCGGGCTGGTCACCGCGTACGGGCACGTATCGGTCCGGGCCGGGGCCTCGATGCTGATCACGCCTGCCGACGACCTGGCCACCGTCACCGAGTCCTCGGTCGTGGACGTGCCGCTGGACACGCTGCCGGACCAGATGGCACGGCCGGCCGGGACTGAGGTAGGGGCCGGGACTGACGTGCGGGCCGGGACAGCGCCGCCTGCCGGGAGGGCGTTGCCGGCCGGAGCTCCGGCGGAGGCCTGGGCGCACCTGGCTCTCTACCGCGCGAGACCGGATGCCCGTGCGATCGCGCGGGCGCAGCCGGCCAGCGCGTTCGCCGTCGCGGCGACCGTCACGGCGCTGGTGCCCCTGCACGGGCAGGCGGCCTGGCTCGGCGAGTCGGTTCCGGTGCACGACAGCGCGCACCTGCTGCGGTCGGCTGACCTGGCCATGCGGGCGGCCGCATGCCTGCCGGCCGGCGAGGCCCTGCTGCTGCGCGGAAATGGCGCGCTCACCCTGGGCGCGACCCCCGGGCTGGCAGTGGCCCGGATGTGGCTGCTGTCCGCCGCTTGCGACGCGAGCCTTGCCGCCCGGGCGGCCGGCGCCGTCAAACCACTGACCGCCGCGGAGATCGCATCGTGGCGGGCCGTCGCGGACGCCCTCCTGCCGCGGCTGTGGCAGCACCTCCGGCGGCACCCGGCGGNNCGGGACAGCCACCGGACGCGGGGCAACCACCGGACGCGGGACAGCCGCCGGACACAGAACAACCAACGGAGGCAACGCAACCACCGGACGCAGGACAGCCGCCGGAGGCAGAACAACCAACGGANNGCAGAACAACCAACGGAGGCAGGACAACCGCCGGACGCGGGACAGCCGCTGGACGCGGGAGAACTCAGGGAGAGGAGCCGGGCGTGAGTCACGTCGACATCGACGCCATCGCCGACGAGCTGCTGGCGGCCTATGACAGCGGCAAGACCATCCCGCCGCTGACCACCACCTACCCGGGCCTGACTGCCGAGGAGGCCTACCGCATCCAGCAGCGGCAGACCGACAGCAGGGTCAGCGCCGACGCCAGGATCATCGGATTCAAGATCGGCCTCACGTCGGCGGCCATGCAGCAGCAGCTCGGAGTGGACCAGCCCGACTACGGCCACCTGTTCACCGACATGCTCTACGCCGCGGACGCGCCGATCCCGGTGAGCTCCTTCCTGCAGCCGCGCGCCGAGCCGGAGGTCGCGCTCGTCCTCGGCCGCGCACTGCACGGTCCCGGGCTCAGCGTCGCGGACGTGCTGTCCGCGACCGCCTACGCGCTGCCCGCCATCGAGATCATCGACAGCCGGATCACTGACTGGCGGATCGCGCTCGAAGACACCATCGCCGACAACGCCTCCAGCGGCGGCCTCGTGCTCGGCAGTACTCCCACCCCGGTGGGCGGCCTGGATTTGGCCCTGCTTGGCTGCGTCCTGCGGCGCAACGGGCGCATCCAGCAGACCGGCGCCGGTGCCGCGGTGATGGGCTCGCCGCTGCAGGCCGCCGCGTGGCTGGCCAACACGCTGACCGCCCGCGGCGCGGAGCTCAGCCCCGGGCACATCATCCTGACGGGGTCGATTACCGCGGCGGTGCCCGTTCAGGCCGGAGACAGCATCACCAATGCCCTCGACCGGCTGGGCACGGTCACTGCCCTGTTCGGCTGAAACGCACGGGAGGCCCCATGAACGGGAAGCTAACGGCCGCGATCGTCGGCCCGGGGAACATCGGCACCGACCTGATGTTCAAGCTGCTCCGGCACAGCGCCTCGGTCGAGCCGCGGTACATGGTCGGCGTCGACCCGGCCTCCGACGGCCTTGCCCGCGCCAGCAGACTCGGCCTGCAAGCGAGCGCGGACGGCGTTGACTGGCTGCTGGAGCAGGACCCGAGGCCCGATGTGGTCTTCGAGGCGACGAGCGCCCGGGCGCATGCCGCCAGCGCGCCGCGTTACGCGGCGGCCGGGATCCGCGCCGTCGATCTCACCCCGGCAGCGGTCGGGCCGTACGTCTGCCCGGCCGTCAACCTGGACGTCAACCTCGACGCGCCGAACCTGAACATGATCACCTGCGGTGGCCAGGCGACGGTCCCGATCGTCGCCGCGGTCGCCGCGGCCGCGGAAGTCCCGTATGCCGAGATCGTCGCCAGCATCGCGTCGCGCTCGGCCGGGCCGGGGACCCGCGCCAATATCGACGAGTTCACCGAGGTGACGGCCCGGGCGCTGGAGGAGGTCGGCGGGGCCGGCCGGGGCAAGGCCATCATCATCCTCAACCCGGTCGAGCCGCCGATGATCATGCGCAACACCGTCTTCTGCGCGATTCCGGCCGGCGCCGCCGAGCCCGGCCCGCAGCGCGACGCCATCGAGGCGAACATTCACGCCATGGTCGGCACCGTCCGCCGTTACGTCCCCGGCTACGGGCTACGCGCCGACCCGCAGTTCGACGGCCCGGACGAGCGCTGGCGCGGCATGGCCCGGGTCGGGGTGTTCCTGGAAGTCCGCGGGCGCGGTGACTATCTTCCGGACTACTCCGGCAACCTCGACATCATCACCGCTGCCGCGGCCCAGGTCGGGGAACTGCTGGCAGAGCATCTGACTGCCGAGCGGGAAGGTTCCCGGGCATGAACGAGCATCCTGCCCAGCATGCCGCGGCCAGCGGGACCCAGGTCCGCCTGACTGACTCCACGCTGCGGGACGGCTCCCATGCCATGGCGCACCAGTTCACCGAGGAGCAGGTACGCGCCATCGTGCATGCCCTGGACCGCAGCAACGTGGCGGTCATCGAGGTCAGCCATGGCGACGGTCTCGGCGGGTCCAGCTTCAATTACGGGTTCTCCCGCGTCGATGAGTTCGACCTCATCGCCGCCGCCGTCAGCGAAGCGCGGCAGGCCAGGATCGCCGTGCTGCTGCTGCCCGGCCTCGGCACCATCGAGGACCTGCGGCACGCCCGCGAAGTGGGCGCGTCGGTCGCCCGGATAGCGACGCACTGCACCGAGGCCGACGTGTCCGTGCAGCATTTCCGGGCCGCCCGCGATCTCGGCATGGAGACGGTCGGGTTCCTGATGCTCAGTCACCGCACCGGGCCGGCCGAGCTGGCCAGGCAGGCCAGGATCATGGTGGACGCGGGGGCGCAGTGCGTGTACGTCGTCGACTCGGCCGGTGCGCTGATCCTGGCCGGTGCCCAGGCCCGGGTCCAGGCGCTGCTGGCGGAGATCGGGTCCCAGGCGCAGGTCGGCTTCCACGGGCACCAGAACCTCTCGCTCGGAGTGGCCAACAGCGTGCTGGCCGTGCAGGGCGGCGCCCGCCAGATCGACGGCGCCCTGTGCGCGCTCGGTGCCGGGGCAGGCAACGCGCCCACGGAGGTGCTCGCCGCGACGTTCGACCGGCTCGGCATCAGCACCGGCGTCGACGTGCAGGGCGTGCTGGCCGCCGCGCAGGACGTGCTCCGGCCGATCATTCCCCGGATGCCGGTCGCTGACCGGTCCGCGATCGTGCAGGGCTACGCCGGGGTGTACAGCAGCTTCCTGCTGCATGCCGAGCGCGCGGCGCAGCGCTACGGGGTTCCGGCCCACGAGATCCTGCAGCGCGTCGGCGAAGCAGGCTACGTCGGCGGCCAGGAGGACATGATCATCGACATCGCTATCCAGCTCGCCCAGGAAAGGAATGACGAGAAGACGCTGCAGCCGCTCTGACCCGCTAGTTTCGATCTGCCTCCGGCAATGGCCGGACCGTCGGTGATAGCGCGCTTACGGGCCACGTTGCCGGAAGGCAACATGTGCATTTAAGGCTGCCCGGATAAGCCAATCCCGCATGCCCGCTCCCCTTTCATCCTGCGTGCGTTTTCGTCGATCAGCCCATTGACCAGGCAAGGCTAAACTGTATACACTTTGTGAAGGCCATTAAGCCGCTCCCCATCCCATGACCCGGAAGGCAAAGTCACATGCCATCGACTTCATCTCCGCCAGCGGCCGTCACTCGTCCTGTCGATGAGCAGATGCGCATGCGCATTGCCGATCAGCTGGGCGCGGGCTTCAAAGGCGACATCATCGGCCCGGATCACGCCAGCTACGGCCATGCGCGGCGGGTGTGGAATGCCATGATCGACAGGCATCCCGGGCTGATCCTGCGGTGCACGTGCACCGACGACGTGGTCGCGGCCGTCAACGTCGCGCGTGCCAACGGGCTGCTGCCCGCCGTCCGCGGTGGCGGGCACAACGTCTCGGGCAAGTCGATGTCCGACGGCGGCCTGACCATCGACATGGGCGGGATGCGCAACGTCGCCGTCGACGCCGGGAACCATCTCGTGCACGTCGACGGCGGCTGCCTGCTGGGTGATGTCGACGCGGCGACCGCGCCTTATGGCCTGATCGTGCCGGCCGGGATCATGTCAGAAACGGGCGTTCCCGGTCTGGCCCTGGGCGGCGGGATCGGCTGGTTCTCCCGCAAGCACGGGCTGACCTGCGATCAGTTCGTCTCGCTGGAGGTCGTGCTGGCCAGCGGCGAGGTCGTCGAGGCCTCTGCCGACCAGCACCCGGACCTGTTCTGGGCGCTGCGGGGCGGCGGCGGCAACTTCGGGGTGGTCACCCGATTCACCTTCCGGGCGCAGGACTTCGGCCCGATGATGCGCATCGGCGTGTCCCTGTACCAGCCCGAGGATGCCGCCGAGACGCTCCGCGAGTACGCCTCGATCGTGCCCACGCTGCCCCGCACGATCGGCTGGCACGCGGCGCTCAAGCACGACATCCCGGCGCTGCCGTTCGTGCCGCCGGAACTGGTCGGCGCGCGGCTGCTGATGCTCATCTCGATGTGGCTCGATGATGCCGACGATCCGGCCGGCGCCGAACTGGTGGACCGCCTCGGCGCCGTCGGCCATCCGTGCGTGACGGCCTCGACGGTGCTGCCGTTCGGCGCGGGCGTGCAGAAGCTTCTCGATGAGGAGTTCCCGAACGGGCAGCGTTACTACACCAAGGAAGCGCACGTAGCGGAGCTGGCCGGCGAGGCCATCGACACCCTCGTCGAATTCTGGAAGGACATGCCGATGCACGGCGAGGTCGAGATCATCGGCCTCGGCGGGGCCATCGGCGATGTCGGTGAGGACGCGACGGCATTCTCCAACCGCCAGTACCTGCTGTGGCTGAACTTCGCGATGGCCTGGAATGACCCCGCCAACGACGCTGATTACATCGCCAGGACCCGGCAGGTCGTCCGGGATCTCGAGCCGTGGACCGGCCGCGGGGTCTACGTCAACATGCTCAACTTCGACGAGCTGGACCGCGTCGTCGAGGCCTACGGGGCGGAGAAGTACGCCAGGCTCGGCCGGGTCAAGGCACAGTACGACCCGGAGAACCTCTTCCGGATGAACTACAACGTCACGCCGGTGCCGGGTGACCGGGCCGGCGCCGCCGGGCCGGCGGCTGGCGCACACGGCTGAAGGCCCGCCCGGCCTGGCAGAGCGGCAAGGGGTAACGACGGTGCGATGCCGAGCCGCTGGGGGTGGCCATTCACGCGGCTGACCTGGGTCACCTGCGGCTCGGCGGGTCCGGCGCAAGTTGCCTTCGTCGCGGCCGCGACGCGGAACGGCCTCAAGATCATTGTTGAGCCGGGCAGCTGACGTAACCGCGTTGCGCATACTGATTGGTTGCTCTAGAGTAACCGTTGCCGATGAGTAACCATACTGCCGATCTTGTGTTCGACGCGCTGGGTGAGCCGGTGCGCCGGCGCATCCTCGAGTTGCTGCACGAAGGGCCCACTCCGGTGGGCCGGCTCGCGGAGCGCCTGCCGGTCGGCCGTCCGGCGGTGAGCAAGCATCTGCGGGTGCTGAGCAACGCCGGCCTCATCGAGCACCGCAGCATCGGCACCCGCAACCTGTACGTGCTCGCGCCGGGCGGGATGGCAGTCGCGCAGCAATGGCTGGTCCGGACGTGGGACACCGTCCTGGCCGCCTATGCCGCCGACGTCAGCCGCGCCAGTCAGCAGGCCGCGCAGCAGCAGTCATCACCAAAGCACCCGTGAAGGAGCCGACCGTGAGCACTGTCCCGCCCATCCGCCGGGAAATACTGGTGGAGGCCGACCCCGCGACCGCGTTCGAGGTGTTCACCGCGCGTATCGGCCGATGGTGGCCCGTGGCGGAGCTGAGCGTCTACGGGACCGGCGGGATTGTCGAGTTTGCCGACGGCCAGCTGATCGAGCGCCTGGCCGACGGGCACCCCGCGGTCTGGGGAACGGTCACCCGATGGGAGCCGGCGGCTGCGGTGGCGTTCACCTGGCATCCAGGCGGGACACCGGAACGGGCCAGCCATGTCGAGGTCACCTTCACTCCCGCGGACAGCCAGACGCTCGTCACGCTGACGCACGCCGGCTGGCATGCCTTTGATGATCCTGCGGCTGCCCGCGCCGAGTACGAGCAGGGCTGGCCGATGGTGCTCGACCGCTACCGCGATCACGCTGATCAGCGGGGCGAGCACGATGGCGGCCACACGTGGGTGGCGTTGCTGCACCGCCCGGGCCCGGCCGCGCCACCAGACGGGACCGTGTTCGATGATCCGCGGTTCGCCGAGCACGCCGCGTTCCTGACCCGCATGCGCGACGCCGGGTATCTCGTCGCCGCCGGACCGCTGACCGACGCTCTCGGCGAAGGCATGACCATCCTGCGGCTGCCCGGCGCAGACCAGCTCGAGCAGGCAACCCGGCTCGCCACCCAGGACGACACCAGCGTCGCCGGCGGATTCTTCACGGTGACGGTGCGCCCATGGCAGGTCATGATGCAGGCCCGGCCGTCCAGCCCGTGATGGCGGATCGGCCGTCGGGCGCCGGCTGGTAGCGGCCAGCACTCAGACCGCCGGGCACGGTCAGCCCGCGCCGGCTCGGCCAGACGAGAATTTTCCTGAAGCCTCTTCCCCGGATTAATCTACCTAGATAGTATGGCCGGGTGGCTCGTGGTTCGGGTTTCTCGGTTCAGACGATGCTGGTGCTCGCGGCGCTGTCCGGCGCGCCGGCCGACTGGCGGCACGGCTATGACCTGGCGAAGCAGACAGGGCTGAAGTCCGGGACGCTGTACCCGATCCTGGTCCGGCTGGCGGACCGGGGGCTGATGGAGGCGCGCTGGGAGGAAGGCCGCCCGGCCGGGCGGCCGCCGCGGCACCTGTACCGGCTCAGCACCGACGGGCTGGCCCGGGCCTGCGGCCCGGCCGAGGGCCCGTATGCGCAGGCGTCGATGGCGGAGCTCGTGCTGCACATCAACCGGGAGATGCTGCACC
>PMSW01000160.1 GCA_003168215.1 Actinomycetota bacterium
TCACCCATCACCCATCACCCATGACCGCATCACCCGTCACCGCATCATCCGTAACAGCAAGGCCTGCCCATCGGCCTCGCGACCAGTGGTGACGGAGCTACTCTCGGCCCATGACCGCTTCGTCCGACGCCGCCGCGGACCCGCCGTTCGTCGGTCGCGAACGCGAGCTGGCAGTACTGGAGCGATGCGCGGCCGAGGCCAGGCACGGCGAGCCGCGCGTGGTCGTGATCGAAGGATGTGCAGGCGCAGGGAAATCCGCGCTGCTGGCCAGGTTCCTCCACCAGCTACCGGGCGCACACGTGGTCCGCGCGAGCGGGGCAGAAGCTGAGATGTCGCTGCCCTACGGCCTGATCGGTCAGCTGGCCGCGAACGCTGGCCTGGCCTCTCATGACCCGCCGCTGGTAACGGCCGACCCGCTGGTTGTTGGGGCTGATCTTGCCTTGTTCCTCGGGCAGGCCCACCCGACCGGAAAGCTCATGGTGCTGGTGGTAGACGACCTGCACTGGGCGGATCTGGCGTCGGCTGCCGCGCTGCTGTTCGTGTTGCGCAGGATGCATGGTGACGCCTTCCTCGGGGTGCTCTCCGCGAGGCCAGCCGAGCTCGGCCTGCTGGGCGACGGCTGGGGCCGCTTCGCAAGCGGAGATCACCGGGCCACCAGCTTGCGCGTCGGCGCCCTCACCATTCAGGAGGTACGGTCGCTGGCAAGGGCCATCGGGGCGGGCGACCTGTCGCATCGCGCTGCTTCCCGTCTCGTAGATCACACCGGAGGCAACCCCGGCTACTGCCGGGCCGTGCTCGAGGAGAGTGACCCTGAGACCTGGGATGGCCCCGGAGACGCGCTTCCGGTTCCGCGTCAGCTTGCCGGGCCAGTCATCGCCCGCCTTAGCACGCTCACGCCGGAGGCAAGGATGCTGGCCGATGCGGCAGCGATCCTCGGCCGATCATGCGGCCTGACCATGGCGGCCGCGCTGGCATGCCTGCCTGATCCAGTGCCCGCGCTAGGTGAGCTGATCGCGGTTGGCCTGGCTACGGAGCAGGCCCCCGGAGCAGGCAGCCGGATCTTGTTCCCCGACCCGCTGACGCACCATGTGATCCACGACGAGATCGGGCCTGTCCGGCGCCGTCTGCTGCATCAGCAAGCGGCAGTCCTGGCCGGGGCCGATGACGCGCTTGGACACCGGGTCGCTGCCGCGGCTGGCTGCGGCGCGGCACTCGCCGCGGATCTGGCTGCGGATCTCGAAAAGGCTGCGCGCGCCGCTGAAGCCGATGTTGCCCGGCGGGACCGGATGGCGCAGGCAGCGACATGGCTGACGCAGGCTTCGGCGCTGAGCCCGGGGCCCGCCGACGCCGGCCGCCTGATTCTCGACGCGGTCGAGATGCTGCTTCGCTGCGGTGACATAGCCGAGGCCGAGGCACTGGCTCCGCGCGCCGCCGACGCTGGCCACGGGCCCCGGCGGAGCGCGGTACTCGGCCATCTCGATCTGCTGGCAGACCGGCCTGCCAGCGCGGAATCCCTGCTGAGTGATGCCTGGCAGGCCCATGACCCGGCGCTCGAACCGCTGACCGGCGCGCAGGCTGCCACCGGACTGCTGTCCTGCTGCCTGATCTCGGGACGGCTCCGCGAAGCAGTGACCTGGGGCGAGCGCGCCGTCGCCGCGGCTGGCGCCGACTACGTGCGCAGACAGCACGCGCTCTGCGCCCTCGCCATGGCGCTCGCGCACAGTCAGCGTGGTGCTGAAGCTCTTGCCAGGCTCGATTCCATGCCGGCCTGCGCGGGCGAGGTGCCGCTCAGCCAGACCGATGCCCTGGTAGCCCGCGGCATGGTGCGGGTCATCATGGAAGATCTTGAGGCGGCAGTGACCGACCTGGCTGCCGTCGCCGGAAGAATCCGTTCCGGTGCACCTGTCCGGCAGGCAGGCCTGTGCCTGGGATATCTGGCAGAAGCGGAGCACCGCCTCGGGTCCTGGGACGACGCGGCGCTGCACGCCGAACGGGCCGTCAGTCTCGCTCATGAGACCGGGCGGGTCTCGGACTTCAGCTTCGTGCACAGCTTCGCGGCGCTCGTGCCGGCCGGCCGGGGTGACTGGGCCGCTGCCGCCGCACACGTCAACGCCGCGGGTGCTGCCGCCCGCACGGCCGGTGCTGGGCTGGGCATCACCGCGTGGGCAGCGGCCCGGGCTGTCCTTGCTTCCGCGCGGGGCGAGGATGAGGAGGTGCTCAGGGCCGCCGACGCGGTGCGCCAGACCGGACGCGCCCGCGCGTTCGGCAACCTGGGCATGTACGGCTGGCGGTCGCTTGAGGTCGATGCGCTCATCTCTCTCGGGCATCGCGAGGAGGCCGGGAAGGCCCTTGCGGAGATCGATGCCTCCCTGTCCGCGTCAGGCCCGGCATCCACCCGGATTGCCGCGGCGCGGCTACGCGGCGCGCTGACAGGAGCCTGCGGCGATGCCGCCAGGTCTGCGCAGGCCTTCGAGAGCGCATGGGACCTCGCGCGCGGCGTTGACCTGCCATTCCAGCTTGCCCAGCTTGAACTGGATGATGGCAGGCGGCTCCGCCGGTCGGCGCGGCGACCGGAGGCGATCGCCCGCCTCCGCGCTGCCCGCGGCCGGCTGGTCCGGCTGGGCGCCCGTCCCTACGTGGCGGCATGTGATCAGGAGCTTGCCGCGTGCGGTGTTCAGCTCGGGCAAGAAGGCAGCCCGGGCACGCTCGGGCTGAGCGCTACCGAACTTGCCGTCGCCAGGCTGGTCGCGGCGGGCCGATCCAACCGTGAGGCAGCGGCCGAGCTGTACGTCAGCGTCAAGGGGATCGAGTTCCACCTGAGCAATATCTTTGCCAAGCTCGGGATCAGTTCCCGGCGGGCGCTGGCCGATCACCTCGGCAACGAGGCCGGGGAGGGGACACCAGCAGGCAGTACCTCACGTTTAAGAACAACGCCAGTCTCAGGACGACAGAACTAGGGTCAAGACTGGGGCCGAAGCTAGGGGCCGTCCTGTCGAAAGTTCTGCGGCGACCAGCGAAGATTGCCGCGGCGCTGTTTTCTGCTGCGGCGCCTGCCATGCGCTCGCCTGCTCGCTGCGGGGTGGCGACAAGCAGCAAGGGCCGGCGGGACGGCACGGAGGACAGCTCCGGCCAATTCGAGAGGCGGATAAATATGACTTGCTCGCAGTGCGGCAGCGACGTTGTCGCAGGGTCGGCGGTGTGCCCCAATTGTGGAGCACAGCAGCCCGGCTTCGGAACCCAGGGAGCCCAGGCTCCACCGCCACCCGCAGCACCGACCCGGCCCCCGGCTCCTCAGTTCAACTTCGACGCCAAGCGGTGGACGCGAAATGACCAGATTGTCGGCGGGGCCACCCTGGTGCTGCTGATCTCGCTGTTCCTGCCGTGGTTCAGTGCGGGCGATCAGTTCATCAGCGTCTCGGTGAACGGGCTCTACCACGGCTGGGAGTACATCACCCTCATCATCGCGCTGGCGATACTCGTTTACCTCATACTCTGCGCGGGGTTCCACGAGCTTCCGTTCAAGAGCCCGTTCAGTCATGATCAGCTACTGCTCGGGGGCACGGGAATTAACTTCGTGCTTGTCCTCCTCGGTTTCCTGATCAGGCCCGGCAGCGGCGTTGGCTGGAGCTTCGGGGCATTCATCGGGCTCATCGCGGCTGTAGTCGCTGTCCTCCCGCTCGGGCTGCCCTTCGTGCGTGCCCGTACCGGCCGCAGTTAGCCCGGGTTCACCACCGCATGCTCGCCGGGATCTGCGGCGGGCCGGCGTCGTGGTAGGCAGGGTGCATGGCGGACGACAACGGACCGGCGGACGGCACCGCGCTCGCTAGTCCTGTGTGGGATGCCCGGCAGCCGGCCGAGATCGCGCGACGGCTGGCAGCCGTGCGGGCGCACTGGTATGAGACTGACTTCGAGGCCATGCTGCCGTTCCTGCAGCTGGCCGCAGTCGGCTGGCTGCGCGAGGCGCTGGCGCGCGTTGATCCTGGCCACGCATGGCTCGGTGCGCTGTGACCGGCGACCTGTTCCCGGTCGTCGTCCGCGGCGTGGTGATACCGCCCGACGAGATCTCCTGGCGGTTCTCCCGCTCCCCAGGCCCGGGCGGCCAGTCGGTGAACACGACCGAGAGCCGGGTGGAACTCTCCTATGACCTGGCCGCCTCGGATGCGCTCTTCCCTGCGCTCAAGGAGCGTGCGCTGCGAGCGCTTGCGGGCAGGCTGGCAAACGGCGTGGTGACGGTGACCGCCTCCGAGCACCGCTCGCAGCTCCGCAACCGGCAGGCGGCGGCGCACCGGATGTCGGCGCTGCTGGCCGATGCGACGGCTCCGCCGCCGCGGCCCCGTCGCCCCACCAGGCCTAGCCGCGCGGCACGAGAACGGCGGCTCGCGGACAAGCAGCATCGCGCCCAGATCAAGCGGATGCGCCGGGCCAGCGAGGACTAACGAGCCAGTTCATGCACCAGTCAGCGTCACCAGCTTGGTGACGGTGTTCCAGTTGCGCGACGTTGCTGTGACCCCGAGCCGCTTCTCCAGGAAGTTATTGGTGAGCTTGGTATCGGCGGCTCCTGCCGGGCACCACAGGAACGCCTCCGACCCGCTGACCCAGATCCGGTCAGGGTCGAAGGACGCGGACTCCAGCGCTCCGGCCGCCCCCGGATCCGGAGCAGCAGACAGGAAGGCAACGAAGAACCGGGACGGGTTCTCCGGGCCATCCGGCAGCGGGCTGCGCTTGATCACGTCGGCGAGTTCGCTGCTTGTCCTGACGACGACCTTGACGTCCATCGCGAATTCGCTGGTGACGCGGTCGGCGATGGCGCGCGCCATCGGCTGTGTCGGTTGCTCAGGGCTGCTGAAGACGGCATTTCCGCTCTGCAGGACAGTGGCCACGTCCGCGTAGCCGAGACCCTGCAGCAGCTCGCGCAGCGCGGCCATCGGCACCTTCTTGTTGCCGCCGACGTTGATTCCCCTGAGCAGTGCCGCGTACCGCATCGTGGATGTGCCGCCTTTCCTGCCACGGACCAGCTACTACGCAACGCTCTCATGGCCACGCCCGATCGCGGCGCCTGGCGGCTCCCGTGCTGTGGCGGCTCGCGGCTGCTGCCGGGCAGTAATGTCGGCAGCAGCTGTTATATCTAAAGCATGACTTCGAGCAGCTGGCTCTCCCAGCACCCCGGCGCAGGCCGGCTGGCCTGATGGGGACATCCTGGAGCAGGACGAGCCGTCAGCGGGCATGCGTCTCTCCGTAAGCGGCCCGTTCTCGCTGGCCGCGGCGGCGGCCTTCGGATTCGGCCCGCACACCGGCCGGCCCCGCCCCGACGGGCGGCTGATGCGGCTCGCCTTCGTCACCGACGACATGGAGCACCAGGCGGGGATGGTCGTCAGGCAAGAGGATGACGGCAGTCTGCTCGCCGAGATCAGCGGTGACTCCAATGAAGATCTAGCGGCGAACCAGCTGCGGCGCATCCTCTGCGTTGACCGGCCCGTTGACGGCTGGCTCGAGGCCGGCCGCAGGGACCCGGTACTCGGAGCCCTGCAGGCTCGCCATCCCGGGTTGCGCCCGGTGCTTTTCCACTCCCCGTACGAGGCGGCGGCCTGGGGGATCATCGCGCAGCGGCGGCACCGCGTGCAGGCGGCAGCGCTCCGGCGCAGGCTGTCGGCGGCACATGGACGGCCATTCGAGCTGGCCGGCCAGACCGAGTACGCGTTCCCGCTGCCGGAACGGCTGCGGCTGCTGGAGAGCTTCCCCGGCATGGAGCCGGCCCGTGTCGCCCGGCTGCGGGACGTCGCCTCGCGAGCACTCGGTTCCCAGCTCGATCCCATGCGCCTCACGGCGCTGGGCGCCGACGGGGCGCTTGCCGATTTGCAGACCATTCCTGGGATCGGCCCTGTCTATGCGGGCCTGATATTCCTTCGCTCCACCGGCGTCACCGACGCGCTGACACTCGGCGAGCCGCGGCTGCCGTCCTACCTGCGCCACTACTACTCGCTGCCGGAGATTCCCGATGACGAGGCGGTCCGCCGGATCGCCGAGCCGTGGCGGCCGTTCCGCACCTGGGCCGGCGTGCTGATCCGGGTGGCGGGTGACGCGGATGAGCTGCCCTGGGAGCCAGGCCCGCGAGAAGGCGCGCGGCGCCCCAGGCGTGCGGCCCCGCGGTAGCGCCGGCCGCACGCACGCTCAGATGCGCGTCGCAGGCCGGAACGCCGGATCAGGCCCGTTCTGCCAGGGCTGCCGTCAGCCGGGCGTTGTCGGCGAGTTCCTGCCAGCGGCCGGTGAAGGCGTTGTACGCCTGGGCGTCCAGGCCAATGTGGATCTGGTAGCAGCGCAGCCGTCTGGCGGCGTCAGCGGGCCACTCGCCGCTCGCCTCCAGATCGTCCGCGATGATCGCCCGGACGTCGATGTCACGCCACGCCGGGAACCATGGCCACCAGTACAGCAGCCAGGCCAGGTCGTACAGGCCGTCGCCGTACATCGAGTTGCCCCAGTCCAGCACGGCAGTGATGAGGGGTCCCTGCACGAGCACGTTGCGGTAGAGCAGGTCACCGTGGATGAGCTGACGGGGCTGCGGGCCTCGCGGGGCGAGTTCCCCGAGCGCTTCGGCGGCGGCGTCAAACGGGCCGGCGCCGGTCGGCGAGCTGGCAAGAGCGTGCCGCCAGCCGTGCGTCCGGCCGCCGGGCCGGTCGTTGACGACGTCCAGCAGCGCATCGCGCCAGCTGTGGTGCACAGCGGTGCCGTCCGGGCGCCACGGACCGTAGCCCGCCAGCCGGTGGCCGCCCGGACCGTCCGGACCGGAGCCGTCCCGGGCAGGGCCGTCCCGGGCAGGGCCGTCCGGACCAGAGCCGTCCGGACCAGGGCCGTCTGGAATAGGGCCGTCCGGGATAGGGCCGTCCGGGGCAGGGCTGTCCGGCCTGGCGATTTCGATGCTGCGGGCGGCATGCAGCGCCGTCAGCAAACCCGGCAGGACCAGGCGCATCCCCGTTTCATCGAGTTCGTCGAGGAAATCACCGTGCACTCGCTGCTGGACTGCGAAGAATCCCCCGAGTGCCGGGCCGCTGTCGTGCACCGCGGGAATCGGCAGCGATCCGGAGCTGTGCCGGGCCATCCGCACGTCCTTGGCGATGTCATCGGCGTACGCGCCAAACTTCACGGCCATATCCCGGCCGTCGAGGGCAACGGCATAGACCCGCGACCACTCGCCTGCGCCGAGCGGCGTCACGGCGCCAGCCCGGTCGCCGTACCTGTCCCGCAGGAACCGCTCGGCGTCGGCCTGCGACGGCATCAACGGCACGGGGCAAGCCTAGATGCGATGCCAGGCAGCCCCGCGTCGCGGGCGGGATGACTGCAGGAAGGCGGCGGCAAGCCTTGATGCCATGCCTGGCAGCCCGGCGCTGCCCTGTCCGCCAGAGGCAGGCCGGCTGTCCGTTGTGGCCCGCGATCGCCCTGAACTAGCCTTTCGTGATGGGTCATCTGCGAGCAGCCCCCCGGCCTGCCGTGCTCACTGCCATGATCGTCATGCTCGCCATGGCGGCGGCGTCCTGCGCGGCGCCCGGCCCCGGCCCCGGGCCCGCCGCCAGCAAGACTGCAGACCAGGCACGGGCCAGCGCGGTGATCGCCAGGAAAGTCTGCCGCCAGCCGGCCCCGTCGAGCACCCCGGTCCGGGGCACGGCGCGGCAGGCGGCGAAGGCAGCCGTGCCGGCGCCGGCCGCGGTGATCCGGGTAGACCAGGTCGGCTACCCGACGGCAGCGCCGAAGCTGGCCGAGATCATGGCGGCGTCCGGGCAGGGCGGCGGGCCGGGCTGGGTGCTGGTCCGGGCCGGGACCTGCGCAGTCGCGGCTTCCGGGGTAGCAAGCCAGAATCTCGGCGCATGGAGCAAGCGGTACAGCTCGGTGTGGGCGGTGCGCTTCTCCGGGCTCCGGGCCACCGGCCGTTACCGCATCGGCCTGGCCGGTGACCCGTCGGTCGCTTCGCCCTGGTTCGAGATCGCCCCGGCCCGGCAGATCTACGCGCGGCCCCTGGCCAATGCGCTCTCGTTCTACCGTAACGAGCGCGATGGCCCTGACTTCGTCCGCTCGGCGCTGCGCACCGCGCCCGGTGACCTCAATGACGAGCGCGCCATGACCTACCGGACGCCCCGTGTCAACGACAACGGGGACTTTAAGGGCAGCCTGGCCAGATACGCCACCGGCATCACCATCAACGCATCCGGTGGCTGGTTCGACGCCGGCGACAACCTGCATTTCGTGGAGACCACGAGCTATGCCGCCGCGATCATGCTGCAGGGCATCGAGTCGTTCCCCGCCCAGATGGGGGCGGCTGCGCACGCGAACTTCACCAGCGAGGCCAAATTCGGCCTCGACTTCCTACAGCGCATGTGGAACGAGCGGACAAAAACGCTCTACTACCAGGTCGGTACCGGGGAGGCAAACAACTACTACTTCGGCGACCATGACATCTGGCGGCTTCCCCAGGCGGATGACCATTACAAGGGATCAAATCCGCGTTACGTCTACATCCGCCATCCGCCAGTATTCAGGGCCGGCCCGCCAGGCTCGCCGGTCAGCCCGAACCTGGCCGGACGGCTCGCGGCCGACTTCGCGCTCTGCTACCGCGTCTATCGCGCCACTGACCCGGCCTTTGCCGCCCGGTGCCTGCGGTCGGCGGAGACCGTTTACTCGCTGGCCGGCACGCACTGGAAGGGTCAGTTGCTGACCGCCGCGCCGTACGACTTCTACCCGGAGACGACGTGGCGGGACGACATGATGCTCGGCGCGACGGAACTCTCGCTGGCCCTGCATGCGGCGGGCGGCCCGGGTAACCTTCCGGCCGGCCTGCCGGTCCGGTCGGCCGCGACCTACCTGCGCGCCGCCGCTGACTGGGCCAATGCCTGGGTGCACGGCCGGAGCGCGCTGTCCGACACGCTCAACCTGTACGACGTGAGTGCGCTGGCCGACTACGAACTTGATCTGGCCATCGGGCAGCAGCACGTCAGCGGCCTGGCCGTCACCCAGGCGGCACTGCTGGAGAACCTGCGGGGCCAGATCGAGAAGGCGATCGGCATCGCCGGCCGTGACCCGTTCGGCTTCGGATTTTCCTGGGATCAGTGGGACACCACGACCCACGGCGCCGGGCTGTCGGTGATGGCGAACTCCTACGACGCGCTGGCTGGCCGCCCGGTCTTCGCGGCGTGGGCGCAGCGCTGGCTCGATGACATCCTCGGCGCCAACGCCTGGGGCGTGTCCCTGATCGTCGGCGACGGGACGATCTTCCCCGACTGCATGCAGCACCAGATCGCCAACCTGGTCGGCTCCCACGACGGAAAGCCGCCGGTGCTCGCCGGCGCGGCAGTGGAGGGGCCGAACTCGTTCGCCGCGACAGGGACAGTGCCGAACATGCGGCCCTGCGTGGCCAACGGGCCGGGCGATGTCCCGTACTCGGCGTTCAGCGGCCATAACGCGGTATTTGCGGACAACGTCCAGTCGTACTCGACGGTGGAGCCCGCCATTGACCTGACGTCGCTGACCCCGCTGGCGTTCGCCTGGCAGGACAACGCCGCAGGCCCGTCAAAGAGGATGTCCCGGATTCCGTAAGCACATCGAGCTGAAGGGGCCGCCGGCTACGGCCGGCCCTTCAGCGTGTGCGGGGGCCGGCGGCCGTAGGCTCTGCGGGAGATGCGTCACGAGGTGCGACGCCAGATAGCGGGGAGGCTCCATGGCTGATCGGCTGGATGGGACGGTTGCGCTGGTCACTGGCGCCTCGAGCGGGATCGGCGTGACCACCGCGCTGGAGCTGGCCCGCCACGGCGCCGCGCTGGCGCTGGCCGCCCGCCGGGCCGAGCGGCTGGAGGAGCTAGCGGCGCGGATCCGCGGCGACGGCGGGGTCGCCGTGGTGCTCCCGGCGGATGTCACCAGCGAGAAGGAAGCGGGCCGGCTGGTCGAGCGGACAGTGGCCGAGCTGGGGCGGCTGGACACGCTGGTCAACAACGCCGGGGTGATGCTGCTGGGACCGGTCGAGGGCGCGCCGACGGACGAGTGGCGGCGGATGATCGAGGTCAACCTGCTCGGCCTGATGTACTGCGCGCAGGCTGCCCTGCCGCACCTGGTCAGCGCGGCGGAAGACGGCCCGCGGCAGGTTGCCGACATGGTCAACATCAGCTCCGTGGCCGGCCGGATAGCCCGCAGCGGCAACGCCGTCTATAACGCGACGAAGCACGGGGTCGGGGCGTTCAGCGAGGCGCTGCGCCAGGAGGTCACGACCCGGCACGTCCGGGTCTCATTGATCGAGCCTGGCGTGACCGAGACCGAGCTGGCCGGCCACAACCGGCCGGAAGTCCTTGAGCAGATCAACCGGCGCTTCGGCGACATCACGCGGCTGAAGGCCGTGGACATCGCCGAAACCATCGGGTTTGTCGTGACCAGGCCCCGTCACATGATTATTAACGAGCTGATGATCCGGCCCACCGAGCAGGAGGGTTAGCCCGCGCTCGGGCGGACTCGCAGGCCGGACCGGCCACCGGATCTCCGTTAAATATCTTCTGCATTCCGGCGCCGGGGTCGGCCGGGCAGTGCCCTGCTCAGAGGCCTGCCCGGACTGCCGGCTGAGCAGGCCGGCTAGGAAGGCCGGCCTGCCTGGCGCGGCTGGTCGCCACGGCGCGGATGGCGGCCTGCACCGGACCAGCTCGCGCCGGACCGGCTGGCGCCGGAACGGCCCCCGCCCCGCGGGTTCTGCCGGGGCGTGGCCTGCGCAGGGCGCACGGCCGGCGGGCTCGCGGTGGGCACGAACGGCGTGCCCGAGGTCGCGATCTGGCGGACCACATGGTGCCCGGCCTGCACGTCGTCCCTGGTGGCGGTCACCCCGGCGGCGTCGTGCATGCGGCTGACCTCGCGTGCCTGCGCGTGGTCGACAAGCGCGACCACCATGCCGCTGGCGCCGGCCCTTGCCGTGCGGCCGGACCTGTGCAGGTAGTCCTTGTGGTCATTCGGCGGGTCGAAGTGGACGACAAGCTCGACGTCGTCCACGTGGATGCCACGGGCGGCGACGTCGGTGGCGACCAGGACGCGAGGCTGGCCGGCCGCGAACGCGGCAAGCGCCCGCTGCCGCTGGTTCTGGTTCAGGTTGCCGTGGATGGCGACCGCATCGACGCCCTCCCTGCGGAACTGCTTGGCAAGCCGGTCCGCGCCGTGCTTGGTGCGGACGAAGAACAGGGTGCGAGCCGGGCGGCCCGCGATCTCCGCCGCCACCGGCAGCTTGTCCTGCGCGGACATCACCAGCAGGCGGTGCTCGGCGACTCCGCCATCCAGCACCTCGGTGGCGACGGCGTGCACGGCGGGATCGCTGAGATAGGTATGCACCAGCTGGGCTACGCCGCGGTCCAGGGTGGCGGAGAACAGCATCCGCTGCCGTCCGGCCGGGGTGGCGTCCAGGATCCGGGTGACGGCCGGCAGGAAGCCCAGGTCGGCCATGTGATCGGCCTCGTCGAGGACGGTGATGTCGATATCGGCGAGCGTCACGGCGCTGCGTTCCATCAGGTCGATCAGCCGGCCGGGGGTGGCCACGACGATGTCGACGCCGCGCCGGATCTGGTCGATCTGACGTCCGATCGGGGCGCCGCCGTACACCGTTGTCACGCTCACGCCGAGAGTCCGGCCAAGCGGCCCGAGTACCTCGGCCACCTGCCGGGCGAGTTCACGAGTGGGGACCAGCACCAGCCCGCGGGGGGCCTTGTCGTGCAGGCGGCCCGGAGACCCGGCCAGCCTGGTGAGCATCGCGAGGCCGAAGGCGAGCGTCTTTCCCGACCCGGTCTGCGCACGGCCGAGTACGTCGCGGCCCGCGAGGGCATCGGGCAGTGCCCGGGCCTGGATGGCGAACGGCATGTCGATGCCGCCGGCCGCCAGCGCGTCCACCAGCCGGGCGGCAAGGCCGAGCTCGCGGAAGGTCGTCGGGGCGGGCGCCGGGACCGCCAGGGCGGCGGTCAGCGCGCGGTCAAGCTCGGCGGCCTGATCATCGCGCCGGCTGGTGAGCCTGCCGTCGCGGCGGACGGCGGGGCCGTTCCTCGCGGCGTCCTCGCCGCGGTAGCGGGGCATGGCGGGACGGCGGCGCGGGCCAGCCGCGCCGCTGCGCGGGTCGGCCGTCCGGCGACGGGGGGTCGCACGACGGTCAGCACTTTGGGGCATAGATGAACTCCATCAGCAGTTCGGGGCCGCGTAGCGGGAGGAGATCTCGGCGACGGCGGCGAACCCTCTGGCTCACCGGGAAGCGAACTGCTCACAGAAGCGACCACGCGGGCAGCTCGCCCGCGGGAGTGGCGGCATACACGTGCCGCTGTGATCTCTAACCTACCAGCAGGGCAGGATGTTCCCGCTTGCCCGGGTGGCGGGGCGGGCGCGCGCGTCGTCAGGGTGCTCACGTCGTCAGGGTGCGCTCGTGCCCGACCGCCCGTAGGCGTCCTCGAGCCGGACGACGTCCTTGCGCCAGCCGGGATCGGCCGTGGACGACTCGACGAACGTGACGTCGGTGATGGCCGTGACCCGGTGCAGCACACCCGGGGGCAGGTGGATGGTGTCGCCCGGGCCGAAACGCTGCTCGGTCAGCTGGTCAGCGGCCGGGCCGTGCAGCACCAGCGCGTCGCCGGCCAGCATGCTGATCGTCTCTTCCTTCTCCCGGTGGTACTGCAGGCTCAGCGAATGGCCCGCTTCGACGTGAATGACCTTGCCGACGTACTTGCCCTCGACGGCAGCGAAGATCAGCTCGTATCCCCACGGCTTGTCCTGCCGGCTGGCACGGTAGATCTCGGCCTGCGGGCCGGGTGCAGCCGGCCCGATGGTGTCCGGAGCGCTGCTCAACGGGCCTCCCAGTTCTGATGTCACGACGCAAGCCTGAATCCTACGTTCCCCGCGGTGCTCGTCTGCTTACCATGCGTCAGAACGCGCCGGGCAGTGTCATAACTCCTCTTTCTTGTCCGGTTTCTTGTCCGGCTGGCATCGTCAGCCGGACCGGCGCTGCCGGGCAGGGACGGGCTCAGGGATTGCTGCCGGTGCTGGCATCACCAGCGGTCAGCAGCCCGAGCGGGCTCGGGGCGGCGAACTCGACCTGCACGGCGTCCTGCCCATTGCCGTTCCCGGCTGCGCGCACGCTCGCGGCCAGGTACGGCGGGCGCTGCGCGCGCAGGAAGGCAAGCACGGACCGGAGGAACCTGGCCCGACCCGGGCGGGCCGGGGCCCGGCCGCCGGCTGTGCCGGGCGCGGAAATCTCGGCCATCCGAAGCGGCATCCCCGGGCTGGCACCCGGACCGGAGTCGGCGAAGGCCACGATACGCAGGGTGTGCTGGGTGGCCAGGGCGGCGAGCGTCGTGAGCAGCCGGGAGTCCACCTGCCCTGCGGTCAGTTGCTTCCTGGCGGCGGCGGTGACGCGGATGTCGGTGTTGCGCAGCAGCTGGGTGCCGGCCGCCTTGCGGGCCAGCAGGTCGGCGTGCAGCGCGTTCCGGTAGGCGGCAGCGCCGTCGGGCGCGACGACCCGGACCTGGATTTGCGCATTGCCGGCCCCGAAGGCTGCCGCCACCTCCGGCGCGTACACCCCGTCGAGGCGGCTGCCGAACTGGCTTCGGACGGCTGCGGTGGCTATCACCACGTCCGAGCCGAGCGGGTCTTCCGCCGACGACCCCAGCATGAGGAGGTTACCGGCGGGGATGCCATCCGCTCGCAGCGCAGCACACATGGCCGGGTCACAGGAAACGATGGCCCCCCGGCTGAGCTGCCGGGCAGCCCAGGCGGCCGCCTGGCGGCGGATCGCCGCCGCGCTAGCGGGGCTGACGGCGGCAGGAACTCCCGATGATGCCCGGCCGCCATGGGGCAGGAACCTGTTGAAGCCAGCGGCGGATAACACGATCAGTACGACGACTGCAGCCAAGGCAGTCCCCGTCAGGCACAGCAGCTCATTGGGCCGGTTATGGCGCCGCGCGCTGCGCCGGCCATCGCGCTGCCCGCTGGCAATGCCTGCGTGCCTGGCCCCCCGCGGCTGGGCGTCCTGTGCGTCCGGTTCGGCCGGCTCGGTGTCGCCGGGCCACGCCGCGTCCTCCGCAGCGGCATACGCGGGCTGCCCGGTCAGGTCCAGGGACAGCTGGTAGCGGCGCTCCGCCTCGGCGTAGTCGCCCCGAGCCTGGGCCAGAATGCCGAGACGATGCAGGCTGCGGGAAACGGCGGCCGTGTCCCCAACGCCGGCGGACATCTCCAGCGACTGCTGGTAGTGCCGTTCCGCCTCGGCGTAGTTGCCCTGGACCTGCGCGATCTTGCCGATCTCCTGTGTCCAGGCCGCGCGCAGCGGCGAACCAGCGGGGAGCCAGGCGAGCGTCTCCCGGATGAGTGCAGCCTCGTGATCAAGCTCGCCCCAGGCGTGCAGTTGCGCGCACACGACCTCGGTGAGGGCTCCGGCCTGGTCGTTGTTGCCTGCCTCGTGCAGATGGTGGCGGCCCTCGAGCAGGTCGTGCAGGTCCGCGTGCCGGTCCTGCGGCCAGGCGGCAGCCCGCCACTGCCAGTACTCGGCGGCGCACTGGTGAGCCCTGGTGACCTCGCCGCCGCGCCCCACGGCAGTCAGGTCCCGGTGCAGCGCGCCTGCGGTCCGCCGGTCGACGAAGACCTGCGGGGTGTCCGCGCGCGCCGGGACCTCACTGCGAGGGATCTGCGGCAGCACCAGCAGGCCCGCGTCCTCGCATTCGGAGATCAGCTCGGCGAGGTCGGCCGGGGCGTGGTAAGGCGGGGCAGGGCCTTGTACGGCTGGCCCGGACGCGGTCGCTGGGCCGGCCTGTCCGATCTGGAAGAGCAGCGCATTGCGCCCGGCGGGCTCGCGGTAGACGGATACGCCGATCAGCAGTCGCAGCGCGGGACCGGTGAGGCAGCCAGGCGCGCCGTGCAGCGAGCCCCGGCACGGCCGGTTTGCGTGCCTGGCGTGCCGTGCGGCGCCAGACGGCACGCCGGTCACGCCACCTCAACTCGTAACGAGGCGGCACTAATATCCGCAGCAATCGCTTTGGCCAGCACATTGCTCCTTCGCGGCAATCCAGGCAGCAGTGGGACCAGGGATATATAGCACGGCCTGGTCCTCCCTCGCGTGCAATTTCATGAGAGCTATCGGGCATGGTCGATTTGTCAGTGGTTATATGGGTAAGTACAGGGCAATTAGCAACTCTATGAACTGGTAGTGATCTATTTTCCAGTTCATTTGTCGGCTATTACCGGCACAGTGTGGAGAAGTATCACCGATCAGCATAATTATGGACATGCGTGCCAGGAATCGCAGCTTGGCGCGATGGCGGTGCGGATGGCGGCGCGCGAGCGGGTCTGCCCTGGCGGCGGCCGGAGGATGCATGGATCCGGGCTGCCAATGGGTCTGCTTTGACCAGTCCCGGAAAGGTCACGGGCATGGTGCGCCATGGCGGCGCACGACAACAGGGCAAAACGAGGGCATCCCGCAGCAGCGCCTGCTGACGCCGCGCCGCGCCGTTTTGCGGCAGTGCTAGCTCAGCTGGCGAGATAGCTGCTAGCAGGCACGCAAGAATGAGCAGATTTAAGCCAGAATGCGGGTGACCCGGAACCGGGTCACCCGCACCCGTCCTAACAGCTCGCCCTTCGGCGGGCTGTCACTATCGTGCGGCCAGGATCAGAGCGGGCGGACCTGCTCAGCCTGCGGGCCTTTCGCGCCCTGGCCGGCGGTGAACTCGACCCGCTGGTTCTCCTGAAGACTGCGGAAACCGTCAGCCTGGATCGCGGAGTGGTGAACAAAGACGTCGGCGGTGCCATCGTCGGGGGCGATGAAACCATAGCCCTTGTCGGCGTTGAACCACTTCACGGTGCCCTGAGGCATGCACTCTCTCCTACATGAAGATCTCCGGGTTCCACGGATGAGGATCCCGGGTTGCTGCGACAACGTGCCACTTTAACTGATGGCCAGGCCGCCGATGTTCCCGGGAGCCTGCTGCCGACGTGGCAGACGCTGTCACATGTGCACGAAATTTTTTCCGGCTGCAACCAGCCCCAATCCAACACCATCACGCGGCTGGATGCTCTCTATATCGCAAGTTCGGTCGGATCAATGCCCTGACCTGCACCGAATCACAGGGAGTTAGCGTCCGTTATGTCAGCATCCTGTGGATCTGGACGGCCACCCAACAACGGAACTGATCGGCGAGTACCGCGAGTACCGGGAGTACTGCGCGGTCTTCGGCGGACAATGGTGCCGTCCCGTGTTCTTCACCGCGCGCGATCGTTCCAGCCGGGCACCGGGTCAGCTGTCGCGGCCGGGAGCCGCCGGGTGCACGAAGAGGAGACATCGTGACCGAGCAGCCAGCGCTAAGCCAGCTGAACATGATCGTCCGTGACATGGACGCGACCCTGGCCTTTCTGGGGCGCCCGGTACGCCATCGTCGAGGATCCAGACGGTAATCCGGTAGGCCTGATGAGCCCCATCGAGGATTCCCGGAAATCGTGGCCGCCGGCCCGGCCGCCCGCGCTCCGGTCTTCGTCAAGTTCGGGCATCCCAGTACCCGGCGGCCCGGGCTGGCCGAGGCCGTCGTCATGATGGCACTCGCCAACATCGAGGGCGCTGCCCTCGGCGCAGGGATCGTGCTGGCCGCAGTGCTCGTCCTGCTGGTTCCGTAGGCTGGACGAAATATCGCTCTTCAGATTGGCCAGTCCATGCGCTCCTATCCGCCGGCCCGCCTTGGCCCCGACGCTGACGACTATCACGGCGAGCATGTCGGTGATCCGTACCGATGGCTTGAGACCACCGAAGATCCGGAAGTGGCCGGCTGGATCAAGGCACAGAACGAGGTGACCGAGAGCTTCCTGGCGGCGGTTCCGGCCCGCGAGGCCATCCGGACCCGGCTGACGGAACTCTGGGACTACCCGAAATACGGAGTGCCGTTCGAGCGCGGCGGCCGCTGGTTCCAGACCCGCAATCCGGGCCTGGCGGCCCAGCCAGTGCTGTATGTCATGGACGCGCCGGACGCTGGCGGGCGCCCGCTGCTTGACCCCAACGCCTTGTCCGAGGACGGCACGACCGCCCTTGCCGAGATCAATGTCAGCGGCGACGGCACGCTGCTCGCCTACGCGACGAGCGCCATGGGCTCGGACTGGCAGACCTGGCGGGTCCGTGACGTTACGACTGGCGCAGACCTCGATGACGTGATCCAGTGGTCGAAATTCTGCGAAGCGGCGTGGCGGAAGGACGGGTCGGGCTTCTACTACAGCGCGATAGAGCCGGCCGCCGCAGGGACGGAGTATCTCGCGGCGAACCTGTCGCCGAGGATCTTTTTCCATCGGATCGGGACGCAGCAGCGCGACGATGAACTCGTTTTCGGCGCGCCAGAGCCCGGCTGGATACCGTACGCGGAGGTCAGCGACGACGGCCGCTACCTGGTCATCTCGATAGAACGGGGATCGACCGAGAATCAGGTACACGTCCTTGACCTCGAGGATCCCCAGGCCGGCCTCCGGGCGCTTGTGCCGGATTTTGCCTGCAAGGCCATCGTGGTGACCAACCTCGGGATGACCTTCTACCTTCTCACCGACCATGAGGCTGAGCGCCAGCGGCTGGTTGCCGTCGACCTCGCCGCGCCGGGCCGGCCGAACTGGCGGGAGATCATCCCTGAGGCCGGCGAGACCCTCGCGGAGGCCTATTTCTTCGGCGGCAGCTTCGTCTGCCACTATCTGCGCGACGCACACTCGGTGCTGCGCGTGCATGCGCTCGACGGTGCGCTGGTGCGCGACATCCCGGTTCCGGGCATCGCCTCGCTGGGCGGCAGCAGCGTCAGCCGCCAAGGCATCGAAGGCCGCCCAGGGAGCAACCTGGTGCACTTCCAGATCGTCTCGTTCACCGAGTCGGGCGCGCTCTGGTCGCATGAGCTGCCGACCGGCCAGACGAAGCTCGTCCGGCCGTCCAGCGCGCGAATCGATCCCAGCGCGTTCATCACCGAGCAGGTGTACGCTCCGTCGGCCGACGGCACACCGGTCCCCATGTTCGTGACCCGGCGCCGCGACCTGGCGGCCAGCGGGGATGTACCCGTGCTGCTGTACGCGTACGGCGGGTTCGACGTGCCGCTGACACCCTCGTTCTCCGCGCTGCGGGCAGCGTGGCTGGACCGCGGCGGCCTGCTCGCCGTGGCGAACCTGCGCGGCGGCGGCGAGTACGGCAAGGCCTGGCACGAGGCCGGCATGCTGGACCGCAAGCAGGACGTCTTTGACGACTTCTGCGGCTGCGCGCGATGGCTGGCAGCCTCCGGCTGGTCACGGCCGGGCCGCATCGCGATCATGGGCGGGTCCAACGGCGGGCTCCTCGTCGGCGCCTGCCTGACCCAGCGCCCGGAGCTCTTCGGCGCCTGCGTGGCCGAGGTCGGGGTCTTCGACATGCTCCGGTTTCACAAGTTCACCATCGGCTGGGCCTGGACCAGCGAGCTTGGCGATCCCGATGATCCGGAGCAGTATCGCTGGCTGCGGGCGTACTCGCCGCTGCACAATGTGCGGGCGGGCACACGCTACCCGCCAACCTTGCTGCTCACCGGTGATCACGACGACCGTGTCGTTCCCGGCCACTCACTGAAGTTCGCGGCCACTCTCCAGTCCGCGCAGAGCGGCGACGCGCCGATCCTGCTCCGAGTCGAGACCGGTGCCGGGCACGGGGCAGGCAAGCCAACTGGCAAGGCGATCGCCGCCGGCACCGACGTGCTTGCCTTCCTGGAATCGGTCCTGGTACCAGCTAGACGGTGAACGCGGTGGCCGCCGCCGTCCGGTGCGCGGCGTCCGCTGCCCGCCCGGTAAGGCCAGCTCGCTCTCGTGGCCGGTCGCCAAACGCCGCGATGATCACGGTGCGAACTCATGTTCTGGACTACCGCGGGGAAGGCCCGCTGGCGGGCCGAGGGCCTTCCCGACCGGTACGGTAGTGGCCGTGTCCAGCGATGAACGGGGCAAGATCCGCATGCCAGTGACGACGCTGGCGCACAGCGGGCTGGCGGTCTCCAGAATCGGCCTTGGCCTGGCGGCTCTCGGCCGCCCCGCTTACATCACCAGCGGCCGCCAGGACGATCTGCCGGACCGCAGCGTGGCCGGCCTGCGGGCCCGCACGCACGCGATGCTGGACGCCGCCTACGAGTCCGGGATCAGGTATTTCGATGCCGCCCGGTCCTACGGCCGGGCAGAGGAATTCCTCGGTGGCTGGCTGGCAGGCCGGGGTCACGCTGACGCGGTCGCCGGGTCCAAGTGGGGTTACCGCTACACCGGCGACTGGCGGCTGGACGCCGACCAGCAGGAGGTCAAGGAGCACTCGCTGGCCATGTTCATTACCCAGCTGGCCCAGACCCGGGCACTGCTGGGTGACCGGCTGGCCTTGTATCAGGTGCACTCACTGACGCCGGATTCTGGGCTGCTCGATGACCGCGGGCTGCTGGCCGCGCTCGCCCGGTTGCGCGCCGAGGGCGTGGTCATCGGGCTGACGACCAGCGGCCCGTTCCAGGCCGATACGCTCCGACGCGCGCTGCAGGCAACCGTAGATGGTCAGCCGCTGTTCGCTGCCGCCCAGGTGACCTGGAATCTCCTGGAGCCGTCAGTGGCTCCAGCCGCCGCGGAGGCCGCCGCCGCCGGCTGGACGATCCTGATCAAGGAGGCCCTCGCCAACGGGCGGCTGGCCCCCGGCGGTGACCCTGCTGGCCAGCTGGCCAGGCTGGACGCGCTCGCCGCCGCCCGGAACGTCACCGCGGACGCGATCGCGCTCGCCGCCGCGCTCGCCAACCCGTGGGCGGGCGTCGTCTTGTCCGGGGCCGTCACGCCCCGGCAGCTGCAGGGGAACCTGGCGGCGCTGGCCGTCAGCGACCTTCCGGACCTGGGCCTCGCCGAGCCGCCCGGCGCCTACTGGACGGCCAGGGCCGCCAGGCCCTGGTCCTGAGCGCCAGGCCCTCCCAGGCCCTGCCCCCGGTGCTGAGCGCCTGCAAGCTAAAGACCCGGCCACCCGTATCTCCGGATGCTCCCGCCTTACGGGTCCTCGGCAACCCCGTCAAGGTGGCGTCCACGGGCACCAAACACGGTGAATGCCACCTCCATCGGGTTGTGAATGCCACCTCCGCCGGGGCTAGCTCTACGGCAAGCCGGATCTCAGCCGCGGGTGAGCGCCGAGTATGCGGTCGCGATCAGGTCGGCGCAGGCATCGAGCGGCAGCGCCGTGCTGTCGATTTGCAGCTGGTACAAACCCGGGTCGTCGATGCTGGCGTTATAGAGCCTCCGCACGTACTGCGCGCGGGCACGGTCGACCTCTGGCAGGCGCTGCCGGGCGGTTGAGGCATCGACGCTCTCGATCCGGGCCGCCTGAGCGATGCGCGCCTCTGGCAGGCCGAACAGCCGTACGCGCAGCACATCGGGCCTGGCATGAAACGCTGCGCCGCCGGCGCGGCCGAGGATGACCGCGCCGGCGGCGAGAGCCTCCGTCATGATGGCCTCGGCCCGCTCGCGGAAGAAGGCAGCGTCATCCGGTGGCGGGAACGCGTCTGGGGGAGCGCAATCAGTGCCCGCGCCGAGCGCGCCGCCCGCGAGTGGCGCGAGCACGGCCATGAACCGGTCGGCCAGCGGGCGCCGGATCGCCCCGCCCTCGGCCTCCTGGACCGACACCCGTAGCTGCGCGGCCACGTGCGAGCTGATCGCGCGATCCAGAACCGGCAGGTCGAGCCGCCTGCCAACCTCGGGGGCGATGATGCTTCCGCCGGCGCCGTAGGCCGCCGAGATGGTAACGCCAGGCATCTAGTGCGTCCCTCCGGGAGTTAGCGGAACGGCGTCCGTCGCGGTGCCGGCCGGCCCTTCGCCAGACGGCCCGTCGCCGGCCGGGCCGGTGCCGGCCGGCGCCGGCGTGGTGTTGCTGACTCGCAGCTTGACCTGCTTGATGAACAACGCGGCGATGACGCTGAGGACCGACACCGGCACCGCGACAAGGAACAGCCGGTCGATGGCGTGCGAGTAGGCCTGGATGATTCCCTCGTGCAAGGCAGGATTGGTGCGCTTCAGCTGGTCAAGGACTGCCGGGCTCTGGATGAGCTGAGCCACCTTGTTGCCGCCCTTGCCGCCCCCGGCCAGCGCCGCCGGCGGCAGGTAGCGCGGGAACTCGGCGACGATCCCCGCGGTCAGCACGGCACCGAGGGCCGACGCCCCGATGGCGCCCCCCATCGAGCGGAAGAAGGTGACCGACGAGGTTCCGACGCCCATTTGCTTCATCGGCACCGCGTTCTGCACGACGAGGGTCAGTACCTGCATGAACAGCCCGAGCCCGAGGCCGAAGACCAGGATGTCCAGGCTCACCACGAGGAGCGAGGTATGCGCGCCGAGACGGGAGAGCAGCGCCAGCCCGATGGTGACTCCGATCGTGCCGGCCAGCGGGAACCAGCGGTACTTGCCGGTGCGGGATATATAGAGGCCCGAGCCGATGCTCATGGCTAGCAGGCCTACCAGCAGGGGCAGCAGCAGCAGTCCCGACTCGGTGGCCGACACTCCGTGCACGAGCTGCAGGTACTGCGGCAGGAAGGCGAGTGCGCCGAACATCGCGACGCCGCTGACGAAGGCGACGATGTTGGCGACGGTGAAGATCTGGAGCCGGAACAGGGCGAGCGGCAGGATCGGCTCCGGCGCCGTGGCCTCCCGGAACCCGAAGCCAGCCAGTATCAGTCCCCCCAGCGCGAACAGCCCGATGATCTGCCACGATTCCCACGGGTAATTGGTGCCGCCCATCTGCGTGGCCAGCAGAATGCACGACACCCCCGCCACCAGCAGGAGCGCGCCCCACCAGTCAATCTTTACCTCGCGCTTACGCACGGGCAGCCGCAGCACTCGGTTGGTGACGGCCAGCGCGGCGATGCCCAGCGGCAGGTTGACGTAGAAGATGTAGCGCCAGCTGAGGCTGTCGACGGCGAACCCGCCAGCCAGCGGGCCGACGACGCTCGCGACACCGAAGACGGCGCCGAAGTATCCCTGGTAGCGGCCTCGCTCGCGGGGCGGGATCACGTCGCCGATGATCGCGAATGCCAGCGAGAGCAGCCCGCCGCCGCCGATTCCCTGCAGCCCGCGGAAGGCGATCAGCTCGAACATGTTCTGCGACGCGCCGCAGAGCACGCTCGCCAGCAGGAACATCGCGATCGCGAGCTGGAAGACGCGCTTGCGCCCGTAAAGGTCGCCCGCCTTGCCCCACAGCGGCGTCGATGCGGTGCTGGCCAGCAGGTACGCGGTGATGACCCACGACAGCAGGTTGCTGCGGTGGAAGTCCCCGACGATGGTCGGCAGCGCCGTCGACACGATGGTCTGGTCGAGGGCGGCCAGGAACATCCCCATCATCAGCCCGGACATGATCACCAGGATCTGCCGGTGGGTGAAGCCAGCCTCCTCTGCCGGGTTCGCGGTCGTCGTGGCCGGGGCACTCATGCGTGGCTCTCCTTGTTCAGTGGCGACGTTGTCGTTCCGGGCAGTGCTGTCGTTCCGGGCAGTGCTGCCAGGCCTGCCAGCAGAAGATCGAGCAGCCTCAGCAAGTCGCGTCGCTCGGCGTCCGGCCAGTCACCGAACACCTCGTCGAGCATCGCGGTGCGGCTGGCGCGAATAACCGACAGGCAGTCGTGTCCCTGCGTCGTCAGGCTCATGCGGCACGCCCGGCCGTCCTTGCCGTCTGGCCTGCGAGTCACGAGCCCGAGCCGCTCCAGCCGGCCCAGCTGCCGGCTCACCGTGGACAGATCGAGTTCCACGGCGGCGGAGACATCTGACGGGCGGACATCATCATGTTCTTCGAGGGATGCAAGCAGCGGAACGCTGGCCCGGTCCAGGCCGGGATTTATCGCCCGCAGCTGGCGCGTGCTCGCGAGGTAAATGCGCTTGCCGAGGAGCCGGAACGTGAGCTCGAGCCGTGCGGCCAGCTCGGAACCGGGCGGCCTGGCCACGGCATTCGATTCCGTCATAGCCCCCGCTTAGTGGATTTGGTTGCTTGCATCAACCAAGCAAAGGCTTTCACGGTGAGCAGGGTTCACGCAACTCGGCCCGGTGGATGCACGGTGGACTCTTCCCGCCGGATGCCTGAAGCATGCGTGAGCCTCACGGAGACTGACACTACTAATACACAAGAGTAGCCACCACCTGCACGCACCGGCCGCCGCCGGCCTGATCGAGGAGGTGCCCGAGCTGGCGCGTGACCGGCGAGAGCACTGGTGGCGGCGGACCGCGGGCGCGCTGCGCTGGTCCTCGGCCGACTTCGCGGATGACGCAGCGTCCGACGTCGTCTTTCGTGCCGCCGAGTCGCTCAACCTTGACTACCAGGTCTCGCAGTTCAGGCAGTGGACCCAGGCGAATGACGAAGAGCATGCGCGCTGGCCGGCCGGACCGTTCAGCACTGACAGCTGGATGCGCCTTACGGACGCCGAGCTCGCCGAGTTGGGGGCGGAGATGATCGCGCTGATCAGGCGGTGGGCAGATCGGGAGCTGCCCGATGACGGCCAGCAGCGTGACCCGGTCCTCGTGTTCGCCCGGGGCATCCCGGGCCAGCCGTGACCGCAGTCCGCGACCGGTCTGCCCGCGCGGGGCCGCTGCGACTGCTGGCCTTTCGCGACTTCCGACTGCTCTGGATCGGCGAGACGACCAGCAGTTTCGGCAGCAGCATCTCCAATGTGGCGCTGCCCCTCGTCGCGCTGACCGTGCTGCATGCCGGCGTGTTCGCGATCAGCGTGCTGACTGCGGCGGCGTGGCTGCCCTGGCTGATCGTGGGCCTGCCGGCCGGTGCCTGGGTCGACCGGCTACCACGCCGGCGCGTCATGATGACCGCTGACCTGGTGTCACTCGCGGTCTTCGCCAGCGTGCCGGTGGCGGCGGCCGTTGGCTGGCTGACCATCACCCAGTTGATAGTGGTCGCGCTGCTGGCAGGGACCGCGACGGTCTTCTTCGCGACGGCGTACCGCGCTTTCCTGCCCGCGCTGCTCGGAGGGGACGATCTGCTGGAGGGCAATGCCAAGCTGCAGGGCAGCGAGCAGGTCACGCACGTCGCGGGCCCCGGTGCTGCCGGGCTAATCGCGCAGGCGACCAGCGCGGTTGGCGGCGTCATCGTTGATGCTGCGAGCTTCGCGGTCTCGGCAGTGTGCCTGTCCCGGATCCGGCTGGACGAACCGCGGCCGGCCGCGTCGCGACGGCACCTGCGCCGTGAGATCGCCGAGGGCCTGGCCGTCGTCGCCGGTGATCCGCTGCTCCGGATGAACGCGGTCTACGGGTGCCTGTCAAACCTTGTGCTCACCGGCTACCAGGCAGTACTCGTCTTCTATCTTGTCGGCGTGGTCGGGCTGAGTCCGGGCCTGGCGGGCATCGTGCTGGCACTGACCAGCCTCGGCGGAGTTCTCGGTGCACTGGTGGCGCGGAGAGTCGCCGCCCGCGTCGGCACCGCCCGGGCCGTGCTCTTCTGCAAGGTCGGCCTCGCGCCGTTCGGGCTGCTCATCCCGCTAGCGGACCGCGGTCCCGGGCTCGCCCAGTTTCTCCTGGGCAACATCGTGGTCATCGACGGCATCGTGGCCGGCAATGTCATCTGGTCGGGATGGGTCCAGGCCTACTACCCGGCCGACCTGCTCGGGCGTATCTCGACGAGCGTTCAGGTCCTCAACTACGGGGCGATCCCGGCCGGCGCGGTCATCGCTGGCCTGGTGGCCGGCCAGCTCGGTGTTCGGCCGACGCTGTGGATCATGCTGACCGGCCTGGTACTCAGCTCGTGCGTGCTGCTGCTCGGTCCGCTGCCGAAACTCCGCGACCTGCCCCATCGTGCCCCCGCCACTACCTCCAAATAACTGCTTGACGGTGAGAGTGCCTGCGTCTAGACTCCCAAGCATGTCCTTGGAGGTTGATTCCCGCCAGCAGCTGCGGGCGCTGTCCCACCCGGTCCGGCTGCGGATCCTCTCCCTGCTCACCGGCACGGCGATGTCAAGCGCGGAGCTAGCCAGGGAGCTGGGCATGAGCCACGCTGCCGTCAGCTTTCATGTCCGCAACCTGGTAGCGGCCGGTTACCTTGAGCTGGCCGAGACCCGGTCCGTGCGCGGCGGCCAGGAACGCCGCTACCGGGCTCAGCTGGCCGGCCGCTCGCAGTGGCAGTCGGAGGACGCCCGGCTCGCGGTGAGCGCATTGTCGAAGGAACTGCTGCGCCGGCTGGCGGATACGCCGGCGGACAACTGGCGGCTGTTCGGTGACGCCGAGCTGTGGATTACCCCGCAGGTCTGGGACGACGCGGCAGGCCGGATGGGCACGGTGATCAAGGAATTGCATGAGGCTGCCATGGCGCCCCGCACGCCAGGTTCGGTACACGTCAGCGCGACTGCCCTGCTGTTCGCCATCGGCCAGCAGAGCCCGTGAGCAGGCTGCGCGGCCCGCTCGCCAGCCGCAACTACCGGCTGCTGGTGGCCTGTGACGTGACCGCCATGCTGGGCTCGTCGATGGCCGCGGTGGCGATCCCGTTCGCCGTGCTCGGCATCGGCGGGTCCGCCGCGGACGTGGGCTATGTCCTGGCCGCGGGACTGGTGCCCACGGCCTCGTTCTTGCTCCTCGGCGGTGTCCTGGCCGACCGGTTCCCGCGTCACCAGGTCATGATGGCCGCCAACGTCGCCCAGGCCATGGCACAGGCGGGACTCGCCGTCCTGGTGCTGACCGGCCACGCCCGGCTGTGGGAGATGATGGCCCTGAACGCGGCGCGATCCTGCGCGTTCGGCTTCTACATGCCGGCCGCGCAGGGGCTGCTGCCCCAGACCGTGACCGCTGACCTGCTGGCCTCTGCCAACGCCGGCCGCCGTCTGGGCCTGAATGGCGCGCAGATCACCGGCGGCGCCCTCGGCGGCATCGTCGTCGGGCTGGCCGGCCCGGGCTGGGGACTGGCGGCGGACGCGGCCAGCTACGTGATCGCCGGCTCGATGCGCGCCGGAATGCGCTTCCCCCGCCTGCCGGTCGTGGCCGGCACATCCATGCTCCAGGAGCTGCGCGAAGGCTGGCGCGCGTTTACCTCACGGCGCTGGCTGTGGGCGATCGTGGTCCAGTTCAGCCTGGTCAACGCGATCTTCGCCGGGGCACTCGGCGTGCTCGGCCCCGTCATCGCCCGTGACCACCTCGGCGGGGCGCGCAGCTGGGGGCTCATTCTTGCCGCTGAAGCCGCCGGGGCAGTCCTGGGTGCCACGATCATGGTCAGGTACCGGCCGGCCCGGCTGGTGCTCGCCGCCAGCCTCGCTGTCCCTGTCCTCGCGCTTCCCCTGCTCGCGCTGGCGGTACCGCTGAGCGTCCCGGTCATCGCCGCCGCCGCCCTGGTCGCGGGAGTCGCGGTCGAGGTGTTCGAGGTGAACTGGGTTACCGCGATGCAGCAGCAGATCCCGCCAGCGCTGCTGTCCCGGGTGTCCGCCTACGACATCCTGGGATCCATCGGACTCAGCCCGGTCGGCACCATCCTGGCTGGCCCGCTGGCGATCGCGATCGGCATGACTGCCGTGCTGGCCGGCGGCGGCGGCATCATCGTGGCGAGCACCCTCGCCGTCCTGTGCGTGCCCGAAGTCCGCCGCCTCCGGCGGCACGCGTCAGCGGCGGCTCGCTCGCGTTCGACCGGGCGGGCAGCAGCCCCCGCAGCGGCGAACTCCGCGGCTCCGGTAGCAGATAGCGAGCACTACCATTCCCAGTAGTAGCCGACGACGGTGTGCTCTATGGCTTCGAGGTACCTGTGCGCTGAGAGTTCTTCATCCAGGGCAACTGCCTCTCGCTCCACGATTGCCTCATCGGGCCTTCGGTAATCTGCCCACTCGGCCCACCAGAGATTCTTGGGCAGCCTGCCGGGGTGGAATTCAAGCCTCAGGTCGAGGTGCTCTACGCGCAGATGAGTTCCGCGGCGGAACTCAGCCGTCGGCGGCTGCGAATAGTGGAAGATCGTCCAGTAATCGAAATACGCCTCGTCGCCATAGTGCAATGGATGGTGAAAGGAGATGTCCACGGCCCAGAGCCGGTCGCTGAGCTGATACACCGGGCCGACCTGGCCGCCGCGAACCACCCGCACGTCTGCCTCGGGCGTGTCAATCCGGTACTGATAGCTCGTCATGCCGTCAACGAGCGCCCGGACCGTCTGCTGGGTGTGATGACGGGCTGGCACACCGTCCCGGCCAATGAAGTGGTGCTCGAACAGCAGAGTCGTCTCATGCCCGGACGTCATCGCGCCCGCTGGCGGCGGCGGCAGCCTGCCGACGATGACGGTAGGGCGAAGATCGCCCCGGTACAGCTCATGGACCCGCTGAGCGTCATGCGGAGACAACCGGAACGCTTCCTCGAACCAGCGCAGTGTCTGCAGGCTGAGCCCTCGGCCGCCGAACGCCCTGCTTACCCGGTCCTTGAGCATCCGGGCGAGCCCGGTATCCGTCTCGTCATGCGCGCCCGTCTCGTACAGATGCTCCGCGATGACCGTGCAGACGGCATCATGCCGGATCTCATCCGGCCGGACGTCGTGGGCATGCTGTTCCCATTCGTCCCGGTAAGGTCCAGGCCGGAGTATGAGGTGGCGGAGGTGCAGGCCCGCGGCCCGCTGGCCGCGTGCGTGCCGTTCATTCTGGGGCATAAGGCGTCTTCTGCGTCGTGCGACAGCCATGCGACAACTGGTCGGTAATTTGCTACCGGAGGCATGGGGACAATCCTCGCGATTGCTCCCGGGAGAGGCGTATCACAGTAGCGCGTTTCCCGGGACGGTGACCGCAACCTGAGCGGGCCGAGGCTCCCCAAACCGACATGAACGCCGGCAAGGACGACTCACGTCGCCACAGACCGGGGGGAATGAATGACGAAGGGGCGGAGCCCCGGCTCCGCCCCTTCGTCATGCAACCGCGCCTCGGCCGGCACGCCTTCGTCACCCGACCAGTTCATTGCACGGCAGCCAATCGGATAGCGGTTACGGTTAGTCCGGTTTCGGCCGGACACAACGTAACCGCTCTCTCCTCCAGTGTTGAGCGTGATCCAGATGGGGCTGGCGAGGCAAGGCTGCCTGGCAACGCCGCTGGCGCTGGCTCTCCCGGGCAGCGCCGCTGGCGCTGGCTCCCTAGAGGTCGCTCACGGCTGGCCTCGGTACCTCAGCACGCTGCCCGGGGACCGCGCATCGTGGGCGGGACGCGCGGCGTCGGCCTCCGCCTCGGCGAGATGCTCATCGGCCCAGGCCATTCCGCCGGCGCCGCCTCCCGGCAGCTGTTTTCCAGATACCTGGGAACTGCGCAGAATCCGTTGACCATCGCGTGCGCTGGGCCGCATTCTCGTCAGGCCGGGCAGGCCAGGCAGGCCAGGCAGGCCGCAGGACCAGCGGATAGTTTCAAGGAAGGTGTGGCGATGGCTGATCGCAGCGATGTCATGCGGCGCCCGCCCCGTGTTCCGCTGCGGCCGCGGAGCCGTCGGCGATGGGCGGTTGCGGCCTGCATCGGCTGCGTCTGGGCGCTTCTGCTGGCGGGAACTGGTTCGCTGGTCGTTGGCACCGCGCTGCTCATGCTGGTCGCGGCAGTCGCCGTTGTCTGCATGGTGGGATTGCGGAGCCTGGGTATCGATAGTGATCACCCATGGGTACGGGTGATGGCCACCCGGCCATGGCGCGACGGAACGGACGTCCTCCGGCTGGGCCTGCGGCACGTGGCCGAGGTGTTTATCGTCACGCCCACTGGCTCGTTGCTCGCGCCGAACGCCGTCGAGTTGCTGATGAATCCCGGCGACCTTGCTGCGCTGACCGAGGCGATGGATCTCGAAGTGATCAACTCGAGCGCCACCGAGCTCTACCAGGCCCAGATCACGGCGCACGCCGCGCGGCCGGCCAGCATCGGCCCGGTAGCGGCGAGCGTCATCGGCGATCCGGCGGTTCCGGCGGGCCGCTATCGCCTCCGGCAGGGCCGGGCGCCGGGTCTGGCTCCGCCGGACGGGCACGCCGGTTCGGGTGGCAGCCATCCCGCGGCCCGGGACGCCTATCCCGCGCCTCCGAACGGACATCTCGGCTATCCGAACGGCAAGGTCTTCCCCTACGCCCACGACGGGCGAACGAGTAGCGAGCCAGATGCCGTGCGGACCATCCTGACGGGACAGCCGACGGTCACAGCGGCGGCGCCGGCCCCGGTGCTGCGCCTGGTGACCGGGGGATCGGTTGCGGAGACGCGCGTCTCGGGTGCCCGCGCGGGCCGGGGCGCCGCGGTGGAACTCGCGCTTCCGGACGAGCCCACGGTGTCGCGCGTGCATGCCGAGTTCACCTTCACCGACGGCCAGTGGTGGATCACTGGCCTGGGGCGGAACGGCGTGACGCTGAACGGGACACCGCTGAACGGTGAGCACGTGCTCGGCGACGGCGATTCCATCCGCTGGGGACGGCGATCCGACGCGATGGTTTCAAGGGTTCAGATCGGCTAGGACGCCATTGCCCAGGTGAACGAAACGTTCGCGCTCGCGGCAGCGACGCATTGCAGCTCACGGGCATGACGACGACACTGGGCCTAGCCCGGCGGCACGCTGACTGGCTATGAGCGACGAATGCACGGCAGTTCCGGGGCGGTGAGTGAGTGGCGAAGGGTCAGCTCGTTATCTGGCTCGCTGGGCAGCGCGAGTGGCTGAGCTGCCCGCCTGATGAGGTGACCTGGCTGGACCGGAAGTTGCTCAGTGGCGGCCAGGACCCTACATTGCACCGGTCTCCGCGCTGTGCTGGTCTTCGGTACGTGGACCGCCGGTGGGAGTTGTTCAGCCGGGACACCACCCACAAGGTGTACGTTACGCAGCATTCCGCCGATATCGCGGTGGATAGCCAGGCCGTGCGGACCGCGGCCCAGCACGTGCTGCCGATGGCTCCGGTGGCGTACGAGACTCTGCCGGTGCGGCTCGGCGAGGGGCCATGGCTGGTCAGCGTCGGGAAATGGGTGCTGCAGCTGTGCGTCGACGTGCCAGCGGACCGGCGCGACCAGCCGAGCGTGCCGCACGGGGATGACCAGCCGCGCACTCAGGACGGGAGATACCTGGAGAGCGGTTCGTCATCGGCTGACCATGGCAGCCGGCCCCAGCCCGACGCAGTGGCCAAGGTCCGCACGTTTTTTGACCGTAATGGCACCGCTTGCATGGCAATGGCTTACTACTACCAGCAATTTATTCTCGGTGCGGTAGCGCCGCAGGCGGTCCCGATGATTGAGGTCGTCATCGCCTTGGACCTGAGTGGCGAGGGCGCGGTTTCGGACTACAAGAAGGAGCTTCAGCGCCGGATCTGGAAGGAACAGCACCACCAGCGTGATCTCGCCGAATTCCTTCTCGCAAACGGGCTCATCAGCCGTGCTGACCTCGAGCGGGCCAGGAAGGTAGCTGCTGTCAACGAGCGCAACGGCAAGACCGAGCGGGCTAAGGAGCGGCTGCGTTACCGGCCAAGGAAGTAGCCCTAAAGGAAGTAGCCCTAAAGGACTTGGCGCGCCGGCACCGGATCAGCCGGGTGCGGCTAGCTAGCGGGCCGGTCAGCCGGGTCGTCCGCGTCCCCGCTAGATACGTGCGTCGTTATGGCTTTGTCGACCCTGGTGACCAGGAGGTCGAGCAGCCCGCCGCCGCGCAGGCCGAGCAGTTCCCAGGACCGCGCGATGCCCACGGCGAACAGGACGAACATGAAGTCCGTGGCCTGTGAGTGCGACTGGGCCGTCGTGCTGGTGAAGAAAGACGTCGCGACCTGCGCGGCATAACACGTGGAGATCACCGACAGCAAGTAAGGCCACCGGTGGCTGAGCCTGCCGCTGGACCGTGCCTGCCACAGCCTGATGATCAGCCCGGCGGTGCTGCTCAGGCCGATCAGCCCGAGCACGAGCGAGGCGATCTGCGTGCCGTTTCCTGGCAGCAGGCCGGCCAGCGACAGGAACAGGGCGTCGACCAGGGCGGTGAACGCGGTAGCCGCGATCGACTGATGCTCGATGGACTCCCGCGTCTCCTTGAGTCGCTCCGGCGATACGGACAGGGCGACGAACAGCAGCCCGACCAGGGCACCGGCCACCCCGGCGCTGCCGGCGAAGAAGCTCGTGTAGGACTGCACGCAGACGATCATCCCTGGTTTCGCCACGCCGGACTACGCTGGCCGGCAGCTCGGCGTCAGCTGACCGAGGTCAGGCCGGCTGATCGAGGTCAGGTCCCGCCGGCCATGTCCGGGGCCGGCCGGGGCATCGGCTGGCCCTGCCGGTACATCTGCGGCGGCTTGTTCCCGGCGGACTGCCCGCCGTCGACCGGGAGCACGATCCCGGTGATGAACGAGGACTGCTCCGAGCAGAGCCACAGCACGGCTTGCGCCACCTCCGGGGCATCGCCCACCCGCCGCATCGGCGTGGACAGCCCGGCCAGCCGCTGGGCCTCCGCGCCCGCGGCCTCCAGGTGGTGCGTCAGGATCGGCCCGGGCGCGACCACGTTCACCCGGACGCCCTGGTCGGCGTAGTCGAGCGCGGCGACCTTGGTCAGGCCGATGATCCCGGCCTTGGCAGCGACGTACGCCGCGAGGTTGGCCGTGCCGTTCAGGCCGGCGATGGAGGCCATATTCACGATCGCGCCCCCGCCGCTGCGGAGCATGGCGGGGATCTGGAACTTCATTCCCAGGAACGTGCCGCGGATGTTAGTCGCGATGCCCTGGTCGAACTCACCGGTGTCGATGTCGGCGAGCGGCGCCGGCAGCGGCCCGTCGGTAGCGTTATTGAACGCCGCGTCGAGCCGCCCGTAGGCCTCCAGGGCTCGGTCGACCAGGCTGCCCATCGACTCGGCGTCCGCGACGTCGGTGCGCACGGCGATCGCGTTGCCCCCGCTGGCCCCGATGCGCCTCGCGACGGACTCCAGCGCGGCGGTGTCGCGGGCAGCCAGGACTACAGCGGCGCCCGCGGCGGCGAACGCCTCGGCCGTGGCCGCGCCGATCCCCTTGCTGGCGCCAGCTACCAGGGCCACCCGGCCCCGCATCGGCAGGTCATTCATTGGCCTCTCCTCCCGTCCGGCCACTAACGCTAGATAACTAATCGTTAGATGTCAAACGATTAGAGATCTATCAAGAGCTGCTACTCTTCAGTCATGCCCCGCCCCGCGCGCCAGCCCATCGGCCTGCACCTGGCCCAGGTCGCGAAGGTCGTCAGCCGGGCCTTCGACAACGCCCTGGCCGAGGCGGGCGGCTCTCTGCCCGTCTGGCTCGTGCTGATCTCGCTCAAGAGCCGGCCATCAGCCAGCCAGCGCCAGCTCGCCGAAGCGGCCGGCATCCAGGGCGCCACCCTCACCCATCACCTGAACGCGATGGAGTCGGCCGGCCTCGTCACCCGCCGGCGGGATCCGGCGAACCGCCGCGTCCACGTGGTGGAACTCACCCCCGCCGGCGACGCCCTCTTCCTCCGCCTGCGGGACGCCGCGATGACCTTCGACAAGCAGCTGCGCTCCGGCCTGCCGGACCGCGGCATCGGCCAGCTTGAGGACCTGCTGACCCAGCTGCGCAGGAACGTCACCTAGCGCGCTGCCCGCCCGGTGACGAACCGCCACTTCGGGCGCGATCAGCCGGGCGAGCCGCCGCCCTGATGCGCGAAATCCTTACTGCGGATAGCGACCAGGGTGACCGCGGCCGACACCAGCGCGATGATGGCCGCAATCAGCAGGATTTCGTTCAGGCCGGTGGTGAACGCTGACCGGGTGATTACTCCCACGGCTTGCCTGGCGTGCGTGGGCAGCTTGCCGATCACCTGCCCGATTTCCCCGGACTGCACCGCCGTGGCGATCCGCGGTCCCTGGTGGGACAGGCCGGGCACGGCAGCCACCCGGGCCAGCACCTCGTCTTTCACCTTGTTCGAGAACAGCGATCCCAGCAAGGCGATGCCGGTGGCGATCCCGACCTGGCGGAACGTGGAGTTGATGCCCGAGGCCATTCCGGCCTGATGGGGCCGGACCACGCCGACGGCGGTGGAGGCCAGCGGCGGGTTCACCAGGCCGACGCCCAGGCCGCCGACGATCATGCCCGGGATGAGATGAGTCCAGGTCGAGCTCGCGTCGAGCCCGCGCATCAGCAGCAGTCCGGCGCCCACCATGATCAGGCCGGGTCCGATGAGCAGCCGGATCGGCACCTTCGAGGTAAGCCTCCCGGCGATGGTGGAGGTCGCCAGGATGCCGCCGGAGATCACCATCAGCCGCACGCCGGTGCCCAGCGGCGAGTACCCCAGGATGTCCTGCAGGTAGAGCACGAGGTAGAGCAGCATCGCGAAGATCGAGGCGCTGAGCCCGAACGCCGCGACCGCGCCGCCGCTGAAGGTCGGCAGCCGGAACAGCGTCAGGTCGAACATCGGGTGCGCGATGCGCAGCTCCACGATGACGAAGGCAACCAGCAGCACGGCCGCCAGGGCGAAGCAGCCGAGCACGAGGCCGTTGGTGAAGGACCGCTGGTTCGACTCGATCAGCGCGTATACCAAGCTCGCCAGCGCCACCGTGAAGATCGCGAAGCCTGCCCAGTCGGGCCCGCTGGCCTGCGGTGACCGGGACTCTGCCACCTTCATGACCGCGATCACGACGGCCACGATGCCGAGCGGCACGTTGACGAAGAAGATCCATCGCCAGGATAGGCCCGAGGTCAGCAGGCCGCCGAGCAGCGGGCCGATGGCCACCGCCAGGCCGGTGACCGCGCCCCAGATGCCGAACGCGACGCCGCGGTCCTTGCCGCGGAAGGCGTCGGCCAGCAGCGCCAGCGACACCGCGAACATGATCGCCCCGCCTACTCCCTGCAGGGCGCGGGAGAGCTGGAGCATCAGCGAGCTGACGGCGAAGCCGCACAGCATCGACGCGGAAGTGAACACCACCAGCCCGATCATGTACATCAGGCGGCGGCCGTACATGTCCGCCAGGCTGCCCGCCGTCAGCAGGAACGCCGCCAGGGTCAGCGCGTACGCGTCGACCACCCACTGCAAGTCGGAGAAACTCGACTTCAGCGCCAGCTGGATATCCGGCAGGGCGACGTTCACGATCGTGATATCCAGCAGCAGCATGAACGTGCCGAGGCACACCGCTACCAGCGTCCACCACTTGTTTCCGCGCTGACCGGGATCCTGGCCGCCATCGCTGGCCTGCTTCCCCGGGCGCTGGGCCTGCCCGGACAGATCTGCGTGCGCTTCGGTCACGAAGCCTCCTGTTTGCTGGCGGGGCACGCATTCGCGCGGATGGACCTGCTTAAGAGACGATCATCGCTGATGCGGGGGTCCGCCCGCACATCACCCCCGCGCAAATGACCTGTCCCGCAGCCTGAGCGCTGTCCCGGCTCTGGCCGGCTGCGCTGCGACGTCGCGGCCAGGCTCACCGCCAGCGCGCCGCAGCAGACCAGCAAGGCCCCGGCAAGCTGGATGACGGTGGGCCGCTCGCCCAGCACGGCGAAGGCCAGCAGCAGCGCGGCGGCCGGCTGGAGGAGGAGCAGCAGCGAGGACACGGCTGCGGGCAGCCTGGGCAGCGACGAGGTGATCAGCAGCCATCCGATCGTCTGGCTGGTCACCGATAGCAGCAGCAGCCACCAGAAGGACGGCCATCCGATCTCGAACTGCAGGCCGCCGAAGGCGAGGCCGAGCAGCAGCGAGCCGAGCGCTGCGCCTGCGGTGGCCTCGGCAAGCGGGCCGGCGGCATGCGGCGTGCCGGTCGATGTCCTGCGCAAGATGAGGAGGAATCCCGCATAGGCGACCGACGTCCCGATGCCGTATACGATGCCGGCGACCGGATGGATGCCGCGCGCGGCACTGCCGACCAGACCGGAGACCAGCACCACGCCCGCCATCACGACGGGAAGCGCGATCAGGAATGCGCGGGTCGGGCGCTCCCGGAACGCGGCCCAGGCCGCGAAGGCGACGAACAGCACCTGCAGGTTCCCGAGCACCGTGGCGATTCCGGCCCCGACCTCGGCGATGGCGTGATTCCACAGCACCAGGTCGATGGCCAGGAACAGCCCCGCCAGCACAGCGCCGAGGCGGGCGGCTGGCTGCCGCGGGCCACGGCGTCGCTGCTCCGCTGCGGCCAGCGTGCAGAGCACCGGCAGCGCGAGGAGGCAGCGGTAGAACCCGGTGGTGGCGGCTCCCGTGTCGGCGAGCTTGACCAGCACCGCGGAGGCGGAGATGCAGGCGGCGCCGAGCCCGGCCAGCAGGACCGGCCGCCGGCCAGCGGCACCCGCCCCTGGGTCGCTGCCTGTAATGACCGTCCTGGCGTACGGTGCTGACATGACCCCAACCCTACGAGAGCGAACCGACAGGAGTCAAAGTAGTTTTGGTCCTGACCTGCTCGGGGCCGGCCGGTCCGTCAGCGCCCGGCCAGGGACACGCCGGCGGCGGTAAAACGGGCTTCGATGGTGGCGGCCAGTTCCTGGGGGACCGGGTCCAGCGACGGCGCGTCGGACTCGCCGCCATCGCCGCTGGCGGACCGCGCCATCAACGCGCGCCCGGCAGACCGGAAGCTCCCGCCGTCGCCGCTGCCGCCGAGGAGCCCGGCGTCGGCGATGTGCTCGACGTTATGCAGCGAGCCGCCGAGCGCAGCGGCGTAGTCATGGCCCTTCCGGATGGCGGCCTGGATGGCGGCTGCCCGTACCTCCGGCCAGGCGGGGTTGTCCCAGTCGACGTGCCAGGAGACCTCGCGCACGTTGAGGGCCTCGTGGGTGGCCAGGACGGCGCCGAGCGCTTCCAGCGTGTCGAAGGCACGGACCGCGATCACCACAGCCACGGTCGCGGTCACCCGCCCGGTCGGCTCGTAACGCCCGGTCTCCTCGTTGTGCTCCCGCTCCGCTCGCGTCGTCGCGGACTGCGCAGACCACGTCAGCCGGTGGCGCTCGGTTTCCACCCCGAGCGCCACTGCGCCCAGCGAGGCGAGGTCAGCGGTGAGGCGATCCAGGGCCGCGGCGGCGGCCTGCACCGCCTCCGCCTTGGATCCCCGGGACAGCTCGATCGGGCCGGCCAGGATGACGTAGTCGGGCGCCACTGTCAGCCGGGCGTCGCCGCGGACCGACAGCAGCGGACCGGCTGGCTCGCTCATCGGCTTCTCCTTCCGTGTGGGTACGGGTCAGTGCCGGCCAGGGTCAGTGCCGGCCAGGGTCCGGTTCCGGCCAGGGTCAGCGCCCGGCCGAGGTCTCGGACACCTCAGCGACGTAGGGCCTGCCCTCGCGCCATGCGGCTACCTGGTCGGGACGGCCGTATTCGCTGAGGTAGTCCTCCGCCCTGCCCTTGACGTGATCCCAGACGGACACGGGCTCGTACTGGCCCCCGGCCGGTGCCCCGAACGGCTCAACGGGCCCGACCACCGTCTCCAGGCTCGGGTAGCAGAAGACGGCCGTCGACCGCCGCCGCCTGGTGCCGCCTGCCACGACCCGGTGCCGGCCGGCCCGCAGCCGGCCGCCGGTCCAGCGCGTCAGCAGCATCCCGGAGAACACCTGCAGCGCGCCGGGGATGATCGGCACCGGGGTCCAGCTGCCATCGGGCAGCTGGACCTGCAGTCCCTCGTAGTCACCGTCCTGGCTCAGGATGGTCAGCAACGAGTCGTCCGCGTGCTCAAGCAGGAGCAGCTTGTCCTCGTCGCTGCTGGTATCGGGGTAGGCCCAGGTGGGGTAGTCGTTGGTGGTGAGCCGCGCATGGGGCAGCTCCCCGAGCGCGAAGGTTCCGGCGGGAACGCCCAGCGCCCTGGCGTACAGCCCGAGGACGCGCCCGGCGAGCTGGCGCGCGGCATCGATGTAGCGCAGCGCCGCGCCGCGCAGCTCCGGATCCGCTGGCGGCCATACGTTCGGGTGCGCGTAGAGCCGGGCGTACTCAGCGGGGACGCCTGCCGCCTGCGCGTCCGCCGGCGTGTCGAACTGGGCCACGTTGTACCGCTCCAGCTCCAGGCGGCCGAAGTCGTCCGGCCACTGCCGCCAGCCGCGATGGGGATGCCCGCCCGGGCTCGCCAGCCTGGCCTTCGCCGCCCTGGGCAGGCCGAGCAGGCGCCCGATCCGCCGGTCGTAGTCCGCGATCAGTCCGGCCGGCACCCCGTGATTGACCACCTGGATAACGCCGGCCTGCTCGGCCGAGCACCGGACGGCATCGAGCAGCACGTCCGGGGCGCTATCGCTGAGCGCAGCCGCCAGGTCGATGACTGCGATCTGGTCCGCCATCTGCCTGCACCGCCTTTCCTGCCGTGCCCGGGCTCCTGCCGTGCCCGGGCGGCCTTCCAGCATGGTAACCAGCGGAATCAAGATCATTTTTAACGCAGCAACCGCGGCCCGTGCCCTGGCCGCCCGGCTGCCCCTGGGCCTGCGCCCGATCAGCCAGGCACGCGAGCCAGCAGGCACGCGAGTCAGCNNCAGCCAGGCACGCGACTCAGCCAGGCAGGCGGGCCGGATCGATGCGCACGATCTCGTTGCCGGATGGCACCCAGACCGCCCCGGCGATGTCGTAGATCTGGCTGCAGGGCTGGCCGCATGAGCCGCCGATGCGGACCCGGCCCAGCGGCTGGCCGGTGCTCATGCTCACCCGCAGGACCTGCGTGCGCGCGAGGTCGGCCAGCAGCCACAGCGAGTCCTGCCCGACATCGATGAACGGTCCGCCGGTGAAGGCGTAGGTCGGGTCGAAGCTGCGATAACTGACCACCGCGGTGATGCCGCCGGTCGCCGGGTCGATCCTGGCGACGTCCTCGTCACCAGACAGTGCCCAGACCGCTCCGTGGCCCAGGGCCAGCTCGGCGTCGCTCAGGGTGAACTGATAGCTGGAGTCATTCACGGTCACGCCGGTCAGCCGGGTTCCGCTCGGGTCAACCTGCCGGAGTTTCGAGCCGGTGCTGTACCAGATTCCCTCGGGACCTGCGACGAACGAGTACACCAGGTTGTGAATAGTGCCGGTGCTGGCATCCACCCGGCGGGTGGCGGGGTTGACGCGCAGGATCTGGATGCCGCCCCTGACGCCAGAAACGATCCACAGGTGCCCCAGCCCGTAGGCGATCGAGCCGCAGCTGCCCGGGACGGCGATGCGGGTGCGGATACGGCCGGTGGCAGGGTCGATGCCCAGCAGCCGCACCTGGCCGGAGGAACGGCACATGTCCAGCCACAGCGTCCTGCCCCCGGCGGCCAGCTGCCCTCCGCTGGCAACTCCCGGAACGTGCATGCTGAGCGTGACCTTGCTCGTACGGGGATTGATCCTGATCAGATCGCCGGAGAGCGTTATCGCCCAGACATCGTGCCCGTCCCCGGCCATGCTGGTGACATTCCGCACCGGGACGCGGGCCGTGATCGCGGCCGGGTAATTGCGAGTGGCCGGGAGAGCCCGCTGGCGTGAGCCTGGCGGCGCCTTACCGGGCGGCAGCGCACCTGCATGCCCGTTGTGCGGCGGCCGGCCGGCCAGGGCAGCGGCGGCGGCAATGAGCAGGACGACGGCTGCGGCGATCGCGAGCCAGCGGTGACCGCGCCGGCCGGCGCGCTGTCTCCGCCGCTGGAACTCCCGCCAGGCCTCGTCCACTTCAGTCCGCCGCCGGGGCTCCCGCCAGGTCCCGTCCACGTCAGTCCGGTGGCGGTACTGCTCAGCCCCCGGCGCAGCGCCCGGGTTCCGGGCGGCGGAATTCGCGAGCCTCGTCACTGCCTCGCGCAGGTATGCCGCGGCGGCGTCCGGGTCGCGAATCCAGCGGCGCCGCCGCCAGAGCCGGGCAAATGCCTCCTGGGCCAGGCGCCTGGCGGCCGCCCAGTCACCGGCCAGCCGCAGCGCCGTCTGCACTAGCTGCGGATAGCACGCGTAGAACAGCGATTCGAACGCCTCGTCACGACGAGGCGGCCGCCTGCCATAGGTGACTATGTCGTCCGCCACACTCAGAGCATCGCTGACATTGCCCCCGGTTTGCTAGGCCACAGACCGCAGACTCGGGGATGCCCCCTGGGCTCGTCCCCGAATATGGGCCAGCACCGCTCGGTGGCGCGGCGCGCAGCAGTGCGGCCTGCAAGAAAGCAGGAAGCAATACTGATGCCCACGGAAATAACATGATTATTGAGTAGTCGCCGCTTATAAGCCGCCTATCCAGGGTGGCCCGTACCACCGCAAAATGGGAAGGCAGGAAAGTCGCGAGAATTTCTTGCGGTGATGCCGTAACCTGACTCGCGTTCTTGAGCGGCACAGCTATGCCAGGCCCGGAAGCGGCCGGTCGCGTCCGCCTTTAGCTGCATATTCGTCGGACCAGTGCGTGGCCATGCTTCGGTCACGAAGGTCGTTTTGGGGATAGGCGGGGAGTTCTATGACCGGACGTAGGCGCTGGGGGACGAAGCGGCTGGCTCTTTGCCTGACGGCGGTCTTAGCTGCGGGCGGCATGGCCGCCACGGCCGGCGCCGCTGCCCCTGCCTCGGCCGCGACGGCGCCTACCCTGAACCTCAGGGTCCTGCTGATCGGGGAGGGGTCTTCCGACGTCACGACGGCGGCCTGGCAGGCCGCGCTGACCAGCGAGGGCGTGCCTTACACCCTGGTCACGGCCACGGGCACGGCACCCAACGAGACGGTGAGCCTGCCGGCCCTGTCCAGCGGAACCACTGGTAACTACAACGGCGTCGTCATCGCCGATTCCCCGACCGACTACGCCGCCGGGGCGCTCAGCGCCCTGGACGCTTATGAGTCCTCCTTCGGCGTCCGCCAGGTAGACGGCTACATGTACCCCTCGCCCGCCCTGGGCGTGACCGAGGCGACCGGAGGCGCCCTTGACGGCACCACCGGCACGCTGACCGCGGCCGGCCTGGCTGCGTTCCCCGAGCTCAGCGGCCCCATTCCGTTCGCCACCGGCACCTTTGGCTACGGCTCGACCGTGGATGCCGGGGCGCCCTACACGCCGTTTCTGACCAACACCGCCGGCAACGTCCTGGCCGGGGTATACCAGCACCCGAACTCCGTCAACGGCACCGCTGACCCGCAGGCCGGGGTATCGGAACTAGCGCTCAACTTCGATTACAACGCCAGCCAGCTCCAGTGGCTGCTGCTGTCTCCGGGACTCATCAACTGGGTGACTCAGGACACCCATCTGGGCCTGGACCGCAACTACGTCGAGATGGACATCGATGACACCTTCACGCCAGACAACGCGTGGAGCGTCGCGGTGCACGATAACGACTATTCCGACGCGGACTCGCTGCGCATGGATCCCGCCGACGTGGTCACCGCGGCAAACTGGTCCAATCCGGCTCAGGAAAACGACCCGAGCGCGCGGCCAGCGAGTGTGCCGTCGACGCCTTTCCGGATGGACCAGCTGTTCAACTACGGGGGGACTGTCGAGTACCAGGACGGCGAGCTGGACCTGCCCGGGGAGCCCGCAAGCTGCACCACCCCCAATCCCGTCGACGACGGTACCTGCGGCCCGGACCCCCTGCTGGCGGAGTTCCAGGCGACCGACCTCGCCACCGGCAAGCCCTACTCGGATGACTTCGGCTGGCTGAGCCACACCTACGACACCCCCTACCTCGACGTGGGCTGCGCGACGCAGGACTACATCGAGGCCGAGCTGAACGAGAACACCAGCGATTCGACGGCTGCACCGGGAACGATACCCGGCACCGGCGGTCTCGGCCTGACCTCGTCGACCAATGTCAGCAACGCCTACGGCTACTACAACCCGCAGGTGTTCGTACCGGGCAACCACTCCGGCTTCGCCGACCTGGATCCGGGCACCCCGGCGACGGTCGACCCGCCCGACCTGGACGAGGCGGACGCCAGCAGCACCGGCGGGACGCTGGCATCGGGCACGTACGAGTACGCGGTGACCGACCAGTTCAACGGGGCGGACTCCACCAGCACCGACCAGTCCCAGGCCTACGTGACCGATGGCCAGCAGGGTGATATCGCCCCCGTCGCGGTGACCGGGCCGGCCGGGTCGGTGTCCCTCGTGTGGCAGTCCATCTGCCACGCGGCGAACTACATCATTTACCGGGCAGCCGCTCCCTACACCAGCTGGACCGAGATCGGCACCTACGCCACGCCCGGCTCGGCAACGCTGCCCGACAACAGCTCCGCCGACTCGAGCCCTGCCTCGACGACCACGGTCTGCCAGGGGCCGTCCCCCGACCCCACCTCCTGCGCCGGCGAGCAGGAACTCACCTTCACCGACACCGGATCGGACACCGCGAAGCCGCCGGCCGGCGTGACCTACCTGGACACGCCGATGCCGGCCGGCTGGACGCCCCCGACCGTGGAGGACGCCGACGAGCTGCCCTGGGAGCAGAATCCCTACTTCAACTCGGCCCTCACGGCGGCCGGGATCACCACGGTGGGGGCCGACGCCTCCAAGGCCTACCCCGACCCGGCCAATGACCAGTTCGGCATCGGGGCCACCTACAGCGGGCCGACGTACGCCGCTGGCCAGCCCTTCGTCGACGGCACCGCCCAGGTGGCGCCACGGCATCCGATAAATATCTTCTACAACGCCGCCACCAACGCCCAGGAGCTGGACGAGTACAACACGCTGTACACCTCCGTCGCTCCTGACTCTCAGTGCCAGAGCACCTCGGTGACCACGTGCTCTTCGACCCTCTTCACCTTTCCCGAGGTCATCAGCCAGGTCGTCTCCGGCATGTTCCAGAACATGCTCTCCAACAGCCCCGAGACGAGCTACGTGCACCAGACCAACCTCATGGGCACGCCACCGTACTCGAGCGCCCTGCCCCCGGCGAACTATGTCCCGGCTGCCACCAGCCAGCCCGGCACTGACGGTGACGGGCTGCTCTACGAGGTGCTCAACCCGCTGATTTCGGAGTACGACGGCTACTTCAACTCCAACACCCCCTACGAGCAGCTCACGCTGGGCGGCATCGGCGCGACCCTGGCCGAGCAGGACGCCTGGGCGCCGATCCAGGCCGCCTCGTCGCCGACGGTGACCGCCAGCGAGCAGAACGGCGTGGTCACGGTCGGCAACACGGGCTCGGCGGTCAGCGTCCCGGTGACCGTGCCGCCCGGCACCACCGTCAACGGCTCGCCGTTCGGCCAGGCCTACGGCGGTGAGCTGTCGAGCTGGGTGAACCTCGGCAGCGGGGGCACCGAGACGCTGACGGAGAACGTGCCCCCCGCCATCACCAGCGCCGCATCGGCCACCTCCATCGTCGGCACCGCCTTCAGCTTCACGGTGGACACCACCGGCGCCCCGACGCCGGCGATCACCGAGTCCGGGGCACTGCCCGCCGGCATCACCCTCACCGACAACGGCAACGGCACGGCCACCCTGGCTGGCACCTCCACAGCCGGCAGCGGGGGCAGCTACCCGATCGTGCTGACGGCGGCCAACGCGACCGGAAGCACGAGCGAGGACTTCACGCTGACCAACGCCCAGGCTCCCAGCATCACCAGCCCCTCCACGGCCACCTTCACCACCGGCGTGGCAGGCACTTACACAGTCACCACCACCGGCTACCCGGCTCCTGCCGTCACCGAGTCCGGGACGCTGCCCAGCGGGCTGTCGTTCACCGGCAGCGGCAGCGGCCCCGCTACCATCTCCGGCACGGCGGCCAGCGGGGCGACGGGCAGCTACCCGGTGACCCTGTCGGCCACCAACTCCTCCGGCAGCCAGGCCACGCTGTCGCTCACCATCACGGTGAGCGCGGCCGCCGCCCCGACCATCACCAGCGGGAGCACCGCGTTCTTCACCCTGAACGCGGCGGGGGCGGCCGCCGTCACCACCACCGGCTCACCGGTGCCGGCCATCAGCGAGACGGGCGCGCTGCCCGCCGGGCTTTCGTTCACCGATAACGGCAACGGCACTGCCCTGCTGTCGGGCACGGGCACGGCCACCGGCACGACCAGCCTCAATATCACGGCCAGTAACGGGGTGAGCCCCGCCGCGACCCAGGCCTTCTCGGTCGTGGTGGGTGACGCCCCGTCCTTCACCAGCGCTGACAGCGCCACGGCCACGGCCGGATCGGCGTTCAGCTTCACCGTCCAGGCCGGCGGCTACCCGGCGCCGAGCTGGGGCGAGTCCAACCTGCCGCCCGGTGTCACCTTCACCGACAATAAGAACGGCACGGCCACCCTGTCCGGCACGCCGACCACGCCAGGGACATACGCGATGCCGCTGGCGGCCACGAACGCGTACGGCTCGGTCCAGCAGACGCTCACCATCACCGTCCAGCAGGCGCCGGCCATCACCAGTGGCAATTCGGCGACCTTCACGGTGGGCACGCAGGGCTCGTTCGCGGTGATGACCACCGGCAGCCCGACGGCGGCGATCACCGAGTCCGGCACCCTGCCCTCCGGCGTCACTTTCACCGACAACGGCAACGGGACGGCCACCCTGGCCGGCACCGCGGCGGCGGGGACGGCCGGCAGCTACCCGTTCACGATCAACGCGGCGAACGGGGTCAGCCCGGCTGCCTCCCAGAGCTTCACGCTCACCGTGGACCCGGCCCCCGTGGCGCCGGTCATCACCAGTGCCGGCTCGGCGACCTTCGCCGCCGGGCAGGCCGGGACGTTCACGGTGACGACCACCGGTACCCCGGCGCCGGCCCTCTCGGCGACGAGCAGCCCGGCTCTGCCGTCCGGGGTCACGTTCACCGGCAACGGCAACGGGACGGCCACCCTGGCCGGCACTCCGCCGCCCGGCAGCCAGGGCACCTACCTGCTGACCATCAATGCCGGCAACTCGGCCGGGACGGCCAGCCAGAGCTTCACCCTGACCGTGAGCAGCGGACTGGCCATCACCAGCGCGGCGGCGGGGACGGCGACCGCGGGCCAGGCATTCAGCTTCACGGTCACCACAACCGGCTCGCCGGCACCGACGCTGACCCGGGCGGGGACGCTGCCCTCGGGTATCACGTTCACCGGCAACAGCAACGGGACAGCCACCCTGGCCGGCACCCCGGCCGCGGGGGACAGCGGGAGTTACCCGCTCACCTTCACCGCCAAGAACTCCAGCGGCACGACGAGCCAGGCCTTCACGCTGACGGTGGACCAGGTCCCGAGCTTCAGCAGCGCGGCGGCAGTCACGGAGACGGCCGGCACGGCCTTCGCCTTCGCGGTCACCACCAAGGGCTATCCGGCGCCGAAGCTCAGCAGCGGGAGCCTGCCCGCCGGGGTGAGCTTCGCCGACAACGGCAACGGGTCCGGGACGCTCTCGGGCACGACGGCGGTCAATGCCGGGACCTATACCGTCACGGTCACGGCGGCCAACGCGGGCGGCACCGCCAGCCAGGGGATCACCCTGACGGTCAAGGCGGCCGGGACCAAGGAGCCGGTGCCGACCTTCACCAGCACGGCGGCGGCCACGGCGACGGCGGGGCAGGCGTTCACCTTCACGGTCACCACGGCGGGCAGCCCGACCACGTACGCCACCAGTGTGACGCATGCCGGGATCCTTCCGGCCGGCGTCAGCTTCAGCAACGACGGCAACGGGACCGCCACCCTGACGGGCACGCCGACGGCGGCCAGCGGCGGTAGCTATCCCGTCACGTTCACGGCGTCGAACTCCGGCGGGACCACGACCCAGATGTTCGTCCTGACCGTCAGCGCGGCGCCGGCGTTCACGACGGTGGCCAGCGCCACGGCCACGGACGGCTCCGGCTTCGCCCGAGTCGTCAAGACCACCGGGGCGCCGACAGCGACGCTGGCGGAGTCGGGTGCCCTGCCCCGCGGCCTCACCTGGACCGACAACGGCAACGGCACGGCCAGCCTGGCCGGCACCCCCGGGGTCGACCAGGGCGGGGTCTACGACCTGACGTTCACGGCGTCGAACACCGCCGGGACCACCACGCAGTCGTTCACGCTGACCGTGGATCAGGCCCCGGCGATCACCAGTGCCGCGGCGGCGACCGCGACCCACGGGAAGGCCTTCACCTTCACCTTCACGGCCGTGGGCTACCCGGTACCGAGCGTCACCCATACCGGCACGGTCCGGGGACTGACCTACTCCGGCAACGGCAACGGGACGGCGACATTGTCAGGGACGCCGGCCACCGCCGGTAATTACAGCCTGACGATCACCACCAAGAATTCCGTCGGCACTGCTACGCAGGCCTTCACCCTGGCGGTGAGCTGAGCAATGACACCACCACGCGGCAGGTCCCTGCATGGCCCGGCATCCCCGCGCGGGGCGGCATCGCGCGGTGCGGCATCCCCGCGCGGCACGGCATCGCGCGCGGGGCGGGCCAGCAGGCACAAGGTCCTGATCACGCTGCTGGCGGCGCTGGTCCTCGTGCTGGCGATCGGCGCCACCGCCCGAACCCTCGGTGCCGGCCACCCGGCCGGCCGGGNNGCCGGCCACCCGGTCACCGCTCCGGAGTTACCCGCCGCCACGAGAGGGGCCAAGTGGGTCACCGGCCCGGCCGGCAAGCTGCTCCAGGCCGTGAATGCCGACCTCGGCAGGCTCGGCAGCGGCGAGAGAGCTGGCCGGCCTGGCCTAGCGCAGAGGGCCGGCTCGCGGCTCGCCGCGGCTTCCCGTGCCGCACTCAGCGGGCCGATGCCCCCGGCGGACGCAAAAATATACCGGTCCGCGCTGAAAGGATTCGAAAGAGTCGGCATATACATTACCCACGGAAAATTCCGCAAGGCTGATATCCTCCTGAATAGGGGCGACAGCGACATTGCGAAGGTCACTTCTGCGGCAAATCGCCCGGCCAAGATGAGCCGCCGGAACGCGGTAAAGGAACCAAACGGACAATAATCGCGCTCCGTGATGCATGAGAAAAATCAGCGTGTACGCTGAACTTAGCGGACCTGCGATAAATAGGCGCTTCGTAGGCGGAGATAGTTTCCTGGATGCTGACCTGGACTCCACCGCCACAGGGGGGGGAGCGCCTGTACTGAGGCACGCCGGGACCTATATCCCGGCGGCGCTGGTACGCCTGGCTCTATAGCTGGGCATAAAGGCATGCAAAAGGTGCGGCCGATGATAATAGGCCTCGATGTTACCCATCTCAGTACCAACTGGAGCCCAGTGAAGAACCTAGGTCTCGGCTCTTTCCTCAAAAGGGAAGTAAGAGGCAGGACCTATGAAGAAGGCAGTCATCATCCTTGGCGGGCTCAGCCTGGTATTCGGCGCCGCCTTCACCGCTCATAGCGAGCAGCCTGCGGCAGCGGCCGCGGCCGCGACGGCCTGGCACAGTCACCGGCCCAAACCCACGCCGACGCCCACGCCAACACCGACGCCGACGCCGACGCCGACGCCAACACCGACGCCCACACCGACAACCACGCCGACGAAGGGCGCCTGGTGGCATCCCTCGGATACCGGCCCGAACAACGGGCCCGAGTTCCAGTGGGAAATAGATCATCCGCTGAGCGTCAGCAGCCTGTCGGACATGGGCAAATCGGCGCTGGATGCCGCCGGGAACATGGCATCCAACCCGACCATCTTCGACATCGACGGCATCGAGAACCCGGCTTCAACAGTCACCGCCCTGCACAACCTGGGCGACAAGGTGATCTGTTACATCGAGGTCGGCTCAGCCGGGAACTACTACTCAGCTGCCGACGAGGGCATCCCGGTCACCTATTACGCGCAGCTGCAGGCCGCGGGTGATATGGGCAAGAAGATGCAGGGATACCCGGAGTATTATCTCAACATCAACGCAGCGTCCACGGTCTCGATCATCGAGTCGATGATCGACCAGCAATGCGCCGCCAAGGGCTTCGACGCTGTCGAGCCGGACATTGACGACTCATACACCGACAGCACCAACTTCACCATCACCGAGGCGGAGAACGAAGCGTACGACATCAAGCTCGGTACTTACGCGCACAGCCTCGGGCTCGCCTGGGGACAGAAGAACGGGGACAACGATCCCGCGTTCTCGAAGGCGCTAGAGCCCACCGCGGACTTCCTGCTGGACGAGGAATGCAACTTCTACCAGACTTGCTCGATCGTGACGCCGCCGTACGTGCAGGCCGGAAAGCTGGTGCTGAACGCCGAGTACACCGATGACTGGGGCAGCAATACTGCCACGGATCTCAGCAAGTTCTGCGCTGCCGATATGTCCGGCGGCATCGACGGGACGTTGTTCACGTCGGCCCTCGCCGGGCAGCATAATCCCTGCGAGTTAATTAACCGCCCGGCCCATTGACGGCTCGGCTCGCTGCCCGCTGCGGCAGGGAGCCGAGCCGTCGGCCAGCGTTCACCTGCGCNNCTGCGCAAGAGCTCACCTGCGCGCCAGCGCAGCGCTCACCTGCGCCAGCCCTCCCCTGCGCCAGCCCTCCCCTGCGGGCAGCGCTAGCTGCATCTTGCCGCGATGATCGCATCCTCGCTCGCCCAGTAGGCCGGCAGCGAGCTGTAGGGGTTTGACCCCGTTCTGTTTGTCACGTAGACATAGCCGGCATGCCGGCTCTCGGACAGGCTGATGGTCTTGGCCAGTTGCGGGCCTGACGTGGCATATACCGAATACGCGAAGCTGGCCGCGGGATATTTGTATGCCCAGCTGGGCACCTGAAGATTGACGTAATGGGCATAAGTGTTCTCATATACCATCACGACGTCACCGAGCGACATGTACTGCCGGTCAGGGTATGTGCCGGGATTCAGTATCACCGTCGAGCCCGGATCCACGTCATGTATGTAGTTGGTCAGCCGCCGGTAGTAAGCGATGCCGCTGCTGTTGCTGGAGGCCTGGTCAAGGAAGATATTGGTCACGCCATACCATGCCCTGTAGTTCCTGACGTCCGCCTCCACCGCCGCGGCCGGCCGCAGCGCGTAGTCGGTGTTCGAGTAGCCAATGATCTCGATTCCCGCGGCCTGCGCCCGTTTAACCGCCGCCTGGTAATTCCGGTCCGGTGAGCTGCCTGCACCAGAACTCGTGATGTCCAGGATCATGACGCTAGGTACGGGCTTGCTATTAATTGCCCGCGTCCAGCTGGCTCCCGGATAGAAGTAGGCCGGGACGGCTAGCTGCTGGCATGGCGGATGACGTCCCGAGACGAGCGGTATCGCGATGCCGACGGCTGCGGCCAGCAGGATGCCGGACAGCGCAAGCGACCTGCGTCGCTTCCTGACCGGGGCACGTCGCCGGACGGGCGCCGTGGGAAGTGCGATCACCGGGGCTGCTGGTAGAACTCGCCGGCCGGGAGCCGGTCCCAGGGGTTGGCCCCGCCATTGTCCGTGACGTAGGCGCAGCCCGCGTTACGCCGGGCGGCCAGCCAGAGAGCGTCACGAAAGGACTCGGCTGGCACCGAGTGCGGGAGATGGTAGAACTGCCCGGCAGGCCGTGACCTAGCCCAGCGCGGCACGGCCAGGTCGAGGTAGGAGCTCCAGGGTCCCTCGAACGTGCCCAGCAGGTCGGCGTGCTCCGCATAAGCCTCGTCCGGGTGCGTGCCGTGGTTAAGGGCCACCACCAGCGCCCCCATGTGCCGTGCCTGCCGTGCCAGGCCGGCGTAGTAGCCTGCCTGCTCGGCGGCGGCGGCCGCGCGATCGAAGAACACCCCGGCCACCTTGTACCAGTCGAGATGCCGGCCGAGGTCGGCCAGGGCGTCCTGCGCCGGTACCTGGCCGTAGTTCGTGTCCACGTACCCGGCAACCGCGACCCCGGCCGAGTGCAGCAGGTCCAGGGCGGGGAAAACAGCGGCGTCGGGCCGGGTGCCCGGCCCGTTGGCCAGGTTGAGCACGACCAGCCGGACCTGCGCCGCATGCTCGGCCAGCCACGCCCACTCCGCGGGGTGACTGGCCGGGTGGAAGTAAGCGGGCACGATCAGCTGCGGCATGACCAGTTCGGTGCCGTCGGCGGCGCGGGGGGTCAAGCGCTTGCCTTCCACAAATCGGCCAGCGAGGTCGCGAGATCCCGGCGCGGTGACCAGCCCAGGTCCTCGGCGGCCCGCGTGATGTCAGCCTGCTGCCAGGGTATGTCTGCCGAGCGCGCTGAGTCCGGCGAGTCCGCAGGTGCTGCGTCCGCACGCACTACGGCGTCGCGCCCGCTGGCCGCGAGCAGCGCCTGAGCCATCGCGCGCACGGGCACCCCGCGCCCGCTGCCGATATTGAGCACCGGGTGCGGCAGCGCGGTGGCGGCCACGGCAGCGAACGCGGCGTCGGCGACGTCGCGCGCATCGACGAAGTCCCGGACGGCGTCCAGCGATCCGAGCCGCACGTCCGTGCCGGGCGTGAGCGCCCGGCGCAACTCAGCGGCCAGCCGGCCGGGCAGGCTGGTCTGCGGCGCGCCCGGGCCGACCGGGTTGAACACGCGCAGCACCACGGCCTCAAGCCCGGCCGCCGCGGCCAGGTCGACCAGCCGGGTACCAGCCAGCTTGGTCGCCCCGTACATCCCGGCCGGCCGTGGCTGGGCCAGCTCGGTCACCGGAACTCCTGGCTCGCCGCGCCCGTACTCGGCGGCGGATCCCAGGTGGACAAGCCGGGGGCGTCTCGCTCCCTCCAACATCGCCTTCACCAGCGCGTAGGTGCCGTTGACATTGGCCGCGACCAGGACATCGGGACGGCCGGCGGTGGCTCCGGCGCAGTTCACCACAGCATCCGGAGCCACCTCCGCGAGCATCCCGGCGATCCGGCCCGGGTCATCGGCGGCTAGGTCGACTAACTGGTGGCGCGGTGAATCAGGCAGCTCGGACCGGCCCGCGGTAATCACGTCCATCCCGGCGGCGCGCGCCCGGTGCAGAACGTGCGCGCCGAGGAACCCAGTCGCACCTATGACCAAGAGGCGCATTAGTTAGGCCTCCTTCAGCAGGCTTCCCCGTATCAGGCCGAACTCGGCATTGACGCGGTCGTAGTCGTCAGGCTTCCCGATATCAAACCAGTACCCGTCGAATGCATACACCTGCGGCGGAGTACCGCGCGCCAGCATGTCGAGCACAAGTTCGTCGAACCCGAAGGGCATGCCCGGCGTGTAGCTGGCAAGAGTCGGCTTACTGCACGCGTAGACGCCCATGCTGACCCGGTAATCAATCGTCGGCTTCTCGGTGAACTCCACCACGTGACCGTCTCTCGCCGTCAGGACCCCGTAGTCGATCCGGGCCTGTCGCTGATAAGTGGCCACGGTGAGCGGCGCACCCGATTCCCGGTGCTGCCTCATGAGGTCCGCGTAGTCGAGATCGGTGAGCACATCACCGTTCATGACCAGGAACTTCTCAGGCAGCCGGTCAAGCAGCTGCAGTACCGGGCCCATCGTGCCGAGCGGCACCTGCTCCGGCAGGCTGTAGTCGATATTCACGCCCCACCGGCTGCCGTCGCCGAAGTAGGAGCGGATCAGGTCGCCGAGATGGCCGATGGCCAGCGTCACGCGGTCGAAGCCGGACTGAGCGAGCTGGCTCAGCACGATTTCCATGATCGAGTGCTCGTCGCCGATCGGCACGAGGGGTTTGGGGAGCCGCGTCGTGTAAGGGCGGAGCCTGACGCCTTTCCCCCCGGCAAGGATGACCGCGTGCATGGGTGCGCCTCCGTAGGTCACTGGTTGTACTCGTTGGGGTTGTAGCGCGCCAGGTTGCCCGGCTCCAGGAACCACTTGATGGTCTGGCGCAGGCCTTCCTCGCGGGTATAGCGCGGCTGCCATCCGGTGCGGTCACGCAGCTTCGACGCGTCGCAGACGAGCCGCATCACTTCGGAGTCCTTAGGGCGCAGCCGCTGGGCGTCCTCGGTGATGTCGGCATCCACGCCCATCAGCCCGGCGATATCCTCGGCGAGCTTGCCGATCGCCACGTCCGCGCCGGGGCCGACGTTGAACAGCTCGCCAAGTACGGCCGAGGCCGGGGCCTCGCCAAGATCCACGAATGCCTGGGCGGTGTCGGTGACGTAGGAGAAGTCGCGAGTCGGGCCGAGTGCGCCCAGCTTGAGCTGACGGGAACCCGCCGCGAGCTGGATGATGATCGCCGGGATGACGGCGCGGGCCGACTGCCGCGGGCCGAATGTGTTGAATGGCCGCAGCGTCACCGCAGGTGTCCCGAAACTCAGGTAATAGGACTCGACCAGCTTGTCGGCCGCGATCTTGGAGGCCGCGTACGGTGACTGCGCCTGCAGCATGTGCGTCTCGCTGATCGAGGCCGTGCGCGCGGTACCGTACGTCTCGCTGGTCGAGGTATGCACCAGCCGGGGCGTGCCGCAGGCACGCACGGCCTCGAGCACGTGCAGGGTGCCGATCACGTTGGTGTCCACGAAGGACCGCGGGGCGCTGTAGGAATAGGGCACCGAGCCGAGCGCGGCGAGGTGGTACACCGCCGCCGAGCCCTCGACCACCTCGCGGACCGACGCTGGATCGCGCACGTCGCCGAACACCACGTCAACCTGGTCCAGGATGTCGGCATCCAGCACGTCCAGCCACCCGTGCGAGCTGAACATGTTGTAGAGCACCATTGCCCGTACCCGGTGCCCGCGGCGCACCAGTGCCTCCACCAGGTGCGAGCCGATGAAACCCTCGGCTCCCGTCACCGCAACTTGGTCCATCATGAACTTTCCCCCCTTCTGAGATACCTAGGTCTGAGTTGCCCGGCGGTGTCCGCATTCCTAGCAGGCGTGTCGCACCGCGCTTCCCAGCACGAGAGCCGCGTACCCGGCGAGTACGAAGAGTAATTCCGTGCACGTGACGAGCTGGACGGACACCCCCAGGCCCCGGCCGGCGACCTCGAATGCCAGCGCGGCGGCGCAGGTGACCAGCGGGAAGATACGGCTGCCGAATGCCTGCAGCAGCAACGCGAGGAACATCGCGCCGCCCAGCGCCATGTAGGCGGCAATCTGCGGCAGGGCGGTCCAGTGCAGTTGAACGAGCCGGGTCTCGGCGGCGACCGTGATGACGGCGATGGTCAGCAGCACGGCTGCGGTCAGGTACTGCAGCAGCGCGGCGAGCAGCACCAGCCGTGCCCTGATGGCGAATGCCCGCAGCTCCCAGGTGGTGCGCAGCAGCCGCTGCGTGCGCCGCCGGAACCAGACGAGTGCCCACTCCGCCGCGCCCATGCTCAGGGCCAGCGGCAGCGAGACGAGCAGCGCGCCCGTATTGGTGCCCCGATCGCCCGGCAGGCCTGCCGCGACCGGGAAGACCAGCAGCCCGGCGGCGAGCAGCCCGAACAGGGCACTCGGCAGCGCGCCGCGCAGTTCCGCGGCCGCGAGCAGCTTCCCGGCCGCCACCGCAGTCCGTGCATGCCTGCCGCGGCCGAGAGCGGGCAGGCCAGCATCCCGGGTAGTCCGCACGACCGCCAGCGCAAGCGCCAGCAGCGGCGTGGCCGCCAGCGCGCCCCATGCCGCGTGCTGCAGCTGCGGCGGCCGGCCAAGCAGCAGGAACGAAGCGGCGCCCAGCACCCCGGGCGCGAGCACGAACAGGAGCAGCCGCTCGCCGCGCAGCACGATGAGCACGGTGGCGCCCAGCATGTAGGCGCCTACGCCCGCGCCGAAGATGATGGCCGGGATGCGCGCGGGCAGCGCCGCGGCGGCCACCGCCAGGGCGAGCATGACTCCCGCCAGCCCGGCGAGCATGCCGGCCCGGAGCAGCCGCGCTGCCTGGACAGAATCAGTCTGGCCAAGCCGCACGTAGCCGAGGTAGGCAAGCGCCTGGCTCATCGCCCATGAGGTGAGCAGCGCGATCACCAGCACGCCGAGCACGCTGGGGCCGGTCAGCAGGCCGGCGGCAGCAGGGAAGCAGACCGTGGGCAGCCCGTAGAGCAGGCCGTGCAGGGCCGGCCGGACCTTACTGGCCTGCCACGGATCGGGGAGCGGCTCCGGCTCGGCCGGCTGCCGCTGCACCCGCAGGTACATCTCCTCGGCAAGCGTGAACACATCGGAAGCGCCGTAACGTTCCCGCACCGCCTGGTCACTCCAGCCTTCGAATTCCAGGGCGCTGGCGATCTCCAGCGAGTCCACCGCGGACTCACACACGAGGGCGAACTGCTCGCACAGTGCCTCGACGTCACGCGGCTGGGAATCCTCGGCATGGGCGCCAGCCATCAGCGGCTGCCCGGGACCATCGCTCATGGGGTATGCCCGGTGCGGCCATCGGGCTGGCAGGGCAAGCGCGCTCATCCCGCGGTCTGCGACCGCGGCAGGTCGCCTGATAGGACGCCAGTGTCCGGTTCGGGGTGGGCCATGGGCAGCGGATGGCCGGAGCCAAGAAAGCTGTAGATCTCGTCGAACGTGTTGATCGCCCCGTCAACGGTGAAGTGCTCCAGCGCGCGGGCACGGGCCGCGGCACCGAGGCGGCGCCGCAGCCCGGCGTCCCGCAGCAGGGTGAGGCATGCCCGCGCCATGCGCTCCGGGTTGCGCGGCGGCACTACCAGGCCAGTGTCACCGATGGCCTCGGTGACCCCGCCGACGTCGGTGGCAACGCAAGTCCGGCCGCAGGTCATTGCCTCTATCAAGCTGTAAGGGAATCCCTCGGAGACGCTGGAAAGCACCACGATGCGGCCGGCGTCGTAGGCGTCGCGGATGTTCTCGACCCGGCCCTCGAACGTCGCCACCTCGCCAATCCCCAGGTCAGCCGCCAGCGCCCGGCAGCTTTGCAGGTAAGGTTCCCTGCCCTTGGGCGGCGAGCCGAACAGCCGCAGCCTTGCCTCGGGCATGCGCTGGTGCACCAGGGCGAACGCGCGCAGCAGCGTCTCCAGGTCCTTGATCGGGTCGATGCGCCCGACCCACGAGATCGTGGGCACCTCCGGCTCGCCGGTGAGGGCCGGAAAGGCGGCCGGGTCCACGCCGTTGTACACGGTACGGATGCGAGACGGCTCCGCGCCGAGTCGTTCCTCCCATCGCCGGTTGTAGACATTGCCAGGGGTAATCGCCGCCGCCTCGTGGTAGCCAACGGCGCAAAGGTGACGCATGAACCTCAGGTAGAGCGCCTTGACCGGCCACCGGTACGGGCTCCTGCGGTTCAGTAAGTACTGTTCGCGCAGGTATATGCCGTGCTCGGTGACCAGTACCGGCATGCCGTATCGCCACTTCGCAGTCAGCGCCGGCAGCACGCCCAGCCCGTTCGTCACCGCGTGCCCGATGTCGGCCAGCACCGGTGCGTACGACAGCGGCCGAAGGGAGTGGTCAAGCAGCTGCATCGCGGCCACCGCGTCGTGCAGGGTAGGCGCGGGCCGGTCAGAGTCCGGCCACCGCTCCTGCCAGGAGTTGCTCAGCAGCCGGACTGCCTTGTCGCTGGCCAGGCCGGCGCTGAGACTCCCGTGCTGGGAGGAGTAGTCGAAGAGCTCGCGCAGCACGTAGCCGAAGCGGCGCTGGGCATCCGCGGAGGAGTCGAGCAGGGCATCGATGAGCTGACGCAGCAGGCGGAGCGGGAGCCCGCCTCGCCAGCTGACCGCGGGCGCGGCCGGCTGAGGGCCCCAGAGGGGCACCCTGACCATCGAGACGACGTTGTCGGGCAGCGACCACACCGCCGGCTCGGCCTGCGACGCCACCAGGGAGACCAGGTGGAAGTCGTAACCAGGCATCCCGCGAATGAGCTGATCGCACCATACGCTGACGCCGCCGAAGCCGTACGGGTAGGTACCTTCCGTCATCATTGCTATTTCCATCTAGCTAATTACCGCCTGGTTTCGCACGGGTAAAGGATGGCGAATTACGCAATATCCATACGGCCGCGCCGGCCGTGTGTGCGTGCCTCAATGCGCCCTCCTGGCTGACCCGATGGCGGTATATTTCCGGACGAATAGCGCAGGCTGGCCTGCTGATTCAAAAATGCCTGCTGAGCTGCCCAGACAAGAGATCGGCCGATGGACGGCAGACAGCGTTCGACCCCCAACCTTACAAGAATTAGAAGAGTATAGAACGCGACTTCAGCCGGTTCAAGCAATGGCGCAGAATCGCGGGCAGCACGGCAAGATAGGTCACATCTATTGGGAAAATGACCATTTTTGCGTGGCCAAGGGGTAACCGTGCTCGAGGCCTCGATGATTCAGGGGGTGCCCATGCCGGCGAGCCGGATTGGGTGCTGCCGGGTTTTCGGCCCTGGTGCCGGGTTAGCGTTCTGCCTGGCCGCCCGCGCTCCGGTCTAGGGGCGGTCGGCGCGGGTCACGCGCAGGAAGATGATCAGCACGACGAGCAGTACGGCGACTGCTCCTGGTGTTATCGTGCCGGCCCAGTTGAAGCCTGGGGCAGGGGGAACCGGGACCGACAGGCCCTGGCGGGCCAGCATGTCCCGGAGGAACTCGCGCTGCTGAAGGGTGGGGCCGCTGGCGAGGGCGTTCGTTGCGGCGACGGCGGCGAAGCAGACGGCGGCCAGGGCCGCGCCGATGGAGATCCGGGTGGCGAGGACGCGATGGGCTCGTTCCAGGGCGGTGGCGCGTGCCGCGGGGGCGCGATCGGGTAGCGGCAGGTCGGCGAGCAGGGCGGTCAGTTCTTTCCCGGTGCGCGCGCCCAGTGCCTGCCCGGATCGCTGGTCGAATTCGCCGGCTGTGATCCGGCCGGCCTGCAGGGCCTCGCTCAGCTCGGACAGCGCCCGGTCGCGGTCGGCGTCAGATACCCGGAGGTCGCCGGGCGGATAGTAGTCCCGGCCGGCACTGTCCATGATTCGTGCTCCTTCGGCGCGGAGTCCGGGGCATAACCTGATGGTAATGCCCCGGCCGCGCCCTGCCCGATCCACTCGAACTGACCGGCGCGGACATGCGCGCCCGGCGCGCGGCCGCACGGTACTGGAGGGGCGCATCATCTGGCGGCTCCTGGTCGCTTGCGGCCGCACGCGACCAGCGGGGCAAGCTCACCGCGCTAGATCGTCAAACTCACCCTTCTTCGCGCCATCAAGGAATGCTCCCCATTCGGCGGGCGTGTAGACAAGCACGGGGCCGCTGGGGTCCTTAGAGTCTCTCAAGGCGACTTTGCCGACTACAGCTGCAACTTCGACGCAAGACCCGTTATTGGTACTAAGCTGAGCTTTACGCCAAGTGATATTAATCCGCTCCGGATCGGTTAGTGTCATCTTGCCTAGCATAGATCAATTACCTGCACTTTCTTTGCCTTGTGCCGTTGTACACCGAAACTCGATCACAATGGATCGTGGCCGTGGCGGCCGGGAGAGCAGCCGAGGTGTCATGACGCCTGGACAGGTCACTCGGTCAAGCGTAGCTTGCGGCAATTCTGGTGAGCAAGGAAATAGAGTCTGATGGATTCAGCGCTATGGTTCGGAGATGGGAAAATATCGTCCGATATCTCTCCAGGTCGGTCGGCCGTTCTAGGTAGATGTTCCCGACCAGGCCCTCGACATAAACAATGTCCGATACGAGAGGCTGCTCGAAGTTCAGGATGGAGAAGACGCTTTCCATCGCCGGGTGCGCTCCGGTCTCGAACGAAATGACCTGCACGGTGACATTCGGCAGCTGCGCCGACTCGCCGATTCGCTGCAGCTGGGCGCGCATCACCGCCGGCCCCCCCACTCGCCGGTGCAGAGCCGCCTCGTCAAGGATCGCGTGGTAATGCGGCCCTTTACCTGGCGCGAGGAGAGCCTGCCGGGTGAGCCGCGCCTGGAGAAGCTGCTCGAGTTTCTGCGGGCTGAACGGCGGTACCTCGGCGCGCAGCATCGCCCGGGCGTACTCCTCAGTCTGGAGGAGGCCCGGCAGTGCTCCGGACTGGTAGACATTGATCGAGACCGCTTCGGCTTCTAGACCCACGAAGGTCGCGTACGGCAGATCGTAGTCCTGCCACCAGCCTTTCTGCTTGCCCTCCCGGGCAAGAGCCATCAGGCGCTCACGGTCCGCCGGATCCGTCACCTCGTAGAGGACGCACAAATCACGTATGTCCCGCGGGCTGGCGCCGCTCTGGCCGGTCTCGATCCGGCTCAGCTTGGTCGGGGAGAAGAGCAGCCTGGTGGTGACTTCCTCTGCGGTCAGCTCGTGATCCGCGCGGAGGGTGCGCAGCAGCGCGCCCAGCTCCCTGCGCCGGATCGTCGGACTGCCTCTGGGTGCCACTTTGGCCTCATATCTCCCACCGAACGCCCCGTGTCCCGGCCGTCCGCCTCGCGTACCGCATGCCCGCTTTTTAGGCAAAAAGCGCACTTGCGGAATTGGCTTTCGCGGCTCACTATCAGAGCAGAGACCGAGCCAGGAATCAAGGGGGGACACGCCACGTCGAGAGAATTCCGGGCATACCCGCGAACAGCCCCGCACTGCGCCCCTCGCTGTGGCGCCAAGCGGCCAGCACAGGTCTGAGGCTCTACAGCAAAGCTGGGCCGATGTTCACCCATCGACCCAGCCTTATGTCACCTTCCCAGCCCTGCACGAGCGAAGGGATTTGGTGGACATGGATCACCGTATCACCCATGCCAGCCATCGCAAGGTCTACCTACGTCTTCTTACCTGGGTGAGAGCCAGGCTGGGTCTGTGCGGGGAGCGAATCTTCGCCGCATCCGACAACGCTGCGCGCCACCACGGCTGGCAGATAGCGGTTACCCAGGCCGGCCTCGGCCGCCGGTACCGCGATCCGCGCTTTGACAGCCTGGCGGCGTGCCCGCCATGCGGTGGCCGCGGTGCCAGGACTCCCGGCGACCCGTGCCGGGCCTGCGAGGGCACCGGCCGGGTCACCATCACTGCCCGGACGGCCGCGCAGGCCTCGCCCCGGCGGCCGGCGTGACGACGCGCAGGCGCTCGCGGCGGCTCGGCGAGGGCCGCCTCCTGGCGGGACTTGAACGAGGCCTCACGCAGATTACCCGGCCCAACCTGATCGTCGTCATCTGGCGGTGGCGCTATGAGGCGGCTCTTCTCGCCGGGCTTCCGGCTGGGGCGTTCTTCCTGATACGCGCTGACGGCTGGCGCTGGGCCCTGCTCGAGATCGGGCTGCTGGGCGTGAACTTCTTGATGTGGCCAGAGCTCCGAAGGTGGACCACCGCGCATGCCCGCTGCGTGGTAACCGCGCACCGCCTGCGCACTGGCTGTGCGCAAGCCTGGATCCATACGCGTGCCGGAAAGCTGCCGATCCTGCTGTGGACCAGCCCGAGGGCCTTCGGCGAGCGGGCGTACCTGTGGTGCCGCGCGGGTAACAGCGCCGAGGACTTCGAGTTTGCCCGCGACCTGCTCCGTTCGGCTTGCTGGGCGCACGATGTGCGCGTTGCCCGCAGCGGCCGCTACTCCCACGTTGTCATCGTGGACGTGATCCGCCTCGAACGTCACCGGGAGTGACCTGGCGGCCCGGCGATCTCGCCGACTGCCTCAGCACGCCAGCGTTCGCGTGGCGGTATCTCCTGCCAGCGCCGCATCGTCTCTTGCCAGCGCCCGCCTGGCCGCGTCCGGTTGCGACGGTTCTAAAGCCCGGGAGAAAAACGGTTCTGCAGCCCGGGAGAAAAGAAGCCGTACCGTGCCGCAGTCGTAAGATTGGTTGACTGTCCCGACAGTTGTCTATAATCTCGGCTCGTGGCCGCGGACCGGGACGGGTTTGACGAGGTGGCGTTGCCTGCGCTGCTGCGGGCCGCCCGGATGGTCTACGGATCGGCGGTCCGGGATGCGCTGGCCGCCGTGGGATGTGACGACGTGCCGCGCAATGGCAGTTACGTGATGGGCGCCATCGCCCGCAGCGGGGCGCCGCTCAGCCAGATCATCAAGGAGCTCGGGGTGTCCAAGCAGGCCGCCGGGCAGCTCGTCGACACCCTGGTCACCCGGGGGTACCTGGACCGCTCGCCCGACCCGGAAGACCGCCGGCGGCTGACGATCACGCTGACCGAGCGGGGCCACGCCGCGGCGGCGGTGATCAGGTCAGCGGTCGAGCGGGTGGAGGCCGGCCTCGTCCGGCGGGTGGGCCCGGAGTACGTCGCGCACACCCGGGCGACCCTCGCGTCGCTGATCGAGGGCCNNGGCCAGTCGCCGGCCGAGGGCCCGTCGCCGGCCGAAGGCAGTTCTGGCACGGAAGGACATGACCGTGGTTAGCGGACAGGACCTCTCTCAGCAGGCCCAGGACGGGGAGCGGCCCGCGGCCCGGGCGGACACTGCCTGGCTGCGGCGCCCCGCTCTGGTGCTCGTCGCGGCGCTGGCGGGGCTGTCCTACGCGTGGGCGCTCGACCGGGACCCGCTGGAGCCCTACTACGCGGCCGCGGTGCGCAGCATGTCGATGAGCTGGCACAACTTCATCTACGGTGCCTTTGATCCGGCCGGGACCGTCACCCTGGACAAGCTGCCCGGTGCCTTCTGGGTTCAGGCGCTGGCCGTGCGTGCCTTCGGCCTCCATACCTGGGTGATCGTCGCGCCGCAGGCCGTCGAAGGCGTCCTGACCGTGCTCGTGCTGTACCGGGCAGTGCAGCGGCTGGCCGGGCCGGCCGCCGGGCTGATCGCCGCGGCAATCGTCGCGGTGAGCCCGGCGACGGTCGCGCTGAACCGGGGGAACATCTCCGACTCGCTCATGATCTTGCTGCTGGTGCTGGCAGCCGACGCGGTATCCAGCGCGATCGCCAGCGGCAGCCAGCGCCGGCTGGTGCTGGCCGGCGTCTGGGTCGGGCTCGCCTTCCAGGCCAAGATGATCGAGGCCTGGATGCTGCTCCCCGCCCTCGGCCTGGCGTATCTCCTGAGCGCGCCGGGCGCGCTGCGCCGGCGCGTCCGCCAGCTGGCGGTGGTCGGCGCGGTGGCCGGCCTGGTGTCGCTGTCGTGGATGACCGCTGTCTCGCTCGTGCCCGCCTCGCACCGGCCGTATGCCGACGGCAGCCATGACAATTCCGTCTACGAGCAGGTGTTCGTCTACAACGGGTTCGGCCGGTTCGGTGATCAGACGCCGCTGCAGCTGCTGGCCGGCCAGTCCATCGGCGTCGGCTCCGCTTTGAAGACTCCGGCCGTCGCTCCGGACCGGCTGCTGCGCGGCGACCTTGGCCGCGACACGGGCTGGCTGCTCCCGGCCGCGGTGGTCATCGCCGCGTGGGGTATCGCCAGCCGCCGGCGCCGGCCCCGCGGCGATCCGCTCAGGGCGTGCTTCGTCCTGTGGGGCGGCTGGCTCGCGACGCTCGCCGTGGTGTTCTCGCTGACCACGACGATCAACGCCTACTACACGGCGGCGCTCACCCCGGCGGTGGCCGCGCTGCTCGGCGCGGGAGTCGCCGCCGCCTGGTCACGGCAGCGGTCCGCGGCCGGCGCGCGGATCGGCCTGGCGGTCATTCTCGCGGCGACAGTCGCCTATGCCGCCTGGCTCGTGACGGCGGCCGGCACCCAAGCGCCCGGCTGGCTGGCCCCGGCGGTCATCGCCGTCGGCGTCGCGGCACTCGCGGCGGTGCTCGGCTCGGTGGCGGTCAGGAGCGACACCCTGCTCGGCTATGCCCTCGCGGCCGCGCTCATCGCCGGGTCCCTGGCGCCGGCCGTGGCCTCGGCCGAGCTCGTGATGCATCACGAGGGTGCGTTCGACACGCCCTTCGAGCCGGCCCGCGAGGCCGCCGCCATCGACAACATATTCCTGCAGATCCCGGCGCAGGTGCAGTTCACGATCCCGCGGCTGGAGGGCGCCCAGAACGGGGCACCGTACCTGCTCGCGACGCAGACCGCGGCGCTGGCCTCGGTATTCATCTACGACAGCGGCCTTGAGGCGCTGCCCATCGGAGGGTTCACCGGCACGATCCCGTCGCCGACCCTGCAGCAGTTGCAGGCCGACATCCGGCAGGGGCGATTCCATCTCGTGCTGGCCGGTGCGAGCACCGACCCGCGGCTGCGCTGGATCGCCGCGCACTGCATGGATCTCGGCAGCGCCACCGCAACGCTGCGCAATTACTACTGCCAGCCACATGACGCCGGCTGACCACGACGACACGGTGGCCCTGTCCCGCGCGTGCGGAGGGACGTGGCACGCGAAACGCAGTCCAGGCCGCGGGCCATCATCCGCCAGCTCCGGGCCACCGTCTTGAAGCCCTAACCGGAGGGGGCCAGCGATTCGGTTGTCAGAGCGTAGACCTTGCCGTCGTTGCTGCCCACGTAGACGGCGCCGTTGACGACCGGAGTGGACTCAACCAGGCCTGCGGTGGCGAATTTGCTCACGACCTGGCCGCTCGCGGCATTCAGGGCGTACACGTCGTCGCCGCTGCCGATGTAGACGTAGCCATTGGAGACCACGGGACCGGAGTGGAAGATGGCACCGCTGAGCTGGACGGACTTCCAGAGCCGCCGGCCGGTGAAGCCATTCAGGGCGTAGACGTTGTTGCCGCTGCCGACGTAGACCACGTCGCCGGACACCGCGGGCTGGGACTCGATCTGACCTCCGGTATGAAATCTCCAGCGCCGCGTGCCGTTGGCCCGCAGCGCATAGACGAATTGGTCGTCGCTGCCCACGTAGATGGTACGCCCTGCAGGAGGAACGTACGGGCTCGACTGGACCCCGCCGCCAGTACGGAATTTCCAGCGCAGCCTGCCGTTGGTGCGCAGGGCATAGATAAACTGGTCGTCACTGCCGACGTAGATGGTATGCCCGCCGGGAAGCAGGTACGGGCTGGACTCAACCGGGCCTCTGGTGCGGTATTTCCAGCGGAGCGTGCCATTGGCGTTCAGGGCATAAACGTCATGGTCGTCGCTGCCGACGTAGACGACGCCCCGGGCGAAAGTGGGGCTGGAGCGCACTCTGCTTTTCGTGGCGTACCTCCAGAGGCGGTGACCAGTGGAAGCATCAAGGGCATACACATGGCCATCATCGCTGCCCACGTAGACCACCCCGCCGGCCACGCCGGGACGCGAGTAGACCGGGCCCCCGGTGCAATATTTCCAGCGGAGCGTGCCAGCAGAGTTCAGGGCGTACACACAGTCGTTGGTGCTGCCAACGTAGATGACGCCGTCGATCACGAAAGGACGGGTGTAGAGCCCTCCGCCAGTGAGATACGGCCACCCGCGGTGCGTGCCAGAATGTGTACCAGAGAGGGAATGGAGCACGGTGATCAGGCTAATCGCGGCCAGGACTGCGACGGCGATGACTGCCAGGGGCCGCCAGTCGCGCCGTGGCCTGGCGACGGCATCTCCCGCTGGCGGCGCACCCGGTGCGTCCGTCTGCGTGCCAATGGCAGTCGCCTGCGCAGCGGCGGCCGCGTCCTGGTCATTGGCGGGACCGGTGGCAAACGGGAACCGCACCTGGCGAATGTCGCCGATAAAGGAGCCGATCGCGCCCGCGAAGGCAGCATATGCAATGATCATGAAGGGCCCGGTCAAGGCCAGGTGAGAGGTCGAACCGGCGAGCATTGCGGCGACGGTAACCATCGCCAGTCCCAATCCCCCGCAAGCAGTCGCTACGGTGCCCCAGTACTGCTGATGTTTCGTATACTGCACGGCCCGAATCGTACCGGTGCTGATCAGTGACGTCACTGACAGTATGGCTTCTCTCGCGATGTCCATTCGGCGCTGACCGTGGGCGATTTCCTGGTCACGCTGGCGGTGCTGAGCCCGGTGATGGCGGCGGTCGCGGTCGGAGTCTGCTCGGTGTCGGGCTTCGTTCCCTGGCGCATCGATAACTGCTCTCGGCCTGAACTCTCAGGTCGCCGCCCGGCCGCGGAAACCGCGGATGGTGCCGGCCGGGTCATCGCATAGCTGATCACGCACGCCGGATGTCTGACATGGTGGCTGATATGAGGACACCGGGCACCTACCGTGCGGCGGACGGGTCGTACGTCGGCTACTCGGCGGCGGTCGCTGCCTGGACGGCGGCCGCGGTCCCTGTGCTGGAGCGGGTGGCCGGGGCCTACCAGGCCACCATCACCTACCGGCAGCTCGGCGATGAGGTGCAGGAGGTCACCGGCATCCATACGCATGTCCTGCTGATGAACTGGATCGGCCAGGTGCTGGGCGGCGCGTCGCGAGAATCGCATCGCCGGGGCCAGCCGATGCTGTCCGCGCTGTGCGTTCATTCCGACGGGACCGTCGGCGACGGCTACGGCCAGGCCATCACAGAGAACTACGGATGCGAGCCGCCCCGGGACCTTGACCTGCACGCCGCCCAGGAGCGGCTGCGCTGCTACCAGCTCTGCGGCGCGGTCCTGCCGCCGGGCGGCGGAGAACCGGCGCTCACCTCTCAGGTGGCCACCCGCCGGGCATGGGCGGCTGAGCGCAGGAGAGCTGACGTCTCCAGCCAGCGGTACTGCCCGGGCTGCTACCTGACGTTGCCGATCTCCGGGAACTGCCAGTACTGCGCCTGAATGCCCGGTGCGCGTCAGGCAGCTACCTGCAGGATCGACGCTGACTCGCTCCTGCACAGCTCACCCAGCGAGTCCTTGCCGATCACGGCCATGGTCGCATCGATGAGCGCGCAGGTGCCCAGCAGGAACAACGGCCCGTCCTGCTCGGGAAACTCCGGCTCGTCTGCCGTCCCCGCGGTGCCGATTCCGTGAGCCGCGAGGTTGGCTGCCTGGCCGTAGGAGTACTCGGCTTCGGCGACGGGGGCGAGCACGCCGAGAAGCGCCTGGACCTTCGGGTGGTCAGCCGGCATCCCGTCGAGCAGGACCGCGCGGACAAGAACTGACAGGGCAACGTTCCAGTGCGCGGGTTCGGCGGCGATCAGGCGGGCGTTCGGCATGACCGCCGTCATCAGGCAGGGTGCCTCCGCGGCCTCTTCGAGCAGCCTGCCGGAGAAGAACCGGTCGCCGAGCGAGTCCTCGGGCCAGTACGGCAGCTCAGCCGGCCCGGGGTCGCCGCGCAAAACTGGCGGAACGGCACGCCGTAGCCGGCCTGGCGCGGTACAGACGCAAGATCATTGTGAACGGGCCTACGTGCCCGGTGCCGCGGCGGCGGCGCTGGCCAGCGCCGCCAATGCCGGATGCAAGCCCCGTACCAGCTCAAGGTCAGCGTGCAGGGAATGAGCGATGCTGGCGTGGATGTTGCGGCAGGCATGCCAGCTATCGTGATCGCTACCGCCTTCGGCGGCCCTGAGGTGCTGTCGGTCACCGACGACCTGATCGCGGAGCCCGGGCCTGGCGAGGCCCGCGTTGCGGTGCGGGCCGTGGGCGTGAACCCGATCGACTGGAAGGCGTACAGCGGGGCGATGGGTGCCGATCCGGCGCGGCTCCCGATGCGGCTCGGCGCTGAGGCGGCGGGCGTGGTGATGGCTGTCGGCCCCGGTGCCGAGGGCCCGGCCGGGCCGGTTGCGGCCGGCGATGAGGTGATCGCGTACCGGGTATCCGGTGCGTATGCGGCTGAACTGGTGGTTCCGGCTCAGGCGCTGGTCCCGAAGCCGCCTGCGCTGGACTGGCCGCAGGCTGCCGGCCTGATGCTGACCGGAGTGACGGCATGGCACGCGCTGGCCGCGACCGGCGTCGGCGCGGGCGACACGGTGCTGATCCATGGCGCTGCGGGTGGTGTCGGCGTGATGGCGGTGCAGCTCGCCGCTGCCCGCGGAGCGACGGTCATTGCCACGGCCAGCCCGGCGCGGCATGAGTTCCTGCGCGGGCTCGGTGCCGTTCCGGTCGCCTATGGCGACGGCCTGGCCGACCGGGTCCGCGCCGCGGCACCCGGCGGCATCGACGCCGCGCTGGACCTGATCGGCACCGATGAGGCGGTCGATGTCTCGCTCGCGCTCATTGCTGACCGGGCGCGCATTGCCACCATCGCCGCGTTCGCGCGCGGCCCGAAGGCTGGCATCCAGCTTCTCGGCGGCGGCCCTGGCGCGGATCCGGGCACCGAGATCCGTGCCGCCGCGCGCCTGGAACTGGCGCGCCTTGCCCAGGACGGGACGCTGCGGGTCTTCGTCACCCAGACCTTCCCGCTGGCCGATGTGGCGGCAGCGCACCGCGCGATCATGACCGGTCACACCACCGGCAAGATCGCGCTCATCCCCTGACGGCCCGCCGCGACCAGGGCGCGAGCTCCCGTGCGCGGGGCTCGTGTCTGCGGAGCGGTGATGACGCGTCGCGTTCGGTGTAGCTTGAAGCCGTCTTGAGACGGGTGAATCCCGGGCGCAGCGGGCGGCGTGATGCAGACAGGCCAGGTGTTCGTTTCCCATACCTCCGATATGGCGCAGTTCCCGGAGGGCCGGTCGTTCGTGCAGGCTGCGCTGGACGCGGTGAGCCGGGCCGGGATGGCGCCGGTCGACATGCGCTACTTCGCCGCGCGCGACGGGAAGCCGGCGGACTACTGCCGGCAGCGGGTCCGCGAGTGCGAGATCTACGTCGCGGTGATCGGTTTCCGGTATGGCTCGGTGGTAGCGGGCGAGGCGGTGTCCTATACCGAGCTGGAGTTCGACGCGGCCAGTACCGCTAGCCTGCCGCGGCTGGTGTTCTTGCTGGATGGCACTGCCGGTCCGCTGGCCGCGCTGGCTGATGCCGATCGCGGCGCGGTGGAAGGGTTCCGGCAGCGGTTGCGTGATGCCGGGCTGGTCGTCCGCGCCTTCGCTTCCGCTGCCGATCTGGAGCTTGAGGTGTTCCACGCGCTGACGGAGGTCACCGGCGGCGGGCTGGCAGTGGTGCCGGGAACGGCGCCGTCTGCACTGGCAGTGCGGTACTCGCTGCCGCCGGACACGGCGGCGTTCACCGGCCGGGACGGCGAACTGGACCGCATCACCGCTGCGGTGACGGACGCTGCCGGGTCCGGCGGGATAGTGGCGATCCACGCGATCGGNNTGAAAGACCAGTTCCCGGACCGGCAGCTTTTCATCAACCTGCACGCCCGCACTCCGGGGCCAGGATCCGGTGGCGCCGGAGGCGGCGCTGGCCGGATTGCTGACCGCCGCCGGGATGGACGCCCGCTACCTGCCCGGGGACCTGGACAGGCGGGCCGGGCTGTGGCGGGACCGGATGGCCGGCCAGCGGGCACTGCTCGTCCTGGACAACGCCGCCGACAGCGACCAGGTCACCCCGCTGCTGCCCGGCGGCGAACGCTGCCTGGTGCTGGTCACCAGCCGCCGGCACCTGGGCGACCTGCCCGGGACGGTCGTCCCGGTCCTGCTGGATGCCCTGCCGCCGGACCAGGCGCGGGAGATGTTCCTGCGGCTGGCTCCCCGCGCCGCCGCCCAGCCAGAGGCAGTGGCGGAGCTGGCCCGGCTGGCGGGGTGCCTGCCGCTGGCCATCTCCCTGCTGGCCCGGGTGTACGCCCGGCACCCGTCCTGGACGCTGGCCGACCTGACGGCCGAGACCAGGGCGAGCCTGCTGACGCTGGCAGCGGAGAACGACAGCATCGCCGCCGCGTTCGAGGTGTCCTACCGGTACCTGGCCCCCGCCCGGCAGCAGTTCTTCCGCCGCCTCGGCCTGCAGCCCGGCATCACCATCGACCCCTACGCCGCCGCCGCCCTGGCCGGCGTCCCGCTGGACGAGGCGGCCGGGCTGCTGGACGCCCGGCACGGCGAGGGCCTGCTGACCGAGCCCGGCTACCGCCGGTACGCCATGCACGACCTGATCCGCCGCTACGCCCGCGACCTTGCCGCCGCTGACCCCGCCGCCGACCGGGACCAGGCGCTGGAGCGCCTGCTGGATTACTACCAGCACACCGCCGCCACCGCCGAGGTCCTGCTGGCCCGCCAGCCCCGGACTGGGCCCGCCGCGGCCACTCGCATCGCACCGCCGGCCACGGTCCCCGGCCTGCCTGACGGCATCCGGGCGCTGTCGTGGGCGCGGACCGAGCGCGCGAACCTGCTGGCCTGCCTGGACCACGTCACCCGCGCCGGCCAGCATGCCCGGGTCGTCGCCCTGACCGCCGCCACCGCCGCTCTCCTACGCCAGGACGGCCCCTGGCCCGCCGCCGTCATCCGCCATGGCGCCGCCGTGCAGGCCGCGCAGCAGCTCGGCGACCGGCTAGGCCATGCCGATGCCCTCAGCAACCTGGCGGTCGTGCGGCGGCTGACCGGCGACTACCCGGGCGCGGCCGAGGCCCAGGATGCGGCGCTGGGCGTCTACCGCAGCCTCGGCAACCGGCTGGGTCAGGCCAACGCCCTCAACGAGCTGGGGGGCGTGCGGCGGTATACCGGGGACTACCCGGGCGCGGCAAAGGCGCTGGAGGCGGCGCTGGGCCTCGCCCGCGACCTCGGCAGCCGGGGGGGTGAGGCTGAGGTGCTCAACGAGCTGGGGACGCTGCACCGGATCCGCGGTGACCTGGACCAGGCCGAGACGGGCCACCGGCAGGCACTGGACGTGGCCCGCGAGATCGACAGCTCCTGGGGCGAGGCCTGCGCGCTGGCCGGGCTGGGCCGCTGCGCCCTGGCCGCCGGCCGCACCGCCGAAGCGCAGGAAGGCCTGCGGCAAGCGCGGGAGATCTTCCAGAAGATCGGCGCGGCCGAGGCCGCGAGCGTGGCCGCCGAGCTTGACGCCCTCACAGGGATGGGACCTGCCGCGTAAGGCAGCGATGTCATGTGGAAACGAGGGCTCAGGCGGGAGGATGGACGGATGGGGCTGCTGGACTGGGACCACAATGCCTACTACCACCGGCTGCTCATGCGGCAGTTGCCCAGCCCGTGCACGAGGGTGCTTGATGTCGGGTGCGGTGCCGGGGCGTTCGCCGCCGAACTGGCCAAACGTGCCGGGCATGTCGACGCGCTCGACCGGTCACCTGTGATGATCCAAGCGGCCAGGCAGATCACGCCGGCCAATGTCACCTGCATCCTCGGTGACGTCATGCGCGATCCGCTCCCGGCGGAACCCTACGATGCGATCGTGTCGGTCACCGCGTTGCATCACCTGCCCCTTGATGACGCGCTGCGGCGCCTGTCCCGCGCCCTGCGGCCCGGCGGGGTCCTCGCCGCCGTGGCCCTGCCCCGGCCCGACCTGGCGCGGGAGCTGCCTGCCGAGCTTCTCGCCGCAGCCGGCCATCGGGCATTCGGCGCCGCCTTCGCCGTCTTCAGATCGTCGGGCCGTGGCGGCTGGTACCGGCTGGGGCCTGGCCACGCGAGTATGCCGAAGGTTCTTGACCCGCCGCTGACGACCCGCCAGGTCCGGCAGCACGCGACCGCGGCGCTCCCCGGCGCCCGGGTGCGGCGGCTCGTCTTCTGGCGCTACCTCCTGCTCTGGCAGCGACCGATCGAGGGCGGGCTGGCGAGCACCGGCCGGCTGAGCGGTGGGGAGCGGCGAGGAAGAATGCCCGCCGAGCCGCCGATCGGCGCGGCCTGATTGTCGTTGGGCGAACACGAGGCGGCCACGCCGATATGGCTGGTCGCCGCCACCGCCGAGGTCCTTGGTGTCAGGAACCGCCCGCAAGGCGCCCATCCTGCCCCATGATCATGTAACCGCCGTTGCAGTATCAGGCCTTGACCGTGGCCACGCCCTCGATGGTTTCGGTGTAGGCCGTCATCGTCGAGGAGCAGTGGGCGGCCACGCGGGCGGTGGTGTAGAGCGCCCGGAAGACGTACCGGCCGCTGCCGGCCAGGCCGCCCATGTCGCCGGTGGCGTCGATCACCTCGAACGGCCCGGCCTGGGTGATGGTCCCGGCGCAGGTGGCGGAGTCGAAGCGTACCTTGGGCTGCCCGGCGCTGTGGTCGATGCGGAAGCTGCCGCCGGCGAAGGTCGCACCGTCGATGGCCCGGCCCGGCTTCTCCGTGCCGCCGGCGTTGACGACCCCGGTGACGATGATGGTGCCCGGGCCGGAGGGCTTGGTCGACACGACGTGGAAGTACTCGGTGCGGGCGGCGCTGCCAGGCGCCCGCATAGCTGGGCTGGCGCCGGGCCGCCCGCCGCCAGCGGCCGAGCCCGGCCATCCGGTTGGCGAGGACCAGGAGCCCGGCCGTCCGGTGTGCGAGGACCAGGAGCCTGGCCATCGGGTGTGCGAGGACCATGTGGAGATCCGTGGCGTGGCGGCCGGCGCGTTGGTGGCGCTGGCGGGGGAGGCGACGGCGACGGCGACGAACGCAGTGCCGGCCGCGGCCGCGGCGAGGATGGCGGCAACGGCGGCGTGGCGGTTGCGGCGGATGATGGACATGAATCCTCCTGAGATCCGGTGGGACATCGACTGGAGTCAGCATCCGCCGGGGGAGCCTCGTCGGGCATCGTCCCGCTGGAGGTTTCCGGCTGCACCGCCGGCAGTAGCGACGTCATCACTGGGGAGTAGCCGGGCTGTCTGCGGGAGGACGGCCCTGACGTGGGCCGTAGCCTCTAGCGCACCGGAAGATCACCGCGATGGGCCACCGGGGGTCGGAGCGGGCGGTCGCGGAGGTAAAGAAGGCCTGGCTCGCGTGGTCGCGGTTCCGGGTGGTGATCCCGGCGTGGGACCAGCAGCTAGGCACGCTGACATGCTGCCTGGACCAGGCGAAGGTCGGGGAGAACGCTCGCCGGGCCGATCTGCGGTGCCGCCTACGCGAGTACTCCCCTGGTGCCTAACGTTGGCCTGAGGGTTCCTGCTTCGACACAACACCTGGCGAGGGGCACCCGAGCAGATCGAGGTCGCGCACGCAGAAGCCGTGGTGCGCCCACTCCTCGTCCAGCACGACGTGCACGCACTCGAGCACCGACTTGCCCCTGGCGTACGGCGGCCAGCCTCGGCCCGCTGGCACTGGCGCGGGCGCCGACAGCTCACCGGGCGTAACGGTCAACAGCCAGCGCTCTAGCTCGGCGCCCTGCTCGCCGCGCGCGGCCAGCACCTCGTCGAGGCTCGGGGCCGCCGCCCGGTCCAGGCCCTGCTCCTCTTGGTCGGGGACGAACCCGGACGCCAAGCCGATTGCGGTGAACGGCCCGGCCGACCCCAGGCAGCAGCGGCGGAACCACGAGTCGTGCACGAACACCAGATGGCGCAGAGTCTCCACCGCCGACCACTCGCCGCCGGCACGCTGGTTCTCCGAACCCTTGGGCATCCCCCGGAGCCGCCCGACCGTCGCAGCCCAGTCCGCCCGAAGCTGCCGGAAGGCTTCCCGCAGGTCGGCCGGATCGGCCGAGCGGATCAGCAGCCGCACCGGATGCCGCCGGTCAAGCTCGGCCTCCACGTACGACGTCACCTCGACTCCGTTAACCACCAGGTTCCTGACCAGCCCGTCGATCACAGCGTCCTGCATCACCACCCCGATCAGACGGGCGCGGGTCAAGTCGCACTCACGAAATTCGGCATCGGTCAGGTCCTGGTCCTCAAATCTCGCCATGCCGGGCAGTATCCACCGGAGTACTGACACCCGTGCCAGGACGGCGGGGTTGGGGTGTGCGTCAAAAATGTAGGCCAGCCGACGTTTTGGCTGGAAGGGCGCTTGCCGTTGTTGCGGCGGTAACAACCAGATGTAAAGCGCCTGGTGAGGGCGTTGATGGGGGATGCTCCCCTCGGCGTCAGTTCGTGACCACCTGGCTCCAGGTCAGGCGGTTACGGTCTCGCGGGCGGGGCGGCGCTCAGCCATTGTCACGGCCCTGCCCGCGAACGGCACGAGCGCGGCCAGCAGGACGCACAGGGCGGCGCCGGTGAGCCAGGCCACGGGCACCCCGATGGACAACAGGCGAGTCGAGGCAAGCGGCCCAAGGGTCTGGGCGATGCCCCAGCAAGTGCCGTACGCCGCCAGGTACCCCGCGCGGGAGCCGTCGTCGGCCAGGCCGGCCACAACGGCGTACGGAGGTCCGAGCAGGAAGACCTGGCCCAGCGCCATGGTGGCGGCACCCAGGCAGAGCAGCGGGATCACGTCGGCGAACGCGACAACGGCGAATCCCGCGGCGACGACGGCAAGCCCGGCCGCCATCAGGAAGAACGGCCGTGCCGCAGCGCCCCGGAGGAAGCGCTGCCCGGCGATCGTCACGACAGCCGCTACTGCGAGAAGCCAGCCCGTTTCCGCAGGGTCAAGGCCGCGGGCGGCAACCGTCAGCGGAAGCGCGGTGAGCGAGAGGTTCCCGGCGAAGGCGAACCCTGTGCCGACACCGAGCATCACCAGCAGGCGGCCATCCCGCCACGGGTTGCCGTGGGACGTGGGCGGCCGCGCTGTGGGCGGCTCATGCACCCACATCAGGATCAGCGCTGCCGCTGCCAGGCAGGTGACAGAGTCCGCGACGAAGAGTAGCCGCAGGCTGACGCCGCCGAGCAACACCGCCAGGATCCCCGCGCCTGCGCCAGCGGCGGCCAGCGCGGCACCGAGCAACCCGAAGGCCTGCGGACGCCGCTCAGGCGCCACCATCTCGGCGAGTAGCGCCTGGCTGGGCGGCTCGTAGATCTCGAAGGCGAGGCCGAGTAGCGCGGCTCCCGCCGCCGCTCCGCCGACACCAGGCGAGACGGCAATGACGAGCAGTGAAACGCTGCAGCCGAGGAGCCCGAGCACGATCGTCGGGCGTCGCCCGAGGCGGTCGGCCATCCGCCCGCCGGCCAGCCGTGATGGCACCGTTGCAAGGCCGAAGAGCGCAACCACCCACCCGGCGGTGACGAGCGAGGCGCCATAGACGTGTACGAGCGCGACGGCCAGGAACGACATCGCGAAGGCGCCGAGCTGATTGACGGCGCGGGCCAGCACGAGCGCCCGCACGGAGCGCGGCCAGCCGCCATCTTCGTGACTGGCAAATGGCATAATGGCAGTCATGAGCGAGACGGTACTCCAAGGACGAATGACCGGTCAAATACATTTCAACAGTCACCTATGGGTAGTCACCGACGTCGCGTGCCGTCTGGTCAACGCGCTGACAACGGGGCATGACGGCACCCGGCCAGTAGAGCCGCCGCCGGTCGGCCACCAGGCTGATGCCGTTCGCGCGGTGCTCGAGCGCGACGATTACCGGCCGGCCCTCACCGAGGACCAGGCAAACGCGCTGACAGCGCTCGCGGAACGAGTCCGCGAGGTCTTCACGGCAAGCTCGTCCGGCGATGTGGCACGCGCCGCCCGCATAGTCAATGACCTGCTCAAAGAATTCGGCGCTGCTCCCCGCCTAGACCCCGCGCGGGGAGGCGGCTGGACCCTTCACTTCCACGGCCGCGACACAAGCATCGTCCTCGGCTGGGGCGCAGGCATCGCGGCCGGCCTCGCGATGGCCATCGGTTCCGACCTCGCAGGCCGCCTTGGCGTCTGCCAGGCTGGCCCCTGCGACCGGGTGTACATCGACACCTCCTACAACCTCGGAAAGCGGTTCTGCTCCAGGCGCTGCCAGAGCCGGGTCAAGGCCGCCGTCCACCGCGCCAAGAGCAAGCGCTGACGACCCAGACCACACAGCCACCGTGGCTCGTCTGGTCGTTACCCGTACAACCAGACGAGCGCCGTCTGACGTGCTGGAACTCGAAGATGATCCTGATCACCTACAAATCTGACGCACACCCGCGGGGTAGCGAATCCCTGTCCTCCCCGCCGCCGATCCGCTAGCCGCACGCCCTGATGCGCTGATCGGCGTCAGAAAGCACAGAACTGGTCTATTGCGCGCAGACCACGGCCTAGAGGTTGTCAGCGGAAACGCACCGAGTCGGCAGGGCCGTCATCCCGAGATTCGGAGCTCGCGGACCTGTTCGCTGCGCACGGGAGCAGCTGGTTCGACCGGCTGCAGAAAATGGAGCCATGGGATGCCGTGCTCGACCTCGAGCCGGAACCGCACCGCACCCTGCAGGGCGCTGAACTCGACGATGCGCTCACGGTGGCGGCAGACTTCATTGACCTGAAATCGCCGTACATGGCCGGCCACAGCCGCCGTTGCGCGCAGCTGCCGCGGACGCCGCCGCACGGCTGGGCTTCGCCGACGGTGCCATCTTGACCCTGCGGCGAGCCGCGCTCGTGCACGAGTTCGGCACCACCGCCGTGCCGAACTCGATCTGGGACAAGGCCGGGCCGCTCACCCGCGCCGAGTTCGACCGGTGGAGCTTCACCCGATGCTC
>PMSW01000064.1:0-7928 GCA_003168215.1 Actinomycetota bacterium
CGGCCTGGCGCGCGGCCGCGGCGCGCGCTGGCCGGTTCAGGACCATTTGACACGTTCCAATCGGACCTGAGACTGTCAGCCTGACCAGGAAGGACGCCAGTGAACGCGCCCGTGAGCATCAGGGAAGTGGCAGCGCACGCTGGCGTCTCCGTGGGCACTGTCTCCAACGTGCTCAACCGGCCGGACATCGTGGCGCAGTCCACCCGCGACCGGGTACACGAGGCGATCAAGGCACTCGGCTTCGTCAGGAACGAGTCGGCCAGGCAGCTGCGCGCGGGCCGCAGCCGGATCATCGGCCTGGTAGTGCTTGACGTGGCAAACCCGTTCTTCACCGATGTGGCCCGCGGCGTGGAAGACGAGGCGAGCAGGTCCGGGCTCGCCGTCATCTTGTGCAACAGCGATGACCAGCTGCCGAAAGAGACGCGCTACCTGGAGCTGCTGGAGGAGCACCGGGTGCAGGGCATCCTGATCACCCCGGTAGCCGGCCCCGACGAGCGGCTCGCGCTGCTGCAGCGGCGCGGCACTCCGGTGGTGCTTCTCGACAGCACGTCCCCGTCCGGCGGGCAGTGCTCGGTGGCCGTCGACGACGTCCTCGGCGGTGACGTCGCGATGTCCCACCTGCTGGACGGCGGCCACCAGCGGCTTGCCTACATCGGCGGGCCGCTCAGCATCCGGCAGGTCGCCGACCGCCGCGACGGCGCGCTCCGCGCCCTGGCCCGTGCCGGGCGCGACCCCGCAGTCCTGCAGATGATCGAGACCCGCGCGCTGAACGTGTACGCCGGGCAGCAGGCCGGGATGGCGATCGCGGCGCTGCCGCCCCGGCGGCGGCCGACCGGCGTATTCTGCGCCAACGACCTGATCGCGCTCGGGCTGCTGCAGGAGATGACCAGGCACCGGATCGGGGTCCCCGAGGACATCGCCATCGTCGGATACGACGACATCGACTTCGCGGCCGCCGCTGCCGTGCCGCTTTCCTCCGTCCGCCAGCCCCGCCAGCAGCTCGGCCGCACCGCGGCCCGGCTGCTGCTCGAGGAGAGCCTCGCCGCGGAGGACCACACCCACCGGCAGGTGACGTTCCAGCCCGAACTCGAAATACGCCAGTCCAGCCGCGCCGGGCCCGGGACGTGGTGAGGACGCAGCCCTTGTCATCCCGGCAAATCGGGCGTAACCTGCAAAACAGGAATGTCGCACTTGGCGTGCCGGCGTGTACGCGCGATGTGACTCCGGCTGCTCTGGACCTTGGTGGCGCCTTGCGCGCGTGGTAAGCCGAGGTGGCCCATGAGAGCATCAGCCCGCCCGCCAGCCCCGGGCGTTACGCGCGGCTCTTGGCCGGCCCTCAGCCCAACGGCGCGAAGCAAGCTCAGATGACGGTTGCCATGGCCGTTCCGTGATGCCGTGACGCTGCTTCTGGCGGAGTTCCCGGCCTCACCGGTCACCACGCAATCCGCGGTAAACCACCAGCTCACCGGGGCTATGGCCGGGGTAGCAGGTCAAGCAGTTCCGCCCAGCGAGGCGCGCAATGAGAGAGGAGTCGCTCCATGTTTATCGGCGTCGGAACAATCGTTGTCATCGTGATCATCGTGCTTGCCGTCATGTTCCTGCGGAGGCATTAACCAGATCCATTCCGCGATCGCCCGGGCGGTCCCGCGCGCATGCGAACCCGGAAACTCGCATGCGAACCCGGAAAGAGGAAAGTACCGTGAGCATTCTCAAGAAAATCAGGCACAAGGCCCAGGCAACCAAAGGTAAAGCCAAGAAAGGCACCGGGCGCGTTACCGGAAATCGCCGGCTCAAGGCCGAAGGGGGCGCCGGCCAGGCCACGGGCAACGTGAAGCAGGCCGGAGACAAGGTAAAGGACGCCTTCAAACGCTGAACTGTGATGCTGCAGTAAGCGATCGCCCGCACACATCTTGCTGATTCCCGGCACGTCCTCCGTGCCGCACCTGGAGCAGAATCTCGTCGGTTCGCCGGCATTGAGCCCGACGAGGAGACGCAGCAGCAGCGGTCACCGGGTAGCGGGCCCGTCCCAGGCGGTTCCCGGCTAGCAGCCGACGCTTCCGTCGACGAGTTCGCGGATGAGGTCGGCGTGCCCGTTGTGGCGGGCGTACTCCTCGATCATGTGAACGTAGATCCACCGCAGCGAGTACGGGCTACCACGCCGCAGGCCGGTGTGATCGAGCTCGAAGGACGCGGCTGCATCGCGGGCCGCATCGCATTCGGCCTGCCACGCCGCGAGGTCAGCCGCCCAGTCAGCGTCATCGAGCGGGACCAGCTCGCTGTCCTCGACCGCAGGGTCGAACCAGATGGGCGGTATGTCAGAGTCGCGAAGAAGCACGCGACGGAACCAGTTCCGCTCGACCTCGGCCATGTGACGCACCAGGCCATGCAGTGACAATCTCGAGGTGGGCACCGGCCGGCGCTTCCGGTCGGCATCGCCCAGGCCCTCGCATTTGAGCAACAGCGTCGTGCGGTGGAAGTCGAGCCATGCCTCGAGCATCTGCCGCTCACCGAGGACGAACGCGGGCTCCTGCCGCCGGGGATCCTCGAGGTCTGCGACCATTTGGGCACCTCCTGTGTCGCCGTGGCACCACTCTCTCACCGAGCGCACCAGCGGGTCGCCGCATTATCTTCGCGGCCGGCCGGCGGCGGGCTCTGCCCGACTCCGACTCAGCAGGTCATGACGCCGGGGACCGCGCCAGGTGGTAGGTCACGTGCGGCTGGAGCGGGTGGCCTGCCGCGATTCGCGGGTGGCTGAACCTGGCGACCTCAGTCAGACCCAGCCGGCGCATGACGGCCTGGGACGGTTCGTTGAGGACGGCTGTGATGGACCAGATCTCGTCGAGGCCAGCGTCGCCGAACGCTACTTCGAGTGCTGCCGTAGCCGCCTCAGTCGCGTAGCCCTGATGCCAGGCGTGCTGAGCCAGCCGCCATCCGATCTCCATGCCGCCGCTGCCTGGCACGCCAGCCGGCATCGGGTTGAGGCCGGTGAATCCGATGAATTTGCCGGTATCGGAGATCTCTAGTGCCCACAGGCCGTAGCCCTGCTTCTCGAACAGCGACTCGATGCGGTCGGCAAGCGCGTCGCTGGCAGCCCGGTCGAGCGTGCCAGGGAAGAACCGCATTGTCTCCGGGTCGCCATTGAGGGCGGCGAACGGCTCGCGGTCGGATTCGAGCCAGCGCCGCATCAGCAGCCTGTCCGTCCGAACGGTGTCGAATCTTGCCGGCTCAGTCATCTCAGTCCTCCCGGCAGCTCGGAATGTGGCCGGTCCAGCGTGGTGCCCGCCGCTAATTACGTCAAATGAGTTGTTTCAGGCCGGGCCTGACAGCGCTCGGGTGAGCGCTGGCGCCACGTCAGCTAGCCCTCTGACCGGCTGGCTGATACCGCCGCCGGCTCTGGCCAGCGCCGCGGCGGCACTCTCCGCTTCGGGCGTGGGCAGCGGGCACAGCACATGCAGCCGGTCGATGCCTGTCAGGGCTGACGACGCCTCATCGCCAGCTGTCCGCAGGCAGTCGGACAGCAGGATCGTGACCCGCTCGCCGCCAGCCGGGCCCGCCAGCTCCCGCGCCGCCGCGCGCAGGCCGCCGGCCAGGTCGGTCATCCCGTGCCCGCGCAATCCGATCAGGTCGGCGACCAGTTCCTCGGGGATTCGCCGGGACTCGCGCGCCTGCAGCACCGTGACGTCACTGCCGAATGCGATGACGCCGGGATCGAGCCGCCGGTCCGCCGCCAGAACCAGGCCGGCCGCGGCCACCGCCGCGATGGCGACAGCGAGTCCCGACATCGAGCCGCTGGTATCGATCAGCAGGCACAGCGACCGGCGGCGCGCGCGCCAGGACCTGGTGACCAGCTCTCCGGCGGGCGGCGGCCAGGTACCCGAGAAGCGGTCGAGCGTGCGGTCCAGATCGAGATCCCCCTCGCCGCCGGCGGCAGAGCCCAGCCGGCGGGTACCGCGAGAGGGGCGTGCGCCGGCTGCCCCGAGCTGGACGAAGACCCGTGCCGCAAGCTTCCGCGCGGCAGCACTCAGTTGCTGGTCAGTGGCCAGCGCGAGGTCGGCGAGCAGTGTCGCCGCTGCGTCCGGGTCGGCCGCCAGCAACCGGGCGAGTGCGTCCTGGTCGAGCTTGCCCGCTCCGGGCGAGACGTCATGGAACGAGGCGTGCCTGGCGGCCAGCTCGGCACGGCCAGCAGTCCGCCGGGAGCTGCCCTGGGCGCGGCCGCGGCGAAGGCTGGAGCGAGACGCGCTGCGTGCCGGGCGGCCCGCCGCCGGGGAGGGCGGCAGGCCGTCAGCTTTTCCCAGGCGGCCATGCCCGTCCGCGCCACCGGGGTCCTGGGCGCCCGGTGCGGGTCCCTCGCCGTCTGGCGGGCCGGGCGGGATGAGCTCGGCGGGCCAGGCCTGGCCGATCAGCTCGTCGAGTACCGATTCCGGGCTGCGATCGCAGCCGTCGGCGATCCTGATCCGGCCGGACAGCGCGGCGTAGGCGGCGTCCCTTGCCGTGTCGCGGACCATACCGCTCTCGCCGCGCAGCCGTGCCAGCCCGGTGAGGAGCAGCACCAGGTCGATGGCGCCGCGCACCGAGGCGCCCATCCGCACGTCGCGATGATCGCGGGTGGCGCGTGTCAGGGCCACCGAGAACTCCACGGCCTGGCCGTTCTCGCCTGTCATTGCCGTGGTGATCTGCTGCTCCGCAGCCGCATCCTGATAGCCGAGCACCACCCGGCAGATCCGGTCGGCGATGGCCTGGCTGACCCGCGCGGTGCCGATAGCGTCGAACGGGTTCATCGCCCCGATCAGCCGGAAGCCGGCGTCGGCCGCCACCATGCCAAGGCGGGGCACGGCGATCTCGCCCTCGGCCAGCACGGTGATCAGGACGTTCAGTGTCTCCTCGGGAATCCTGTTGAACTCCTCGAGATACAGCAATGCCCCGTCCCGCATCGCCTGCAGGAGCGGCCCGTCGGTGAAGCTGGCCGGCACGTAGCCTTCCGCGAGCACCTGGGCTGGGTCATACTGGCCGACCAGCCTGGCAGGGGTCAGCTCCGCGTTGCCTTCGACGAAGACCAGATCCTTGCCCGCGTGGCGGGCGATGTCGCGCAGCAGCGTGGACTTGCCGGTGCCGGGAGGTCCCTCGATCACGACATGCCGGCCGGTGGCGAGCGCGACGGTCAGCACCTGGCGCTCCCGCCTCAGCCCGACGACCGGCGGAGGGCCGTCCGGCGCACGCGTCACGGCGCCGTCCTGCCCGATGCCGTCTGGGCGCCAGGCCGGCCCGCGCGCCCAGTCACCGGACCGGGCACGCGGGCGGGCAGATCGCTAACTGGCGTGCAGGATGACACCGCGGATGTTCTTGCCGTCCAGCAGATCCTGGTAGCCCTCGTTGACCTGGTCGAGGGTGTAGGTGGTGGTGATCAGCTCGTCCAGCTTCAGGTCACCCGAGCGGTACAGCTCCACCATCGCGGGGATGTCGTGGAACGGGTCGCCGGAACCGAACAGGCTGCCCTGGATGCGCTTCTCGAACAAGGTCAGCAGGGAGCCGGGAAGCTCGATGGTGTTCTTGGTGGGATCGGACAGCCCCGTCACGACGACCGTGCCGCCCTTGCGGATGGCGTTGAACGCGTTCGTGACTACCTCCGACGTCACCACGCCGACGGTGACGATGGCCTTGTCGGCGCCGACGCCCCTGGTCAGCTGAGTGATCAGCTCCTGGGCCTGCTCGGGAGTCTCGCAGCTGTGCGTAGCGCCGAACTGCTCGGCCGCCTCCCGCTTGTTGGCCAGCGGGTCGATCGCCACCACGTTGCGGGCGCCCGCCAGCGCAGCTCCCTGCACCGCGTTGATGCCGATGCCGCCGATGCCGTAAATCGCGATGGTGTCGCCGGGCTCGGTCGCCGCCGCATGCACCGCGGACCCGAACCCGGTAGGCACGCCGCAGCCGATCAGCACGACCTTGTCCAGCGGCAGGTCGTCGTCCACCTTGATGGCGGAGTTCTCGGAAATGGTGGCCCGCTCGGAGAATGTGCCGAGCATGCACATGCCGCCCAGGTCCTCGCCATTGTCGTGGAACCGGTAGGTGCCGTCGGGCAGCACGCCGTCCAGGATGGTGGCGCCCATGTCACAGAGGTTCGACTTGCCGGTGGAACACCACCGGCAGTGACCGCAGACCGGCAAGAACGAGCAAATGACGTGATCGCCTGGCTTCAGCCGCGTGACGCCCGCCCCGACTTCCTCGATGATCCCGGCGCCCTCATGGCCACCGACGATCGGGAAGCGCGGCACGATGTCACCGTGCCGCAGGTGCTCGTCGGAATGGCACAGGCCCGCGGCCACGTACCGGATCAGCACCTCGCCGGCCTTCGGCGGATCCAGGTCAAGCTCGGTGATCTCGAAATCCTGACCTACCCCGCGTAGTACGGCGGCCCTGGTCTTCATGTACTCCTCCTGGTGCTCCAGCCGCACGGCTGGCGGTCCAGGTGCCCAGTCCCTCGTGGGGAGGGCGGGCCGCGGGCACCGTGGCCGCCGGCAAGATCGGCACGGCATCGTTGCCGTGACTGTCACCATAGATCCGCCGTGACCCGGAAGGCCACCCCGGGAATGCCCGGAAGGCCACCGAGGGAATGTGCGTGCCGTGGCGGCGGCCGCCGCCACGGCCGTACCGGTGTGATGTCAGGGACAATGCGGAGATCGGGTACGTCATGTTCCACGCCGAGCGGAGTGCCATGCGCGCAGTACTGGCCGCCACCGAAGCCGCCACCGAACCCGCCCCTGAGCCTGCCGCCGGGACGGTCGCCCGGGTGACAGGTGCCGGCCCGCGATGTGGCCTGGCATGACCCGGTCCGCCGCGGGCACGGTCCCGCAGGGCCCCTGCCCGGGGCCTGCTGCATCGCCGGAGCCTGTGTTCGTGCCTGATCCGGCGCACGGCCGCGTGTTCGGCGTCGAGCGGGAGGTCCGCAGCGCCGAGGTGACCCCGGGCGGCCGGCTCCGGTTCGACGCGCTGGCCCGCTACCTGCAGGAGGCCGCGGAGGACGACTTGGCGGACGCTGGCTGGCGCGAGCCCTCGTACTGGCTGGTGCGCCGGGTCGCGGTGGTCGTTGGCGGCTACCCGGCGCTCGGCGAGCGGCTGCGGCTACGGACCTTCTGCTCGGCGACAGGCCCGCGATGGGCTGAGCGCACCACGACCGTGAGCAGGTCCGGCACGGATCTGATCCAGGCCAGGGCGGTGTGGGCCAACGTCGCGCGCGCGGACGGCCGCCCTGCTCCGCTGGGGACGGCGTTTCACCGCCTGTACGGGGCAGCCGCCGCCGGGCGCACGGTGTCGGCGCGGCTCTCCCATCCCGGGCCGCCCGGCCAGCTGGCCGGGCGGGCGTGGCCGCTGCGGGCCACTGACTTCGACACGGCACGCCATGTCAATAACGCCATTGCCTGGGCCGCCGTCGAGGACATCCTGGCCGGCCTTGACTGGCTGCCTGCCAGTGCCGAACTGGAGTATCACCGTCCCATCCTGCCTGGCTACGACGTCCAGCTTGCCGCCAGCCACACGCGGGATCAGCTGTCCTGCTGGCTGCTCAACGGCACGCAGCGGCTAGCCTCCGCGCGGCTCACCCGCTGACCGGCAGTCGTCACCTGACCGGCGGTCTGCACAGCTTGCGGTTGCCCCAGGACATCGGGCAGGCAGGCGGGATCCGGCCAGGCGGAACGGCAGGAATCAGCTGCCGCGGAGCGGACCCGAGGGCGCGGAAGACGGCGTGAACGGCGCGGACGGCGGCGCGCCCAGGCCAGCGGCGCCGCGCCCAGCAGGCCGAGGGCCAGCGCGCCGACGGGCGCCGCGGCGGTGGCGGCGCTCAGGGAAGACTGCTCGAACGTCGCCGGGATGGGCAGGATCCGCCACCTGTTCAGCGGCCACACGATCATGAACGCCCGCCCGACCACTGCGCTTTCCGG
>PMSW01000064.1:7937-17592 GCA_003168215.1 Actinomycetota bacterium
CGGAACCGCCGACGGCGATTCCCCGGGATACAGGTAGGACGACTCGTGCAGGGGCACGCCGTTGACCGTCAGCAGCCCGCTGGCAGTGCAGCACATCACGCGGTCCCCCGGTAGCCCGATCACCCGCTTGACAAAGTCATCATTAGGCAGATCGAGGCCGAAGAGCCCGATCACCGTGTGCCAGAGGCGCACCAGCGGGTCGGGCGACGACGGTGACGGCGGAAGCCACGAGCCGACGCCGCTGAACACGACGATGTCACCCCGGTGGATGTCGCGGAAATGATAGACGAGCTTATTGACCAGGATCCTGTCACCGATATCGAGCGTGTCCTCCATGGACGACGAGGGGATAAAGAAGGCCTGGACCACGTATGTCTTGACGAGCAGCGCTAGCACGAGCGCTGCCGCGATCAGGATGGGCAGTTCCTTCCAGAACGACCGGCGCTTCCGCGGCCCGGCCTGGCGGGCATCGCCGCCCGGCCCTGCTGCCCCCGTCGGCCCCCCGGACCCGGATGAGTCGGCCGGACCCGGATCGCCCGCGCCACCGTCATCGTTCATCATGGGCTCCGAGCCTAGCGCCCGGCCGGCCTCGGGCCGCTGAGCTGGGGCAGTACCCGCAGGCGTGGCGCGAGGGCTATCCGCGTTCCCGGCCGGCTCAGCAAGAAGAGATACGCAGCCGTCCGGCGCTGTCCCCGCGGATCGGGCTAGTCAAGCTGCGGCTTGACGTAGCCGAAGAACGCGCGGCGCTTGATCAGCTCGGCGACATTGGAGGGAACCATGCTTTCCCAGGAGTCGTCGTTCGCGGCTATCCTGCGGAGCACGTCGCGGCTGAAGATCGGCAGGAACTCAGGCCGGTAGTTGTCGAGGTGAACGAAACTGCCCCGCCCGGCAAGGTAGTCGTACAGCGGCTGCAACTCCGGCCCGACGCTGATGTCGTTGACCGTCTTAAGCTCGTCGTCCGGCGAGGGCTGCAGGGGGTAGACATAGAGCCTCAGGTCGTTCTTGAACAGCCGCCCGAAGCTTTCCAGGATCCCGCCGGGAAGCTGCGCGTGATTTTTCTCGTCGAACAGGTCGATCAGGCTCGGCACCCCCATCACGATGCCAATCCGCTCGCCAGTCCGCTCGCCCAGGTAGGCAGCCAGCCGGTAGTAGTCGAAGTAGTCGGTGATCAGCACCGTCATGCCGCATGCGGCGAGTAGTTCCGCCCGGGCGAGGAAGTCCCGCCTGTCCACGTCGGCACCGCCTGCGAGCAGGTTGCGCATCGTGATCTCGGTGAGCGCCAGCACCGGCTTGCCGGCCACCGCGGGGTCGGCCTCGAACTTGGCCCTGGCCGTGTCGAGCATGTCGAGGTTCACGTGCGTCGGCGGGCGATAGCTGCCCCGCTCCACCAGGATCGCCTTCTTGCGCAGCACCTCGCTCGGCTGGAGCACCTCCCGGTCGGGGCCGAACATCGCCACGCCGCTCAGCCCGAGCTGGACGAGCTTGAGCGCCATCAGCCTGTTGTCCACGCCGCGGAACTCGATGCCGCGGAACTGGATCATGTCAATCTCGATGCGGCCGGTGGTCAGGCGGTCCAGAAGGCTCTCGATGAGCCTGTCCGGTTCGTGGTGCTCGAAGAACGCTCCGTGCAGCAAGTTCACCCCGACGGTCCCGAGTGCCTCCTGCTGCAGCGAGGCCTCGACGTCGAGCATCCGCACGTGCATCACGATCTGGCTCGGCTCGTCGCGCGCCCGCGCCTGGAACTTCACGCCCATCCAGCCATGGCACTCGTTGCCGCCCCGGAAGCTGCGCGCCACGACCGTGTCGGCAAACGCGAAGAACGAGGTTCCATCCCCGCGCTCATCGCCGAGCCGCTCGACGTTGAGGTGGAATTCCTTGTCGAGCATGCCCTGGAGCCGCCCGGCGGACACGTACCGGTCCGCCTTGCCGTACACGGCGTCGCTAACGGCCATGTCGTAGGCCGAGATCGACTTCGCGATGGTGCCTGCGGCACCGCCTACCCGGAAGAACCAGCGCACGACCTCCTGGCCCGCTCCGATCTCGGCGATCGTCCCGTACCAGCGCGGATCGAGGTTGATGCGCAGGGCCTTCTGATGCGTGTCGGACTGATGAGCGCCGACGATGAGCTCGGTCATCCGCCTCCCGGCCGGCTCACCCGGCCCGCAGCCACCGTCTGCCGCCACCCGGGGCAGCAGTCCGGCGCCAGCGTCCCACGCTGCGATTGTACTTATTTCGCCGCGCCCGGCGCCAGCCTATGCCGGCCGGGGCAATCCCCGCCGGCGCTCCTCTTGCAAGCATGGCCGGAGCCTCTTGCAAGCATGGCCGTGGCCGGCGGCGCAGTCCTGCCGCCCGGCCGGGCCTACGCGCGCCAGCTCGGCTGGTGCCCGAGCCAGCTGGCGAGGCGCTCGTCGTGCGGGCGGTAGTGCTCTTCCAGCGCGGCCCGTGTTTTCTGGGTCATGGGGCCGCGCGGCCGGGGGTTGCGGCGCTTGAAGACGGGATGGCCGCCGCGGGGCAGCCCGAGGAACTCAAGCACCTCGCCGTAGACAGGCGCGGGATTGGTGAAGAAGGCGTCGCTGTCGATGACGTGAATCCGCTCGCGGCCGAAGGTCTGCTCCAGCCGCTCCAGCTGCTCTGCGTAGTGCCCGCGGGTGCGGTAGGCGTGGTGCTGGTGGCTGTGGCTGGCGTATGCCGGGTCGGCCATGATCCGTTCGGCCTCGCCATCCAGCCGGGCGTCTTCGAGTTCCAGTGCCCGTTCGAACGGCTCTGTCTCGTAGCCGGCGGACACCGCATGGGCGTGGCCGGAATAGGCGCGCTCCACCGGGTCGCGCAGCAGCACGAGCAGTTTCACGCCGGGCAGGTCGCGGGAGATCCGGCCGGCGGCAAGCGGGTGGAACATGTAGTAGGGGCTCGACTCGAATGCCACCGGGGCCGCCCCGGCTGTCCGCGCGGCCAGCCGCGCGTGCGCCCGGAGCGGGAAGTGGCTCCGGTACCAGGTAAGCCCGCGGTCGTATCCCTGGTCGAAGTAGTGCACTTCCAGCTGCAGCGCGGCGCCGAACACGGCCGGGTGATGGCTCAGCGCACGAGTCATCGACGTGGTGCCGCACCGCTGGCCGCCGACGATCAGGAAGCCGGGCAGCATCCCCGCCCCGCCGACCGGCATCCGGGCAGCCATCAGGGACGAGCGCCCGGCCCGCCTGGCGGACAACAGCAGGAACCTCGGATCGCGCAGGCGGCCCAGCCCGGCCGGGCGCACTGTCGTGATGACACCAGGGTCATCCATGAATCATCTCCTTCCCATCGCTACCTCCTGTTTTTAGCAGACCTGCGCGAAGATCATGGCGGGTGCGCGCATCCGGGCAGTGAACGGCAGCCGAATTCTGTCCCTGCGGCGGCACCTGGGTGCTGCCGTTACGATGAGCCGGTGTCCTTGCGCGCTGTTGATTTTCATGTGCACTTGCCGACGCCGGACTGGCTGGATGGCAGCATGTCCGGTTACGTCGAGGCGGCCGAGGCGTACTTCCGCTCACCGGTGCAACGGCAGTCGCTGGACCAGCTGGCGGCCAGATACCGCGAGCTAGGGGTGCAGGCGGTCCTGCTGGCCTGGGATGCCGAGACGGCGACGGGACGGCCCCGGGTGCCGAACGAGACCGTGGCCGCTGCCTGCCGTGATCATCCGGACGTGTTCACCGGCATGGGCTCGGTTGACCCGCACAAAGGCGAGGCGGCCGTCGCGGAGGTGGCGAATATCGCCTCCCTCGGGCTGCGGGGCGTGAAGTTCCACCCGTCGCTGCAGGCATTCGCCCCCGATGACCCCGGCTACTGGCCGATCTTTGCTGCCTGCGAGGAGCACGGCCTGCTCGCCTTGTTCCACACCGGGACCAGCGGGATCGGTGCCCGCCAGCCCGGCGGCCAGGGCATCCGGATCGACTACGCCCACCCGCTCAAGCTGGACCCGGTCGCCGCCGCCCATCCCGGGCTGACCGTGGTGGCGGCGCACTTCGGCTGGCCGTGGCAGCTGGACCTGATTGCCATCGCCCTGCACAAGACCAACGTGTACATCGATATCTCCGGCTGGTCGCCGCGGCGGATCCCCGCGGAGGTGATCCGCGAGCTGCAGGGGCGGCTGTCCGGGCAGTTCCTGTGGGGCAGCGACTTCCCGTTCTTCACCCCCGAACGCTGCCTCGCCGAGTTCACCGGCCTCGGCCTGCCGGCCGGGGTCATGGACAAGGTGCTGCGCGACAACGCCGCCCGCATCCTCGGGCTTACCTGAGCCGCACAATCGTTCAGCCTGGCGTGCTGCGATCAGCGCGGTCAGTTCCCGGCGGCCTGCTCGAGGACGAAGACCGGGATCTGGCGCTCGGTCTTTCGCTGATACTCGGCGTACGGCGGGAATGCGGCGACTGCGCGTTCCCACCACTGCGCTCGCTCGCTTCCGGTGAGCTCCCGGGCGATCATGTCCTGCTTCAGCGGGCCGTCCTGGAGTTCGACTGCCGGGTCAGCGCGGAAGTTGTAGTACCAGAGCGGATGGGCCGGGGCGCCGCCCTTTGATGCCACCGCGGCATAGCGGCCATCGTGCTCGACTCGCATCAGCGGTGTCTTGCGCAGCTTTCCGCTCCGCGCCCCGCGGCTGGTGATGATCACGACGGGAAGGCCGGTGTCGCGCAGCGTCGTGCCCTGCGTGCCGCCGGAACTCTCATACAACTCGACCTGATCGCGGACCCAGCCCTGCGTGCTCGGCTCATATTCACCCTTGACAGACATGCCGCCAGTCAACACCCCCGCGGGGCAGCGCCGCACGCGACTCGCCACCTGGCTGGCTCCCCGGCCCTGCGGGGCGGTGCACGCTGCCAGGTACCTGCCTGCTGGCAATCTCCGTTCGCGCTGCCGCTCACCGGCTTCTGCCGCCCCGTAATCCCGGTGCTTAAGACACATCTCGCACGCGTGTCGAGAGCAGGCTCTCGTAGGAGGTCCGGTACTCGTCCCACAACTGCTGCCTGGCCGTTGCCAGGTCTGCCGTGGCTGATTCCAGGCTCTGCTGGAGCCTGGATACGCCCGTGGCAAGCGCGTCGTAATTTCTCGCTTGGTCCGCGCACTGCAGGCGGCGCGGCGCATATGCTTCCCGGCACTCGCTGAAGTCCCGCCAGCCGAGAGCGAAGCCGGCCAGCGACGCGTCGTCGCCGGCAGCTCTCTCGATGGCCGCCTGGAGCCGTTCCTGCCAGTCTTGCCAGGACAGTGCCCCGTTCATCGTCGACAGCAGCATGAGCTCGAAATGCAGCGGAGTCGCCACGTAGCCGAAGCAGCCGTCGGACGCTGCGAACAAAACGGCCGGCAGATCGAAATTAATGCGCCTCTCGTGAATCGTGAAGTCCGTGTCAGCGCTGATGCAATTGGACATCGGCGAGTCCTGGGTAAGATCCTCCAGGGCATCAGCGCCTGTTTCGAGATCGTCCGTCGTTACCTGCTGCAGGCCAGACACCGGCATGAGCATGTATACCCGCGAGTCCCCGGCCCATGCCGCAGTGACTTCACCAGCGTCCAGGTCGAACCACGCGGCCGCCATCGTGGCCGGCCGGGTCTTCATGAGAGGGCTCTTGTCGCCCGAATTCCGGGCTCTGCCTTCCGCCGTCTTTTCCGCCAGCTTCCGTTGAATGGCGCCAAGGAGTTCGGTAGTGAGATCGGGCCGGGGAGCGGATGGCGGTTGCTCCACGTAAGCCCTTGACTCATCGAAGCCCGCATGCCATGCGCGTGACCCCACGGACAGCAGGTCAGTGCGCGAGTGAACGGCCTCCCTGGCGGCCCGGGCGGCAGCCCACGTGCCGCCGCGGGTGCCCGCCGGGGCCGTGACGGTCTCCGCTCCGGCGCCGCCCGCGCTGTCAAAAACGCCGCAAAGCCCGATTGTCGGCGAAGCAAGAACGAGCAGAGGTTCCGCGGCCTGGCTCAAGCCTGGCCGGTGCTCGAAATTGACCCTGAGGGAGGGGCTGGGCTCTGCAGCAGGGGAATGTTCGACGACCAGCTCGGGTGGCTTCGTCTTACGATCCTGCTGGCGTCTGAGCGCGCGCATTAACGTCCCCCTCCCGCCGCGAACTGCCTGAGCACCTGCTGCGCTTGAGTCCGCGGGCACTTGCGCGGACATCCCCAGCCGCGGCGGAATTCCCAGCGCATATTGCCATGCGCACGAAACCGCGACTTAGCCCCCGTAAAGCTGAGTGTACGCATCCCCGGCTAATTCACGGAGATTTAAAGCCTCCTGGCTAAAAGCGGCCGAGATTCGCGCGGCTCTACATGGCGATAGGTCCTATTAGTGCTGGTTGGTAATGATTCTGGCTGCCGGTCGGCGGGCGGGCGGCAATAACATGCGGCGGGTGCTCCCGTTCGGTCATTCGTTGCGCAGGGAGATCCCGTCAGACTCGGCGATGCCCTCCGCCTTGATGGCTCGCAGGCCTTCGCCAAGCCGCTCGCGGGCCTGCCGCAGCAGCTTGAGCGAGTTGGTGGAGGTGCTCTGCGCAGCGGCGCGCTCCGGATCAGCCCCGTGCTCTTCGATCAGGTGCGCCTGCAGGGCTGCAGCGACTTCGTCCACCGCTTTGAGCGCCTGGTATATGGCCCGTTCCTGCGTGACGTCGTTAATCATGTAACCGAGTATCCCGCGCAGCCCGCTGCGCATTCAACGGCATCGGCCTCCGCCAGCCTGCGTGGCGCCGCTGAGTAGGATGCCCAGCGTCGACGGACGGGAGACCTGCATTGCCGGAGAGACGGGTATCAGTGACTGACGGGCTGGCAGAGCGCGTGGTACGTCGCGCCATCGCCGCGCTGGCCAACTCCTACGGTGCTGCGCCCGCACGGGCGACGGCTGCGAAGGAAATGCTGGTCCACGCGCTGGAGGGTGCGTCTGAGGCGGCCGATGCGGCGGACGGCTATGCCGCGGCTGCCGCTCTCGCTGCCCTCGCCCACGGGATCGAGGCTGAGGCGGGCCGGGGGCTTGACTGGCTTTCCGTCGCGGCGCTGCAGGAGTGGGACTTCCACCATCCGGAGTCGCCCATCTGAGCAGGCTGCCGGCCGGCGCATCCAGCAGTGCAGCGGCGCTGTCGGATGCCGAGGTAACGCTCAAGGGTCTGCCTGGCCGGTGATGGGACAGGGGAGACAGGCGGCCCGATGGGGTTATCTGGCAGCGGTCGGCCGCTGCTTCGTGATAACTCCTTCGGTCATGCAACAAGTCCAGCTGCCAGAGCCGGGCGGGCTTGCGGAATGGTGTTACGCCAACCTCGGATCGAGATTGGTTCAGGTGCACTTTCAGCAAGCGCACCTGTCCGCGGTGACGGGCGTGCGGCTCGCCGATGGCCGGAACGCTGTGATCAAGGTCCGGCCGGCGGCGGCCCGCCAGCGCGGGTGCGTGGAAGTCCAGCGCCACCTCTGGCGGGCGGGATACCCGTGCCCGCAGCCGCTCGCCGGGCCAGCTCCGCTCGGGCGGCTTGACGCGACGGCGGAGGCATTCGTTCCAGGCGGAACGCAGCTCGCACCAGATCCTGGCTCGGCCGGCTCGTTCGCTGCCGCGCTTGCCAGGCTCGTCGAGCTCGCGCCGCAGGTGTCGGCGGTGTCCACCCTGGAGCCGTCGCCACCGTGGAGCTACTGGGATCACCACGAGGACGGACCATGGCCGTGGCCAGATGACATGAACATGGACCTGAACACGCGGCCAGGCCCAGCGTGGCTGGACGATGCGGCTATCCGCATCCGCCGCCGGCTGGAACGGTGCGCCGAGCCCCCTGTCGTCGGCCATTGCGACTGGGAATCGCAGAACATCCGGTGGCGCCGCGGGCGGCTGCACGTCGTGCACGACTGGGACAGCGTCATCAGCAAACCGGAAGCGGCAATCGCGGGGCAGGCCGCGGCAGCGTTCGCGGCAACAGGCGGTCCCGGCGAGCACGCTACCGTCGCCCAGAGCGCACAGTTCCTCGCAGCCTACGAACGTGCCCGCAGCCGTCCCTGGACTGCTGACGAACAGGAGGTGGCCTGGGCATCAGGAGCGTGGGTCGTGGCTTTCAACGCCAAGAAAGACACCGTCGACGCGGGCCGCGGCGGCCCGCTTGCCGATGTGCTTGCCGCCGAGCTTGCTGAACGGCTGCGCCGGGCCGGGGCATAACGAACGAGGACCGCCGACTGCCGGCCGGCCGGGATGGCCAGATACTCGGTCCCGCCGTTCCCCGAGGCTGAGGTTCCGTTAACACGGAAATAAAGACGTGCTTGGCCCCTCCTAAATTTCCGCGTTAACGGAATCGAGCCCGCAGCTGGCGGTAGTCGCCGGGTCTGCGATAGCCCTGGTGGGGTTCAGAGGTCGTCTTCCTGGTAGGCGGGCGCGTCCGGGCTGATGCCCGTGCCGTCGTCTCGGATCCGGGCTACGTCCGCGGCTGCCTCTGCCCTGGCCTGCTCCAGCTGCTTGCTGCGGAAGGGCCGACTGGGGCGCCGCCTGTCCGGCTTCGGCCGGACCCCCGCCAGCGGCCGGAGCAGCAGGCCGAGGACTCCGACGAGGATCAGGATGACACCCACGGCATGCAGGTTCAGGTCGAGCGGCGAAACCGCGGCAACGGCGAACCGCAAGATCGCGCCGACCGCGATCAGGGAGATGACGGTGCCAATGCCGATCGCTTGCCCCCTGGCGATCAGCCACCGGCCGGGCTGGCCCTGCCCGGTGAGCCGGCTCACCCGTCCGCCTCGCCGGTGACCGCGCGCCAGGCCGGCCGGACCGCAGCCAGGCCCATGATCCAGGCGATAATGCCCATAATCGGCTCCCGAGTCAGCGACTTATCCCGGATGCGCGGTAGCCGGTCTTAGCTTGCGGCGGCCGCGTCCTCGCGTCGTCGACTCTGCTTGCCAACTTATGTCACCGCGAGTGCCTTTGCACCTGGTGCCGAGACGGGAAAGCTGGCCGAGGCGGGNNGGCGGGAAAGCTGGCCACGGCGGCCGGCCGGCGGACACAGATCAGCGGCCGTGCGCCAGGATGGGGCATGAGCACCTGGTGGATCCCGCCGACGTTGCGGGATTACCGGGCATCGTGGCTAGGCGCCGATGCGCTGGCCGGACTGGCCCTGGTCGCCGTGGCGCTGCCGTCGCAGATGGCCACCGCTCAGCTGGCGAACCTGCCGGCGGTTGCCGGGCTCTACGCCTTCGTCGCCGGATCGCTGCTCTACGCCGCGATCGGCACCAAGCGTCACCTGTCGGTCGGCGCGGATTCCACCATCGCCCCCATCCTTGCCGTCGGCGTGGCCGCCGCGGCGGCGGGAACCACCTCCTACGGCGAAGTGATGGCCTGCGCGGCCGTGGGGGTCGGGGCGGTGCTGGTCGCCGTTGGCCTCCTCCGCCTGGGGTGGATCGCGGACCTCCTGTCCACCCCCGTCATCACCGGGGTAATGGCCGGCATCGCCATCGAGATCGCCGTCCGCCAGATCCCGGTCATCCTGGGGGTGGCAGGCGGGGGTACCACCACGATCGGTCGGCTCCGCATGGTGGCTGGCCAGGTCAGCCACACCAACGGCTGGTCGGTTGGCATCGCTGCGGGCGTTCTGGCGGTGATCGCCATCGCCAGGCGCGTTGACCGCCGGCTGCCGGGGCCGTTGCTCGGCCTGGTGCTGTCCATCGTCGCCGTCGACGCGCTCGGCCTGGC